>JAISRZ010000125.1 GCA_031273455.1 Deltaproteobacteria bacterium | reverse complement strand
TGTTAATCACTTTTTTAGTTGGTTTGGCGATTACGATCATCAGTACGATCATCAGAATCATCATTGGGTGATTTTCTTGTGGTCACCCTGTTTTTTGGCCCAGCCTTTTCCGCCATAATCAACCAACAAATGGCTCTCAGATCTCCAAAAAACGTGTTGGATACAAGATTGAGGCGCCAGGAACGGATTTTACCCTCAAAAAAACGGCCTAAGATTGGTGGAACATTAGGAAACATCCAAAATTGGCGGTAACTAAAAGGGCGATAGTAAACATCTTTAAGCGCGCTAATAATTTGTCATTGAACGTATGATTTAATTCGATGAGTGATAATCTATCAAAAACTAGTGAAAATTCTTTCTTAAAATATAAGAAAATCAAAAAAATATAATTTTTGATGAGCGCACGATAATTTTGGGGTGAGACCCCCAACCCCCCCCAAAAAAACTCTTTTCCACTCCAAAGAAAAAATTAGTTTAAGATTGGCGATAGCTTTACCTTTGGACTATCTTTCAGTGGCGGCCAGATATGTCCAAAAGCTGATAACATTTTGTCCATGATCTACAAGATCTTTTCTGGGGGAGGCGCCACCATCCAGGCGCGCGTTAGCGCGCCCGTCCCCGATCCCAGCCCCAGCTTAGTCCATTTTTTCCCTATTAATCTTCCTCATAAAATAGCTTTCCGCGCCTTTAAAGCCTGATTAGCCAATCAAGGACAAAACAAGCTATCTTTTTTTGGACAAAACTCCTATCCGCTAATTTATCCGACCTTTCCAACAGGATTAAGGATGAAGCCAAAATTAGTATCGCCGCTTAAGGTGAGGGTCGCTTTAAAGCGCGCCCCGGTCAAGGGTTTCAAGGTATAAGGTATGAAAAAATAGGTCTAAAAATTGTTTATTAAGCTTTAAAGAGCTTTAAAGAATATAATATTAGTTTGTTAACATATATTTTTCTTTAATATATACGTATTAATTTTATATACTAAATAATAGATTTATAGCGTTGGCTAAATAAAAATTATCTCATAATTTAAAATCTATTTTATAAAAATTGTCTTAAAACGCTGGATTGACCTAAATACATCCATCGTCAGCGTCCCAGCCCCCCAACTCCTGACCGCCACCGCGGCCCTCACGGAAACGGTTTCGTCCAGCGATAACCTCATTTATTAGGCGGTTGATTTTTTAACGGTTCGGGCTAGAATAGAACCAACTTATAATTAGGCCTCCGGGCGATCTTCGCGCTTAAAAGGGCTTAAGGCGGGTTCCGGCCATAGGAGCCTGTCATAAGGCCGTGAGGAGCCAACCTTGACCATTGACCAGGCCCGCCTGGGTCTTATTTTTTTCCCAGCCTATGACTGGGCCATTTCGGCCTCTCATCCCGAGCGGGAAGAGCGTCTATTATACACTCACGATCAGCTACGGGAAGAGGGTATCTTTGATCGCCCAGGCATTCGGGAGTACCGACCCCTAGTGGCTGAGGCGGCTGATATCTATCGGACCCATCTGGTCCCTTTGCCCTTAAAGCGGGTGGCCGCGGCCCCGCACTTAATTAGTTGCGGCGGGGCCATCACCGCGGGTCGTTTGGTGGCCACGGGTCAAGCTAAAAAAGCCTTCGCCTTGGTGAGACCTCCGGGCCATCACGCTGGCCTAGTGGTCCACGGGGGCCGGGGTTTTTGCAATATCAATAATGAAGCCATCATGATTGAGCGGTTAAGGAGCGAGTTTGGCTACCGGAAGATCGCCATTGTCGACACGGACTGCCACCATGGGGACGGCACCCAAGACATTTACTGGCACGATCCAGACACGCTTTTTATCAGTATCCACCAAGATGGGCGGACCTTATACCCCGGGACTGGCTCCTATGACGAGTTGGGCGGGCCCCAAGCTTGGGGGGCGACCATCAACATCCCCTTGCCCCCGGCCACGGGCGACGCTGGGTTCCATAAGGCCGTGGAGCTTATTGTCCAGCCGATCTTAAAAGAATGGAAGCCGGAGCTTATCATTAACTCCGCCGGTCAAGACAACCACTTCACCGACCCCATCACCAACATGAAGTTAACCGCCCAAGGCTACGCCCGGATGAGCGAGATGATTAACCCGGACATCGCCGTTTTGGAAGGCGGTTACGCCATCCAAGGGGCTTTGCCCTACACCAACTTGGCCATCATCATGTCCATGGCTGGTCTGGATTGGACCGAGGTAAAGGAGCCCATGCCAGCGGGCGGCCCCCCGGCCACCCGGGCCGACACTTTGGATTACGTCCAGAAAATGGCCGACATCATCCATAAGACCCGGGTTAAACCAGCCCCCAACCACAGTGGCTCGGTTTTACGAGAGGGCTGGTGGCTAAGGGAAAAGCGGGTCTTTTACGACACCCACGCGGTTACCCAAGACTCCTCAAGGGATTGGCCAACCTTTATTAACGAAAGGCGTAGGGAGTCTTTAAAAGAGTGCCCGGATTGCCCTGGGTTATTAGTGGTGGAAACGGCCAGCGAGGTTAGCCCTTTAAGAACTTTCCTGAGGTTACCCGCCAACGCTTGCCCCAAGTGTCGGGCTTTGGCCGAGGAAAAGGCCGCGGCTTTGGAAAAAGCTAAATAAAAAAACTAAAGCCCTCCGGTCTTTAGCTATTATTTTTTTAGGGTTTAAAGTTAATTAGTTAGCCAATCATAAAATCATATATAACTAATAACTTTGTAAGTTATTTTTTAAACATTATCTAAGGCCTGAATAAAACCATGTGGCTAAAACCAGCTGGATAAAATCAGGCCTTAATTTTTTTTAAAGATGGTCTAAACGAGGTTAAGAAAAATAGCTTTATTTTTTTAGGGGAAAGCCTGTTTTTTGCCGTCAAACCTTGTTAAAATGTCCCAAAAATAATCGTTAGCCATGAGCGCAAACCCGCAGTGGCTTTGGCGTTTTGGGGTTGTTCTTTAAAAGAGGTGGCTTACAGCCTTAGGGGGTCTCTGGAGCTTCTGGGGTGAATTTTACCATCTTTTTTGTTTTAAAGTTACAAATTGCGCTTATTTATTGATTTGGCCTTCTTTTAATAGTCACTTAATATTATTGGATGATTTTTACGGGCCAAGTCAATAACGGTGAATCCCTTAAAAAGGGTTTAGCTGGGGAGGATTGACTGGTGGCTGTTGATTATAAGGCCCTCAAAAATGGCGGCTTCATGCGCCAAAAACAAAAAGACTGTTTTTCTTTAAGGCTGAAAGTGGTGGGCGGGAACCTAACCGCGGATCAGCTTTCGACTATCACCGAGGCCGCCAAGACCTTTGGGTCGGGCCACGTCCATCTAACGTCTCGCCAGGGGTTGGAGATTCCTTTTGTCCGCTTAAAGGACGTGGAGAATATTAAGTCTTTTTTGGCCGCTGGGGGCGTGGAGACTGGGGTTTGCGGGGCTCGGGTGCGGACGGTTACCGCTTGCCAAGGCTCGGAAGTTTGCCCGAGCGGTTGCGTGGACACGTTGGCTTTGGCCTTGGAGATATCCAACCGGTACTTTGGCCGGTCTTTGCCGCACAAGTTTAAGTTTGGGGTCACGGGTTGCCTTAATAACTGCCTTAAGGCCGAGGAAAACGATTTTGGGGTGAAGGGCGGGTACCTGGTTTCTTGGACCGCCGAGGATTGCTCCTTTTGCGGCCTTTGCGCCAAGGTTTGCCGGGTTGGGGCCATTAGGGTCTTAAAATCCAAGGTCATCTTAAGCGAGAAAAAATGCAACCACTGCGGTCGGTGCGTTAAGTCTTGCCCCACGGACGCTTGGAAGGGGAGTTCGGGTTACTTACTGTCCTTTGGCGGCTCTTTTGGGAACCGCATCGCCCAAGGCAAAACCTTAGTCCCCATCACCGAGGACCAAGAATCGGTCTTAAAAGCCTCGGACGCGGCCTTGGATTTTTTTGAGGCCCACGGTAAACCAGGGGAAAGGTTTCGGGGAACCATCGATCGGATCGGCTGGGAGCCTTTGACCCGCCTAGTGGAGGCCAAAATTGCCACCAGAAGTTGAGCCGCCGATCGCGGCGGAAGTGGACATCCGGGACGTGGTCTGCCCCATGACCTTTGTCAAAGCCAAGGTGGCTTTGGACGATCTGGCCGTGGGGGAGGTGTTGGCCATCCATTTAAACCAAGGCGAACCCTTGGAAAACGTCCCGCGCAGTTTAAAAGACGAAGGGCACAAAGTTTTAAAACTTATAGACAATAAAGACGGCACTTACCGTCTTTTGGCGCGGAAAGGGTCATAAAATCATAAAGGAAGCCTTTTTCCTTACCTAGAGGTGGGGCGCTATGACACTGATTGGGGGTCAGCTGGAGCGTTACAGTCGGAATGTCTTGATCGAGGAGATCGGGGTTAAAGGCCAGAAAAAGCTTCTTAAAGGCTCGGTTCTTGTTATCGGCGTTGGGGGATTAGGCTCGCCCGCGGCCCTTTATTTGGCGGCCGCGGGCGTGGGGACCATTGGTCTTGTCGATAGCCAGACCGTGGATTTAACGAACTTACAAAGGCAGATTATCCACTCCACTCGGGATTTGGGGAGCCCCAAAACCGAGTCAGGCCGGAACTCCGTTTTGGCCTTAAACCCGGAGCTGGACGTCAAAACCTTTAAGTTCGAGGTGACCGCGGCCAATATCCTGGATCTGATCAAAGACTTTGATTTTATCATTGATGGGACGGATAACTTCGCGGCTAAGTTTTTAATTAACGACGCTTGCGTTATAGCTCAAAAACCCTTTTGCCACGCTGGGGTCATTCGCTTTCAAGGGCAGATAACCAGCTATCTGCCCGGCCAAGGCCCTTGCGTCCGTTGTTTACTCACCGAGCCGCCGCCTGTGGATAGCCTCCCGACTTGCGGCCAATCCGGTATCCTCGGGGCTATAGCCGGGGTGGTGGGGAGCTTGGAGGCTTTAGAGGCCATTAAATTTCTGACCGGGGCGGGCTCTTTATTGACTGGCCAATTATTGACCTACGATGGTTTAACCATGGACTTTCGGAAGGTTAAGTACCGCCATCGGCCCGATTGCCCGGTCTGTGGGGATAACCCGACCATTGTGGCCCCTTTGGGAATCAAGAAGGTTAGTTAGAAACCGACCTTCTGGTTAATATTATTTAGCTTTTAAATATCTTTATTTTGTTTTTTTAAGTCTTTTTTAAATCTTTTTAGACTGAATAATCTTAAGTTTATCTTAAAATAGAGATACGCCTTGACTATACTTTAAGGATTAAGTATAGTAATTGGGCTAAAGGCCGGGGCTTGGCTTCTAGTCCTAGACCTAGACCTAGACCTAGCCCTAGACCTAGTCATAGCCCTAACCCCTCGCTCCAGCCGATGGCCTAGGGGGGCTTAGCTAATTATCCAGTTATTTACTTGTCTTTTTCCTACAACAAGGAGTGTTTCTATAATGGCCGAATTAAAAGCTTTGACCGACGCGACCTTTGGTCAGGCTGTGGCGGAAAGCCCGATTCCCATTTTGGTGGATTTCTGGGCCCCCTGGTGCGGGCCGTGCTTAAAGGCCGCTCCCATTCTGGAGGAATTGAGCGAGGAATTGGCCGGTAAAGTGGCCTTCGCCAAGATCAACGTGGATGAGAACAATGAGGCGGCGGTTAATTGGAAGATCGTTAACATCCCTTGCCTAATCGTCTTTAAGGGCGGCCAGGAAGTCACCCGAATCATTGGGCTCAAAACTAAAAAAGATTACCTAAAGCAGCTGGAGACTTTATCGTGAGTTCCTCAAAAGCCGGTCGCGGCGGCTTTTTTAAACTGGCCGCCATTACGCTTCTTCTGTTGGCCCCAACCTTTGGTCTAACTGGTTGCGGCAAGGCGGTCAATTACATTAAAAGCGCTTTTGGTTATGGCTCGGGCGAGACCGACGCCTTAGAGGGCGACCAATCGGCGGCCTTAGCCGCTAAAGCCCAAGAGCGCATGGACGCTGACGACTACGCTGAGGCGGCCACCATTTACCAGCAGATTAAGGATCAGTACCCGTACAGCCGCTACGCCCTTTTGGCGGAGTTAAAGCTCGGGGACGCTTATTATCTAAACGCCAAGTATATTGAGGCTTACGGGGCTTACCGGAGCTTTGAGGAGCTCCATCCCACCAATGACGCGGTCCCGTACGCCATTTACCAACAGGGCATGTGCCACTATATGCGCATGAATGGCATTGACCGGGACCAAACGCCAACCCTTCTGACCATCCAGACCCTAGCCCATCTCATTGAAAGCTATCCTGACAACCATTACTCGACTCTGGCTAAAGCCCGCATCGCCGAGGCTCAGAATAACCTCGCGGGCCACGAGTTCTATATCGGGGAGTTTTACTATAAACGGAAGGACTATCAAGCGGCCATGAACCGCTTTAAGGGGTTGATTGAGGCTTACCCCGACTCGGGCTATCACCAAAGGGCCTTTAACTACATCGCCCAGTACCGGGACCTCGTGGCTCGCGGGGAGATTAAGGAAGGCAACCAAAGGGGGAGCGAGTACAATTCGCCCTTCACCATTTCCGATGTGACTGAGCCGCGTTTATAACCTTTTAGCCACAAAAGTTAACCAAAAAACCCCGATTCTTGAGGAACCGGGGTTTTTTAGCTTCAGGTTTAACTAGATCGACTAAGGTTAAGGGCCGCCAAAAGGTGGGCATAGCGCGAACTTAATCGCTGGACTTAAGCGTTCTTGGGTCGCTCGCCCTGGGTTTGCCTTCGTTTTCCTCTTTGGGGGGATTGGCTTGGACTAAGACCCGGGTGACCGCCAGCCCGTTACAAGCCGCCACCGTGAAGGTGGCCCCATAGCCATTCCAATAATCGCCCGGGACCGGGGTTTCCCCAAACTTGTCCGATAAAAGAGCGGCTAAGGAACGGTACCTTTCCTCGGAGTTAACCCCTAGGTCCAAAGTTAAGTGGAGGCCTAACTCCTCTAAGGAAACCTTGGTTTGGACCAAGATGGAGCCATCCGGCTGGGCCACCATGGTGGGCTCCTCATGGTCAAACTCATCTTGGATAGGCCCGACAATGGACTCCAAAACGTCCTCCATGGTCAGTAACCCTTGCCAACTGCCATACTCATCCCAGACTAAACCAAGACGGGTTCTTTTGTTCTTCATCATCTCCAGGATGTCGTCAATGGGCTGATGGTCGTAGATGTACAGGGTGGGGCGCACGAGGGGTCTTAAGTTTTCGTGGGTTTGGTACTCCAAAAGGTCTTTAGCGTGGATAAAACCAATGAGGTTATCTTTATCCCCCTCAAAGACCGGGATGCGGGTGAACCCCCGCTCCATAATGAGGGCCACCGCTTTGGCCGGGGAATCGTCCGCCGAGAGGCTAACCACCTTGGTGCGGTGGATCATGATGTCCCTAGCTGTCCGGCGGTTCAGGTTAATGATGTTGTTAATGAGCCGCTCCTCAGCCTCATCCAACTGCCCATCGTCCCGGGAGTCAGCGATGATGAGCTTAATCTCCTCGGCGCTATGGGCGTCCGAGTGGCTTAAGTGACCGACCCTTAAGACCACCAGGATAGCTTGGGCCATGGCGTTTAAAACTTTGACCGCTGGCAAAAAAAGGATGTGGAAGACGCGCATGGGAATAGCTAAGAAGAGGACCGTGGCTTCGGTGGAGCGGATGGACATGTTTTTCGGGGCTAATTCCCCAAAGGTGACATGAATAAAGGTAATAAAGCCAAAACCAGCGATAAAGGAGATAGAGTGGGTTAAAGTTGGGTTAGTGATATTAACTTTAGCTAAGATAGGCTCAATTAAGGCGGTGACAAAGGGCTCGCCTAACCAGCCAAGGCCCAAAGAGGCCAAGGTGATCCCTAACTGGCAGACGGAAAGGTAATCTTCCAGGTTCTCCAGGCCGAAAATGGCCGCCTTGGCCCTCCTTTGGCCGCTTTGGGCCAAGAGTTCCAGACGAGTGGAGCGAATGCGGACAAAAGAGAATTCGGCGGCCACGAACATGGCGTTTAACAACACTAGGCCCGTGACCGCCAGAATCATGAGAAGCGTTTCCATGAAACTGCGGCCTATGGCCCTTAAGAAACTGGCGGCTTAAGGGCTGGTGGTGGCTCGAACGGAATTTATTTAGGCGGCGAAAGGGTCTGGTAGGCGCCCTTTAAGGGGCCGCCTACAACTTAAATGAATTATATGATATTATTTGATGGTTGAAAAGACGGACCGCCTTGGTCGCTCCTAAAGAGACCGTTTAACTAAATCCTTAACCGAATTTTGACAACGCGTCAGGAGGAATTGTGGACCGAGCTTTGGCGGATAAATTCACCACTGGCCAACTGGCTGACCCCTTTTCTTTTTTAGGGGCGAGACCAGCGCGTCAGAACGGGGTTAGCGGCGTTTTGACCCGGGCTTACTGTCCTGGGGCCAAAAGGGTTCGGGCCTTATTGTCCGGGGGGGAGGTGGAGTTACGGACCATGGGGGGCCCTTGGGCCGATTTTTTTGAGGGCTTCGCTCCTCTTGACCATAATTTTGAGCCTTACCGCTTAAAGGTCGAGTTCGCCGCCGGGGACAGCGTTTTTTATGACGCCTATAGTTTCCAGCCGGTTTTAGGTGAATTGGACCTTTTTTTGTGGAATCAAGGCAACCATTACCAGATTTACCATAAACTAGGCGCCCATCCTTTGGTCCATCAAGGGATTAAGGGGGTGGTCTTCGCGGTCTGGGCCCCCTCGGCCAAGAAGGTGAGCTTAGTTGGCGACCGCAACCTCTGGGATGGTCGGCGGTTACGCCTACGTCCCCGGGGGTCCTCGGGGGTCTGGGAGATCTTTGTCCCCAACTACCGGCCCGGGGATATCTACAAGTTTGAGATCACCACCCAAGACAACGTGGTCTTAATGAAGTCCGACCCCATGGGCTTCCAGATGGAGCTAAGGCCCAAGACGGCCTCGGTGGTGGCGGACCTCGACGCCTACGTTTGGGGCGATAACGAGTGGATCCAAAAGAGGGCCAAAACCAACTTTTTAACCCAGCCCATGAGCGTTTACGAGGCCCACTTGGGCTCCTGGCGCCACACTAAAGAGGGCGAGTGGCTCAACTACCGGGAGATCGCTGACCAGTTGGTCCCGTATTTAAACGACTTGGGCTTTAACTGGCTAGAGCTCATGCCCTTAGCTGAGCATCCTTTCGACGCCTCTTGGGGTTACCAGGTCTCGGGTTATTACGCGGTCACCTCGCGCTTTGGGACCCCGGACGATTTTCGTTACTTAGTGGATAAATGCCACCAAAACGGGATTGGCGTCATTATGGACTGGGTCCCGGCCCATTTTCCTAGGGACTCTTTCGCTTTGGAGTATTTTGACGGGACCCACCTTTATGAGCACGCGGACCCGCGGCAAGGGGCCCACTCGGATTGGGGGACCTTAGTCTTTAACTACGGTCGGAACGAGGTTAAAAACTTTTTAGTGGCCAACGCCCTTTTCTGGGTCGATCAGTACCATATTGACGGCTTAAGGGTGGACGCCGTGGCTTCCATGATTTACCTGGACTACTCGCGCCAAGAGGGCGAGTGGATCCCCAACCAATACGGGGGCCGGGAAAATCTGGAGGCCTTGGAGATGATTAAGACCTTAAACACTAAGCTCTATGAGCTTTTCCCCGGGGCCATGACCATCGCTGAGGAGTCCACGGCTTTTCCGGCGGTCTCCCGGCCAGTCCACTTGGGGGGTTTGGGGTTCGCTTTAAAGTGGAACATGGGTTGGATGCACGACATGCTGGACTTTATGAGCAAAGACCCCATCCATCGCCGTTACCACATGGAGCGCTTGACCTTCGCCCTTTTGTACGCCTTCCATGAAAACTTTTGTTTGCCTTTGTCCCACGATGAGGTGGTTTATGGCAAAAAGTCCCTTTGGGACAAAATGCCCGGGGACATCTGGCGCAAATGCGCCAACTTACGGTTACTTTTAGGGTACATGTACGGGGAGCCCGGCAAAAAGCTCCTTTTTATGGGCGGCGAGTTTGGCCAGCGCGGGGAGTGGGACCATAACGCCCAACTGGCCTGGGATTTACTGAAGTGGCCGGAGCACGAGGGTTTACAAGCCTTCACCCGGGATCTAAACGCCCTTTATAAAAGGGAGCCAGCCCTATATTCCTTGGACTTTGACTGGCGCGGCTTTGAGTGGGTGGATTTTCGGGACGCGGACTCCACGGTGGTTAGTTTTATCCGCCGGGGCCCTTACCCGAACGACACCCTCCTATTTATCTTTAACTTCACCCCGATCGTCCGGGAGAATTACCGCTTGGGCGTGGAGAGCCCAGGCTATTGGCGCGAGCTACTTAATTCCGACTCCAGACACTATGGCGGGAGCGACGTGGGCTTAGGCGGCGGGGTTTTAGCCAGCCAACCGGGCTCGCATGGCCGGGAGTATTGTTTAAACCTAACCTTACCGCCCTTAGGTTTTTTAGTCTTAAAACGCTGATTGACGATTTTTGATGGAGGGATGAAGTGTCTCGCCAGGTGATTCAAAGCGCGAACATATATTTCAGCCCCACAGGAACCACGCGGAAAATCATTAGGTCCGTGGCCGCTGGGCTGGCCCTACGGCCCCGGGAAATGGACCTGACCTTGCCATCGGCTCGGTCCCAGCGCTTTATTCTGGAGCGGGATGAGCTTTTGGTTCTGGCCTTTCCCGTTCATGGGGGTCGTTTGCCCAAGCTGGCCTTGGAGATCTTTCAGACCCTACCGGCTGGCCATCGGCCAGCGGTGGCTTTAGTGGTTTACGGTAACCGGGCTTACGAGGACGCTTTGTTGGAGCTTTACGACCTTTGCGTCAACAAAGGTTACTACCTGGTTGGGGCCGCGGCCTTTATTGGCGAGCATTCTTACTCCCACGTCATGGGCCGGTCCCGGCCCGATCCAGCGGACTTGGAGGCGGCTAAAGGCTTGGGTTTGTCTTTGCGCCACTCTTTGCTTGGCGGGGATAAGGTTTTAAGCGACACTCCCCTTTTGGCCACGGCTAAAAGGCCTTACCGGGGCTACTCCCCTAAAAGGAACGTTCTGCCGGAGACCTCCAAAAAGTGCGTGGGGTGCCTAATTTGCGTTAAGAACTGCCCCACCGGGGCCTTTGAGGGCGGCGATCCCCGGAAGATCGACCCAGATAAATGCGTTCTCTGCGCGGCTTGCGTTAAGGCTTGCCCGGAGAAGGCCAAAAGCTTTAACGACGATGAGTTCACCGACGACATGGCGGCCATGGCCGCGGCTAATCTGGACCGGAAAGAGCCCGTGATCTTTTTGCCTTAGCCTTATCGGCCTTAACCTCTTAAAAATTAGATCGCTTTAACCAACGGATCGCGAAATTAGCGGTCCGTTTGGTTTTTAAGGGGCGGACGCTTGGGCGTAAAGGTTCTGGAGATGGGGGTTAAGGGTCAGTTAGGCGAGGCGGTGAAAGAAAAAGGGTTAAGGCTAGCCAAAACTTAGAGGCGAAAAAGCCTTAACCCCTAAAAATAGGGCTCCAAAAAAGACCTTAAACCAGAGCCTTACGGTTAAACCACCGGGTTTCGAGGGTTCGATGAGGCTAACTACTCAATCAGCCCGGCGATGATGGCCAATAAGGGGATCGGCACGTCGCCATTGGCTTCCCACGGGTCTTCCCCGGATAAAGGTTGCCTAAAGGTCTGGCCATCCCACTCCCAAGGGTCGTCTAGGGAGAGGCTTTGCTTCAAAGTTTTCCCGTCCCAGAGCCAAGGGTCATCGTCCGAGTTGCGCTGTTTTAAGGTTTTTCCATCCCAGAGCCAAGGGTCGTCTAGGGAATTCTTTTGCTTCAAGGTTTTCCCGTCCCAGAGCCAAGGGTCATCGCTGGAACGCAGCTGCTGGAGGGTTTCCCCATCCCACAGCCAAGGGGCGTCCTCGGAGTATTTTTGCTTGACGAAAATCCGCATCATTCGTTCCCTTCGCCAAAAGCCTCCTCAATTGAAGACTGACCCTCTAAGATTACCTATAGTGGGGCTTAAGGTCAAGTTCTTTCAGAGCGTTAGCCTTAAGAACGACCCCAAAATCGCTGGAAAAGGGGCCGCTAGGGCTTGATCTTAGGTCCAGGTCGGCGGGAGGTAGGGCGCTCAAAAAGTCCCTTAAGCGTTTTTTGGCGGGTATGCGGGTTGGGAAGGGCGGCGATGTAAAAGGGCTAGAGGGTCAGCTGACTTCCAAGAGCGAATGGGCCGAAGAGAAGTTGCCCCAGAACCTAATAAGCCGTTTTGGCTATCCAAGATAGCCAAAACGGCGATGGAAAGGCAAACTTACGGTTGGGAGCCGATAAGTTCCTTTGGACTCTAAAGATGACTAATTTATTCTTTACAATCGTAATTAATTTTTAAAATTAGTCATAAATATTTAATTTTGATAAAACTATATTATTAGCATGATTCTTAACTATTCTTTCGCTCTCTAGTTACTAATCTACAACATTAAAAAAACCAAAAAAATTTTGACATTGTTTTTAAAAGATGGTAATATGGTAATCAGCAAAAACGAATAGTCTTTCGAGATAAGTTTCCACCTTGATTATTAGTTGAGGAGATCAGACAACCTTGATTTCTGGGAAGGTGAGATTATTGGCTCAGAGAAGATATAAAAATGTGGGTATGTTGTCCCATGACGAAGTTCTAAGGCGAGAAAAACAGAACAAGACCGAGTGTCCTAACTGCGGTCACATGTATGGTTTGGCTGGTGTATGGTTTGGCTGGTTTTTTGGGGGTTGCGCAAAAATTTCGATTATTATGGAGCGATAATTCTTCTTGTTATTGATGCCTTCGTAAAAAGTCCATACACTGAAAACAAGATATTCTTATATAATAGCTTTTTATTATTTCAATTTATACTAAATATTTATTTTTACAATTAAAAGTTTCGTTATTGTTGTTTTTAGTTCTATTGTTATTGCAAAAGTTGCAGTAATTGAATTATAATTGATTATTTTATAAGCATTTTTATGTGATTATTGACGCATATTAGGTTTTAAATATAATAAGTTGTTTCAAGTACATTGTTACTGTGTTGAGTTAGGCGATTTAGGTTTTGTAGTGTGTGATAGATGTTATTTTAGTATAAGTAATAGTTATTATATAATATTAAGATAGCGAATTTTTGAAGATAGTATATTTTTTTTGTTTGGTGAGAAAATGGCTAGTAAAAAATGTCCGAATTGTGGCGTTTGGCTTCCTGGAATAGCTACTTTTTGCATAAATTGTGGAACTAAGTTTAAGTCAAACTCTTTCTTCAGCAAAATTTTTAGGTTTTTGGGCTGTTTAACCTTCCTAGGATTAATTAGTTTGGTTGTTTGGGCCTTACGTTAAAGGTAAAATGGATTCCGCCGGTACGAAGGAAGGCTGGCCAGTCTTTTTTGACAAGGCCCGAGATAAGAGTTTGGAAGAGAAAAAAACTTGGAAAACAATCAAGCGTAAAGAGTTAACTATTCATATTGTTGGCTGTTAATTGTTGTTAAATTTTTGGTGCTTTGTTAGGCGATTATTCCTGGTTTTTTAGTAGCAGCTCATAAGGCCTTTTTTGAGCCTCGTTCCAGCAGGGGCGATGAGGGACTTTTTCCCTATTTAAGACAGAACCAAGACCGATCTCTTGATTTAAATCTGTCCTAATAGGGCCTGGCTTTAACCACAGTCAAAACCCCTATAAGCTCTACCGGAACCCCAGCCCTTACTGGGAGCGCGGCGGATAAGTTAGGGTTCGTTTTCTCCACCGTTTCTAACCAAGACCGTTTCTAAGACGATGAGGCGACTACTGTCTTCTGGCCACTTCATTTAGTTATACTCACTGATAAGCGCGAATTAGTTTACCGCCGACATTAGGCGAACTCATCCATCATCCTTCGTCTTCATCCGTTGTCAGACAAGAAGATTTCCGGGATTAAGCCAAAATTAGAATCGCTGTTTTAAAACGGGAAGCTAAGACTCCTTAGAGCTTGGCTTTTTAGACGCGAGCCCCCTTTTTGGGCGTCAATATCGCGCCTACTATTAACGCTAACTTTTAAAAGGTGGAGAATCCCTGACGATTCCGCTTATTTCGCCCTTAATTAGCTCGCTAAGACTTATAGCGAGAAGGCGAAAGCCTTCTCGCTAGGGGACCGTGTTTTCGACTACCCTGTATAATTTAAAGAAACAGCATTATTATCTTACCTATTAAATAAAATGGCCAGCCAAATATCACGACAACATGCATAAAAGTACTATCGCTGCTATATATATAATATGAAACAAAATACCCAATAGCCAGAGCAATAATTGTCGATATCAGAGAACCTAAACAACCTTTAATTTTATCCATATCAATTTTCCTTTACTTAAAACAAAATATATACAATAAATTGTATTTACTTATGATTTATTAATAGACAACTATATACTTAACAACCTAAGGTTTTAAATGTATCGTTATCATTATTTTTATTGTTATATAATGGTTAATTAATGTATAATGTTAAAAATATGTATAATGCATTGTAAATATTCAAGCATTTAATTTCCAGTTTACTAATCTTCTTCGCGCTATTGTATTTCTTCTGAAACTTCATAACTGAAACTCCATCACACATGACAAATTCATGTTTCTTGCCTTTTGCGATTGATTTCAGGGTATCAAGAGAAATATTAAATTCTTTACTACAAACTTTTTTAGAACCTACTGATGAAACAGAAACAGGCACATTGCCTTCTCTAAGAACTGAATTACCTATATATAGTTAATCATAGTTATCAATAAATCCAATATTACATTTATCAGTTGTACTTGATATACAAAATTATCTGTTAGATTGTCCTTTAACTTTCTGTTTGAATAGTTTTATAGTGCTAACTGTATTTAATTATGTCAAGAGAAAATCTAAATTTATATTCAATTAGGTATAATTTTTAGGGAGGCGGGTTAACGTCTCCCACAATCACTCCCACAACTTCCACAATCCTCCTGTGGTTAGTTAAAGAGCGAATAAAATCTTTTTAACCATCGTACTACACCATGAGGAGGTTTTTACAAGGCCATCTGACTAGGTTAGGGCGAGCGCGCCCGCAAGTTTTTTTGAGAGCGGATAGTTAAAAAATAGCTTGGAAAAAATTACAATACATCTTCAAAGCGTGCGTAAAAACTATAACCGTCTAAACAAACTAATGTCAATGGTTTCCGCGATCGCGATTGTTTTTTGGGAAAAGGACAATGGTAAGGGGACTGACTGACTGGTTACAAGGCGCCATTTTTTAAGCGCGAGCCTAAGGAGGACGAAGGGTGGTTAAGGCCGGAAGTTAAACGACCATAGAAGGGTCTATACGGACCGTTAAGGGGCGGCGGGTGGTGGCGGAGCTAACCCTAAACTTTTGAAGACGTAACCTCAAGGTTTTAAACGTCTTTTTTGGCATTTTCAGCCTTCGAAGCAGCTTTATTTTTAGCTATTTTATTATTTATTTCTTTTAATTGAGATTTAAAATCATGTTTTAACTTAATTTCTTCTTTTATCGCGTAATTCATAAATTTTAATTTAGCATTAATTAAAGATTTTTTGATGTTAAGAGAAGTTAATTCAGTGCTAAGAGAGTAGTCATCAATAAGAATTTCTCCTGTCGATATGTCAATTAAAGATTTAGTTTCGTCATCGACTATATTAAGAAATTTTAAAAATTCAACAGGATATTGTTTAGATATATTTCTCAATACTAAATCAAAATAATCAGTATTAGTGTCATTATCATTGTCATTATTGTTATTATTATCTGTATTCATGTAATAATTACCTTGTAAATAAATAAAAATAAATAAAAATAGAAAAAATTATTAAACTAAATTAACCGTTTATCTCCCTAAAACAGTTAAACCAATGATCTAGGGCGTGTGATCTAGGGCGCGCGTTTCCCCGTTCCATCATAATTAACACCATCCTAATCAGCGCTAATCAGCTTTCTTGTGGGTGGCCTTAAGAGGCTCCCCGTCTACCCTTAAGGCGATAAGTTAACGGTTGCGGCGAGATGTCAGGTCAAAAGAATTATACTTTATAACATAGCGTCAAGTCAAGGATTTTTTTTAGATAGCTTCTCATTTTCGGGGAATAGGTTTAAACTGGCCCATAAGACGCCAGTCTAACTTTGGTTGAGCTCGCGAAGCTTAGGGCCGTTTTTTATGGTCTTTAGCTAGCGGGTCTTTTTATAACTTGTATTATTGGCTTTTGTAATAATAGCTATAACTTTTTTGTTTAGAGCGTCTTCTTTAGGCCGAGGTCGCCCAAGCTAGGTCTCTATCTTTAAATATGATTTCTAACCTATTGTAGGTTAAATAATCTATTGTTTAAGTTCTAATATTTAATACAGCTAAATTATTTAGTTGTCACTGTTATTTAGAGTGATTTTAAAACGGAGGAATTATGATCCGCGTCCTTTTAACGGCCATCTTGTTGGTGGGCCTTTCTTTTAGCCAGGCGGCTCTGGCTCAGGATAAACTAATAAACGTGGCCACTGGCCCGACCGGCGGGACCTACTACCCAGTGGGAGCGGCCATGGCTAAGATCTGGACCGATAACGTCCCCAACGTTAAGGCTTCGGCCCAGTCCACGGGCGGGACTCGCAATAACATTCAGCTATTGGGCGATGGGGACGCTGAGGCTGGGTTCGCCGATGGGCTTTCCTATGACGCTTTTAATGGCCTTCGATCCTACGAGGGTCAGGCTCAGACCTTCTTACGGACCTTAGCCCCTCTTTATCCCGAGGTTATCCATATTTTGGTGGCCAAAAACAGTGGGATCAAAACTTTAAAGGAACTGAAGGATAAAAGAATATCCATTGGGGCGGTGGGCGGCTCGGTTTCGGTGACCACCGGGATTTTACTTAAATGCGTGGGCTTGGACATTGAGAAAGACATCAAAGCCGAGTACTTAGGCCACGCCGACGCGGTGGCTGGCTTTGGCGATCGGCGCATTGACGCCGCGGTGATCGTTGGGGCCATTGGCATCGCCAGCGCCGTGGAATCCACCACCATGGGGTTAGTGGACATTTTACCCATCCCGGCGGAGACCGTGGGTTGCGTGTCTAAAGAAGTCCCTTATTTTTCGCCCTTCACTATCCCAGCGGACACCTACAAAGGCCAAAGCGGTCCGGTTAGCTCTTTTAGTAGCCCGAACATTTTAGCCGTCCATGAGAAAATAGATCCCGACTTGGTTTACTTACTCACCAAAGCCTTATTCGACCACAAAGCCGATCTGGTGGCCGTGACCAAGACCATGGAAGGCATGCGGGCCGAGGACATTAAAACCGTGAAGATTCCCTTGCATCCCGGGGCGGAAAAGTATTACCGCGAGCTGGGGCTGATTAAGTAGTCGGCTAAAGTCTAAACGGTACCCCCCAACCTATGAGCCAGCCAAGACTAACCATTAACTACTGCCAAGGGCTAAGCCTTAAGGTTAGGCGAAACCTAGTCCTTATGGTGGGCGCGGGGATGTCTTTATTTCATCTCTACACTTCCGGGGTGGGGCTATGCCCCACCCCAGTCCAAAGATCCATCCATCTAGCCTTGACCTTGGTCTTGGTCTTCTTTCTGTATCCGGCGGGCCAAAAGAGTTTGAGCTTAGCTTATGACGGTCTTTTAGCTCTTTTGGGGGCGGTGGGGTGCGGATATATCGCTATATTCCATGAGGACATCGCTTTTCGGGGGGGCCGGCCTTTAGGTTATGAGCTAATCTTAGGCTTTATGACCATGGTCTTGGCCTTAGAAGCCGGTCGGCGGGTTTTGGGGAAGATCCTGCCCATTTTAGCTATTGTCTTTTTGCTTTACTGTTATTTTGGCCAATACGCCCCCTGGTTCTTTCAGCACCGAGGGGTGTCCTTAAACCGCTTAATTCAGCATATGTACTTAACCCACGAAGGGCTCTTTGGGGTGGCCATTGGGGTCTCCAGCACTTACATTTTTATGTTTGTTTTGTTTGGGGCTTTTCTGTCCCACGGCGGCGGGATCAGGCTTTTTAACAACCTGGCCTTGGCTTTGACGGGGAAAGTCTCCGGCGGCCCAGCCAAGGTGTCGGTGGTGGCCTCGGGATTAATGGGCACCATTAACGGCTCTTCGGTGGCCAACGTGGCCACCACCGGGGCCGTGACCATCCCCTTAATGAAAGAGGCCGGCTTTCAGCCGGAGGAGGCTGGGGCCATTGAGGCGTGCGCCTCCACGGGCGGGCAACTCATGCCGCCTATCATGGGGGCTGGGGCCTTTATTATGAGCGAGTTTTTAGGGGTCCCTTACTTAACCATCGTCATCGCCGCCTTAATCCCCTCGATCCTCTACTTTTTATCCATCTTCATCGCCGTCCACTTCATGGCCAAAAAACGGGGGTTAGGTGGGGTGGCTGGAACTTTGACGGTTAAGGAAATCCTTTTAGCCGATGGGCATTTGGCTATCCCTATTTTTGTCATGCTCGGGTTACTCCTTTCGCGCTACACCCCTTTAAAAGCGGCCTTTTATGGGATCATCGCCCTTGGGCTCGTTGGCTCCTTAAAATCTCAGACGCGCTTAAACCCCAAAGCCCTGGTGGTCACCTTAGCCGAAGGGGCCAAAGGCGGGGCTTTTACGGCCAGCGCTTGCGCGGTGGTCGGTTTTTTAGTGGGGACTTTTTCTTTAACGGGTTTAGGTCTTTCCTTATCGGCCCACATCATTGAGCTAACTAAAGGGATGATGGGCCCCACGCTTTTTGTCTCCATGCTGGCTTGCTTGGTTTTGGGCATGGGTCTCCCGACCACGGCCAACTACATTGTCACTTCCACGGTCATCGCCCCGGCTTTGGCTAAACTCGGCGTCATTCCCCTCGCGGCCCACCTATTTATCTTTTATTTTGGCATTTTAGCTGACATCACCCCGCCGGTTTGCTTAGCCTCCATCACCGCCGCGGGTTTGGCCCACGGAAACGCCCATAAGACCGGGGTTAAGGCCTTTATCTTGGCCACGCCGGCCTTTATTTTGCCTTATCTTTTTATCTATAGCCCGGAGATTTTGTTGTTAAAGGGGACGGTCCTAGAGGTGACGGCTTTAACCGCGGCCATTGTCGCGGGGTTAGTGGCCTTGGGGGCGGCCTTTAACGGCTACTTGGCCGGCCCTTTAGGGTTAGGCGGGCGGTTCCTTTTACTAATCGCCGGGGGCGCTCTTTTTGTCCCCACGCCAAAAATCCGCCTCTTGGGTTTGGCTATTTTTAGCCTCATAATAGTAGGGCGGATCGTTAAAAAGCGAAAATCTGATCCTTTAAATAGTGAAGGATTGTAACTTAGCTTTTTTTAGCTCCACTATCCGGGCGATCTGGTTTACGGCTTTCTCGGGGGAGCCTAAAAGTTCGGAGCGGCTGACCCGGACGACCGTGTAGCCGCCTAAGGTCATAAGGTAGTCCTCTTTTAGCTCTCTTAAGCGTTCTTCCAGGCTTCTTATTTGCGGCCCTTTATCGATGACGATAACCAAGGCCCCTTCTGGCCAGACAAAATCCACCAGCGTATTTTTATGGTCCAGGCTGGCGTATCTTTCACGGAAAATACGCTTCTTTAACCCTACGCGCTTATTGAGCGTTTGGGCCAGGTTATAAGCGGCCGCGTCGAGTTCGTTAAATGGCCCTTGACTAACAAACTTTAACCCTCGCGTTCCGGGGCCGCGTTTAAAGGTTAAAGCGACTAGTTTTTTGACCACCGCGTCCAAGCCCTCGGCCAGTTCCACGTCTAAAAAGCGGACCACTCGGAGCCCTTGGCCAAATAGACGCCGGTTTAAGTCGTTTTCCGCCGCGATGGTCGCGGCCTCGATGGTCGCGGACGAGGGGCTTAAGAAAACCGCTAGTTGCCCGGGGCCAAAAAGATCGGCCATTAAAGGCCCCCGATTGAAGTAACCTAAAAAGACGTTCGCCCGAAAGAGACCTTTGACCCGCGGATCCTCAAGGAGCTTTTCGGTCAACTGGAGCTTATAGGTCGCCAGATCGGGTTTAGGCGAAGGTTGGCTTGGCGTAGATTGACTAGGCGAAGTTTGGTTAGGCGGAGTTTGACGAGGCGGCGGTGGGCTAAGCGGGGTCGCTAAGCGGGCCCGTAAATCCCGCCGTTTGGTCGAGAGAACGGTGGCCTTATTAAACAAGGGTTTAAGGCGCGAGTCCTCCAGGTAAGCCCTGGGGCAAAAGACCGCGATTTCCGCGCTTAAAAGCCGGTTGATGGCTAAAATGGCCTGCTTCCAGCCCAGAGCCTCTAAAGTGTCCGACTCGGAGGTGGCCTCCAAGGCTAAGACCGTTAACTCCGAACCTAAAAGCTGGGCTAACCGCCAAACTTCCCCCATGGGGGTGGCCTCATCGTCCACCGAGGGCGCTTGGCCGGATTTAGCTAAGAGGGCGGCTTGAGTCAGCCATTTTAGATCGATTTTTGGGGCCAGAGCGGTTAGGGGTTTTACCTTAGGCTCTTCAGTCTCGGTCAGGCGAACTAGCTCCGCGGAATAAGACCCATTAAACCAGTTCGGCCAGATCTCTAAAGCCCGGCTGGCTAAGGCTTGACTAACGGTCCAATAACCGGCGGTTAAACTTAAGACCGGGCATTCCACCCAGATGGTTTTGGGGTCCACCAGGGGCGCTAAAACGATAAAGTTTTGGCGGGTATGAGACTTATGATAGAGATAAAACTTTAGCTTTTCCTTTGGCTCGTCAAGCGTCGCGTCCGTTGGAACGTCAGTCATTTTTTCAATCGATTTTTCCATCGATTTTCCCGTTGATTTTTTCAGCGTTGGCTAGCCCTATAAGGCCAAAAGGGAGGCCTTTTAGTCTTTTGGTTTTAGTTTGGCCTTCCGGGCGTTTAAATACTCCAGGATGGCTTTTTCCCGGCCCCGGCCTTTGGGGCGGTAATACTCCCGGCCTTTTAGCTCCTCGGGGAAACGCTCTTGATCGACTAGCTCATCCTCATAGTTGTGGGCGTACTGGTAATCGCGCCCGTAGCCTAAGTTTTTCATGAGCCTCGTGGGGGCGTTTCGGATGTTTAAGGGGACCGGCAAAGGCCCATACTTTTGGGCGTCGGCTCTAGCTTCCCCAAAGGCCACGTACACGGCGTTGGACTTGGGGGCGCAAGCTAAGTGGAGAGCCAAGTGGGCTAAGGCCAGATCGCCTTCCGGGGAGCCAAGGAGACGGTAACTATCCAAGCAAGAAGTTCCCAGCATCAAAGCGACTGGATCGGCTAGGCCAATGTCCTCGGAGGCGAAACGGATCATCCGCCTTAATAGATAGACTGGATCCTCGCCGCCTTCCAGCATCCGGGCTAGCCAGTAAAGGGCCGCGTCCGGATCGCTATCCCTTAATGACTTATGCAAAGCGGAAATAAGGTTGTAATGCTCTTCCCCGCTTTTATCGTAACGCCAGGCTTTCTTCTGAACCGCCTCCTCCAAAATAGGGAGCTCAATGACCCTAGCCCCATTGGCTTGGGGTTTCACCAAGCTAATGGCTAGTTCCAAGGCGTTTAGTAAAGACCGGGCGTCGCCGCCGGAGGTTTGGATTAAAAAGTTTAAAGCCGCGTCGGTTAATGACCCCTTTAAGCGGCCTAGGCCCCGGTCCTCAGTTAAGGCCTTGTGGGTTAAAAGGGTTAGATCCTCAAAGCTTAAAGGCTCTAAGACTAAAACCCGGGCCCGGGATATCAAAGCTGGGATGATCTCAAAGGAAGGGTTTTCCGTGGTGGCCCCGATTAAAGTGATTAAACCGTTTTCCACGTGGGGCAAAAAGGCGTCTTGCTGGGCCTTATTAAAGCGGTGGATCTCATCGACAAAGAGAACCGTCCCTTTAGCGCTTAACCGGCGGAGCGATTGGGCCCGCGCGACCACGTCCCTAACGTCCTTAATCCCAGCTAAGACCGCGGAAAACTCCACAAACTCCGACTTGGCCTTTTGGGCTAGTAACCTAGCTAGAGACGTTTTCCCCACCCCAGGCGGACCCCAGAGGATTAAGGAGGCCACCCGGCTTTCCTCGTACATAAGGCGCAAGAGTTTTTCCGGCCCCACCAAGTGGTTTTGCCCAATAAAGTCGTCTAGGACCGCTGGCCGCATTCTTTGGGCTAAAGGCGTAAAGGTCGTCTCAAATGGCTGGGGGTTATCTTTCGGCTTATCATTGAGGTTATCATAGAGGTTATCTGGGGCCATCTGTCGCCTAATAAGTTCGCCCAAAAAAAAGAAAAACATATTTTTTTTGGGGAGCGGGTGTCAGGTTATTTAAAAGTTTTCCAGTCCATTAAGGTCAAATAAACCTCTTTAGTTTGCCGGATTAGGCTAATTAGGGAGCCACCATTGTTAATGACAATATCCGCGAGCCGCACTTTTTCGGCGAAGGGTTTTTGGCTTTTAATGACGCTCTTTAAAAGGCGCCGGGATTTATGGGGGTCCCGCGACCTTAAGCGTTGGTACTGAGCGTCCACTGAGGCGAAGGTGACGATGACCGGATAAAAAAGCGGGTTTAGGTTGGCCTCAAAAAGAAGCGGGGTGTCGATAATGACTAAGGGGCTGTCCGTTAAGGCCGTTAGCCTATCAACCATTAAATCCCAAGCCAAGGGATGGACGATGTCCTCCAAGGCCTTTTTTATCAGCGGTTTTTTAAAGATGGTTAAAGCGATCTTCTGGCGGTCTAAGGTTCCGTCTTTGGTGACTATCTTCGGCCCCAAAAGCTCGACCGTCTGGTAAAAGCCTGGGGTGTCGGGCTCCAAAACTTTCCGGGACAATAGATCAAAATCAATAAGATCCGCCCCAAAGGCCACCAACAGCTCAGCCACGGTGGATTTGCCCGAGCCCACGCCGCCGGTTAAGGCCGCCCGGACGCGGCCCGGTTGGCTTTTAAGTATATTGGCCGTGGCCTCGGTCCAAGCGGGGGCTGGCGGTTCCTCAGGCCTTCGCGTTAGTTTAGGCCGTTCGGGTTGATCTATCGAACAACCTAGAGCGAGTTTTTTTTGAAGCTCATAAGGGTTGGGCGTCTCATTAGGGGGGTTTTCGCTCATTATTGACCTAAAGTTTTAATCAAAGGTAAAAAGTCCGCTGGGTTCTTTAAGATGGCCAAAGCCCCATTCTCTATCAGCTCCTCTTGGGGCCTAAACCCCCAAGCGACGCCAATGGGCCGACAACCGGCCCCTTTAGCCGTGGCCATGTCCACCCCGCTGTCGCCAACGTAAAAGACCTGGTTCGGGCTGACCCCGAAAGAAGCGCAGATCCCCAAAGCCCCGGTGGGGTCAGGTTTAGTGGTGGCCCCGGGTTTAACCCCGAGGATCTCGGTGAAGATCTGGGGGAAAAAATGGTTGACCACTTGTAAAGTGTTCTCATGGTCTTTGTTGGAAAGAAGCCCTAAAGACCAACCTTGGGCCTTAAGGTCGCGCAAAAGCTCGACTATCCCGGGGTAAGGGGCGGTTTTGTCGCATTGCCTTAAGGCGTATTCTTTTTTAAAGGCCGCGAGGATCTGGCTCTGGGTCGAGGGGTCTTGATGGTCCGGGGGCAAGGCTCGCTCGATCATTTTAGCCATGCCATTACCCACCATGGGCCGGTAGCCATTAAGGTCGTGGGTGGGGTAGCCCGCGGCTTTAAGAGCGATATTCAGGCTATCGGCTAGATCCGGCAGAGTGTTTAAAACAGTGCCATCCAGGTCAAAAATCGCCGCTAAGGTTGTCATGGTCACTCCTTGACGAAAACTAGATTTTACTTGGAAACTGGTTTTTAGGCTAGAGAATATCGGCCTTGGCGTTTCAAGAATTTGGGGATAACTTCTTTAAAAAAGAGCGTAAGTTAGATTAAGTTTCAAAAATTAACTATTTATAGATTTGTAAAATTAAATAAATCATAAAACAAATAACAATTTTTTCGTTAAACGCCTAAAAAAGCCCCCAGGCGTTCGCGGATCGCCTGGGGGCTGAAAAATGGGTCGCTAACCTCTAGAGATTAACGCTATTTGGCCTCGGGCTCGGAAGGGGCGTCAGCGCCTTCCGCGTCAGCGTCAGCTTCGTTGTCCTCGGCCTCGTTGTCGGCGTCGTTATCAGCGGCGTCATCGGCGGGGGCGTCCTCAGCGGCGGGGGGTTCCGGGGTCGGAGCGGCGGAGTCGCCAGCGGCCGGGGCCGGGGGCTCTTCAGTCGGGGCTGGAGCGTCAGCCGGCGGAGCGGCGGCGTCAGCCGGCGGAGTCGCCTCGCCAGCCGGCGGAGCGGCTTCCGGGGCCGGAGCCGGGGGCGTGGCCGGAGTCGGAGCCGGAGCGGCGACTTTCGGGGGCGCGGCCGGAGCGGGAGCGCTAGGGGTGGGTTCGCTACTACAAGATAGAAGCGCTAAAGACCCAAAGCAAACTAAGGCCAGGCCTAAGAAAAGGTTTTTTAGAAGGGGAGTTTTGGGCATTTCGAATTGTCGCTAATCCCAGGTCAAGCCTAAGGATCCTAGCGTCCTCCTTTAAATTTGGGGTCAGGCGGCTAGGGCCGCGGTTATAAGGCGTTGTCGCCTGGATAGTGGCAGGGGAAAGGCGTAAGCTTCTAAGCGTCTAGTTGGAAAACTACAAAACTTTCAACTTTGTCTAAGTGAGCCTCCTTTTTTTCCCAGGCCATTGGAAACGTAATTTTCCCAACACTATAGGCGATGTTGGGTTAAAATTCAAGCCATAACCCCTTGGAAAAACTCTTTTAAGGGCCTTAAAACCTGGTTTTAGCGAAGCTTGACTGGGTTCGGGCCTAACTTTTAGGGCGGATTTTAGGTCAAGAAAGAGTTAATATTCAGTTATTATTAGCGATTGTCTTTGGGATGGGGCCTTTTTTGGGCCGCGATTATTAAGCCTTTAAAAGCGGCCCTAGGACCCGTTTTTGGCCTCATCGTCAGCTTAAGCCAGGGCCTTGAGGTTCGTTAGACTTCTAGTTTTTCGCTGATAATAGATTATTCCAAGGTATTTTAGCTATTGACACTGGTCTTTTAATCGCATATAAACGCTAATAATTGGTAAAAATATTATTTTACCTAAATTTGCGCTAAATTTAGCGCAGGCAAGAGTTCACTTTTGACTTAATGTCTTCAACCGCGTTAAAAGGCTCAAGTATTTCTTTTTGTTGTTTAGTAAGAGCCTTGGCGAAACTATACTCTCCTTTAGATTTGATAACAATGACGCTTTCCAACTTATTAAGCGCGTTATTTAAAGAAGAGGAGTTCGCGATGAGATACTTTTTAAGTTTACCTAGCATATAGGCTCTAATCGCCAGGGCTATGAAGGTAACGAATACTTTTCCCTCGGTTGCGCGCGGGTCGTGAGCGCGGATACGACCGCCTCCCAGATCAACTTCAATTTGGTCAAACAACTTTTCATACGAGTCTTTGGTCCGGTAATAATACAGCGAGTCGCCAGGGGTGGCCGTCATGTCGGTTGAGAAAAGAAGAAAAAAACCTTTAACCCGCCGTAATTGGTCAACCGCATCGTTATCCACCCTAAATGTAAATCCGTTGTCCTCATCGTTTTTGGTGATTATAAAATATTTTGAATACTCTTTAAGTTTACTGACAGGATACTGTTTTAAAGCTAAGAGCTCTGAGGCCAGTCGCTCTATACGTTCGGAGAGTTCAGAACACAAACGCAGGTGGCTTTGGGGATCGAAAAACAACATGAGCTTTCCACTTATCCCGTGAATGGAAGTCGGCTTCTGAACGCAAAACATCTCTTGCCAGAATAACTTGTTGGTGAAACTAGTAATGTTGTCGATGTTTTCTTTAATCATCTCTTTAGAGATGTCTAGATGGGATGGGATTCCAATTGTAAATGTTTTGCATAATTTATTTAAGTGAACAAAACATTCTTCATTTATAAATCCACCATCTAATATAAGTTTAACATTTTTTATGCCTACAGAGCTGGCGTTTGGCAATACATATGACAAATTTGATTTATCAGTTATACTTCCATTATAACGAATATAATATAAAGGTAAATTACTTGTTTCGCAGCAAAACATTCCTAAATTTAATTGCGGTAAATCTTCGTGATCGCGATTATAGCCATTTTCAACGTCAGTAATATACTTAGAATATGAAGAAACAGATGTTATATCATAACAAACTGTATCTTTATTCAAAGTCACCTTTGCCCAACGTTTAAAGAAATTATGCGTTTTTGTTGAGTTTATTGACTTAAAAAGTCTACTACAACTCTGGGAAGTCAGTGGTTTGTCTAGCTCTGGCAACAAATTTCTTTCTTGGAAGCCGTCTAGGCTGTCCATCGCCATCGCCATCGCCTGGTTTTCGCGAATAATAAAAGAGGCCAGGGCCAGTATCTCTTCGGTTTGGGCGCCAAACGTTTTTTGGAGGCAGTCCAGCAAACCCATATCTTGGCCTGATTTGCGAATCAAATAAGTTAAGCCATAGTTCCAGACACTTAGGTCAGGTGTCTCAGGCGTAACGTTAAACATTTTATAATAATTTTGATTAGGAATCATTCTGCCACTATCAGCGTCAAGTTTGCCTATTAATTTGGCCTCATTTCTGGGTTCTCCGCTTGCGTTTCGAAAATATCTGGTGTACTTATAGACGTACTTTTCACCTTTTTGGCCAGCTGATTTGAGGTGAACCCCCTTGTCAGCGGGAATGTCCACCAATATTTTTGACTGGTTCGCCATGTCAATTAACTCCTTGTATACGCTAATAATAGCGCAGACAATAAGGGCTGTCAATGGGGGAGCGAATAAACAATTTTTCCAGCCTGTAACCTATATGTAGTAAAGGCATTCTTCGGTCGCGCCAGGAATAATCCCCAAAAAGATTCTGGTCTACGCTATTTTTTGGGAAGCTTAGGATTTTATAAGGGCCGCTTTTAGGATCCCCTCGAACTTTATTTTCGTTTTTAAAGCGTTTTGGCTCTATTTATTTAAATGCGGTTTTATATTAAAACAACATTTATAAATTACGCGTATTAATCGTTAAGGCGAGCTAATTATGATTTTAGATCCCTATTACCCCGGCCATGTCATCGCCCTTGATATCAAAAAAAAGCGGCTTTTAGCCTGCGTTATCAGGTCGGAGGACTCGATGTCGCATCCGGGACTAACTCGCGACTTTAACGTGTCCGTTGAGGGCTTTAACCAAATGGCCGCTTGGTGTCAAAGCCTAAACCCTTCTATAGTGGCTTTGGAAGGCCGGGGCGTCCACTGGGTCACCTTATACCGAAAGCTCCACTCCTATGGCCTTGAGGTCCTGGTGGTCGACCATAATGACGTTAAACGTTTTCCAAGTCGGGATAATAACCCTAGCGACTGTTACCGGTTAGCCTTCCTTACGCGGTTCGGGATGTTAGATTCTTGCAAAGTTCCCCCGCCAGAAATTATGGACATCCAGACCTTGACCTTATACCGGAAAGAAGTCCTCCTTAACCTATCCACCGCCAAAAACCTGGTGAAGAGTGTTTTAACCGAAGTCGGGATTAGAATAGGCGAGGTGGTTAAAGACCTTAACGGGCCCACCTATCGGAAAATGGTCTGGGGTTTTATTAATGGGGCCACGCCCGAAGAAGCTCTCCAATTAGCCGGAAATTCTTTTAAAGGCGACCGCGCCCAGGCCCTGGAGGCTTTAAGCGGCGATTTGTCCCCGATACGGCGAACGACTTTAAAGGAAATGGTCCAGAACATTGAGCGTTTTGAGGAGCAAGTGGCTCGTTTGGAAAGCCATATTATTAAGGCCGTTCAACCCTACCAAGAGGAATTACAGTTTCTCCGAAACATAACCACCTTGGGGGAAAAGGAGGTGGCCTTAGTCGTGGCCGAACTAGGCCCAGAATTGTTGGGGATTGTCGATTTAGAGGCCCTAAGCGACGCGATTGACCAGGTCTTAGGCTATCGGCGGCGTAACTGACCTTAACCTTAGAAACTCCAAAAGACGATCTTTGGGTTAAGGTCCGGCTCCTTAACCCTTTTACTCCGCCCTAGACCACCGCGGTCATCTCGTTCAGGACCGCCCGCCGCGTCCGGGCGAACTCCGCGCTCCCCCGATCCCTTTTGTGCGGCATATCCACGGTGAAGACGTTTTTGATCCGCCCGGGGCCCGGGGTCATGACGATGATCCGGTCGGCTAGAAAGACGGCTTCCTCCACATCGTGGGTCACCAAGACGATGGTGGTCCCTTTTTCCCGGCAAAGGGCTAAGATCTCCTCTTGCAAAGCCATCCGGGTTAAAGCGTCTAAAGAGCCTAAAGGCTCATCCATGAAGATAATTTCCGGCTCCACCGCTAAAGCTCGGGCGATGGCCACCCTTTGGCGCATCCCGCCGGACAGTTGCCAAGGGTGGTGGTTAATGAAGTTTTCTAAACCCACCCTTTTGATTAAGGCCTCCACTTTCTGGGCTCGCTCGCGGGCGGGGATCTTTTGCGACTCCAAGCCCAGCTCCACGTTCTTTTTAACCGTGCGCCAGGGTAAAAGGCCATAATCCTGGAAAATAGTCACATGGCGGATGGACGGGGCCAGGACAGTTCGCCCGCCAATGGCCACGCTCCCTTGGGTGGGCCGCTCAAAGCCGGCCATGAGGTTGACTAAGGTCGTCTTCCCGCAACCGCTGGGGCCGACAAAGCAGACAAATTCCCCCCGTTTGACCCCAAAGGAGATGTCGGCTAAAGAGCGCCAGGCTGGTCGGCGGCCATCGTCAAAGACCATGGAGACGCCCTTTAACTCGATAAGAGCCGAAGCTTCGTTCGGCTCAGGCTCAGTTTTGACTAGTTTAAGGTCACTCACGCGGCTGGCCCCACTCCCCAAACCCGGTTGGCCCATCTTTCAAAGATCACGATGGCCCGGTCAAAAATAAGGCCCAAGACCCCAATGGTTATCATGGCGCAAACCACGAGGTCGGTCCTAAAGCCATTTCTGGCGTCAATGATTAAAAACCCTAAGCCGCTTTGGGCGCCTAACATCTCCCCAGCCACCATAAAAATCCAAGCCGCGCCTAAAGCCAAGTGGAGTCCGGTCACGATATTGGGGAAGATGGCCGGCAAAATGATCTTGGACATTAAGAGCGGCTGCTTAACGCCAAAGTTGCGAGCCACTTTTAAGTAAAGAGGATTGATTAAACGGGTCGCGGCCACGGTGGAGAGTAAAACCGGAAAGAAGGCCGAGATGAAGATGATAACTGTGGCCGGGATATCCCCTATGCCAAACCACATGACGATAAATGGGAACCAAGCCACCGGCGAAATGGGCCTTAAGACGTGGACCACGGGCTCGGTCACCGCCCAGAGCCTGGTCAACCAACCGCAGACCAGGCCCAAGGCGATACCCAAAGCGCACGCCGATAAGTAGCCCATAAAAAACCGCCGTAAGGTCACTAAAACGTGCTCAACTAAGGCCCCACTGACCGCGATCTCCCGAAAGCCAGCTAAGACCTTAGTGGGCGGCGGCAGAAGGGCTGGGGGGTATTTCCCCACTATGATCAGCCCTTCCCAGATGGCCAAGATGGCCGCTAGGCCGATTAAGGCGTTAATAAGGTTGCGCATAACCTATTTAAGACTGTTTTCCACGAAATCAGCGTAAGTTGGCGAGTCCTTCAAAAGGTTAAACTCGGCTAAGTATTTGGTAAGTTGGTCGTAATCCTCTTGTTTTAGATCCAGATCGTCATAGGAGATGGTGTTTAAGGAAATTTTAATGATCTCCTGATTGGCCGTCATGTACTTGGAGGCTAGGCTATAAACCCGTTCGTCCTTTTTGTTGGCCGCGGCCCCGGCTTTCCGGTAACCTTGGGCCAACTCCAAAGCCGCGGCCTTAGAGTTTTTAATAAAGTTATTGTGGAGGATAAGTCCGCAACAAACCGAGTTCTTCCAGATTTGGTCAGCGGTGAAGAGGATTTTGCCATTCCCGTTAACTAAAGAGATAGCCGCGAAGGGATCGGCCACGATGTAACCAGAAACCCGCTTTTCGGCTAAGGCCACCGGCATCTCGGGGGGCGGGAGAACCACGATGTTTAAATCCGAGTAAGCGATGCCCTCTTTTTGGAGGGCCAAGTGGACCAAGATATTCATGGTCGAGAAGGGCTCGGGGATGGCTACGGTTTTCCCTTTTAGATCGGCTATTCCGTTAATGTCTTTAGCGACGATCATGGTGGCCCCGTCCCGGTGGGCTAAGGAGACGGCCTTTAAATCAATGCCTTGCTCTTTGGCCTTCATGGCGAACTCGATAAACATGGTGGCCCCATCGACCCGCTCGGAGACCAAAGCGTCGACCAATTCTGGCCAGGTGCCGTACTTAACGAGCTCAATGGCGATTTTCGAGGCGGAGTTGGACTCCACATCGTCTTTTAAGATAAAGAGCGGAATGGAATGGGTGATGGGCAGGTAAGCCAGCTTAATGGTTTTGACTTGGGCGAAAGCTAGGGTGGGAAGGGTTAGGCCTAGGGCCAATAAAACGATGAGGGCCATTTTTCTCATGGCGATTTTCTCCTACCTACGGAGGTATTAGCCCCCGAGGGACAGTGGCTCTAGTCAAGAGCCAGGTTAAGGTCACCGGGTCTCGAATGGGCTGATTTAAGCCTTGGCGCCGCCAGGCCGGGTCAGCTCAAAGAGAGCGTTTACATCGCATATCTTTCACGATTTTGTCGGCTAGCTTATGGGGGTCGATATTGACAATCATGGCTGATCCTAAGGTTTTAGCGGTTTCTTTAAACAAATAGCGTTCCACATTAGGGGAGGCCTTAATGGGCGCGGGAACGCAGTGGTAAGAGTTGGCGCCTAACAAACGGAAGGCCGTGGCCGCGGCCAAGCCTTTTTCATTGGACCATTCCGGGCTGGCGAAGGCCAAGGGTAGGTCTTTAATATCCTTGCGCGACTCATCGGCCACGGCCCGAAAAAGAGCGGAGGCCCTGGCGTTATCCAAACACTCGCCCATATGCCAGACCGGTGGGTTGGGGCCGATAAACCCCTTTAACCCCGGACCGGCTAAACTCCGGGCGTCGCGGTGACAAAAGCCGAGCTTCATTAAGGGGAAAGAGGCGCAGCCGTTAGTTAAGATCAAAACGTTCTTTTTTATTAAATCTCGGGTTAACTCCACCACGTTTTTCTCGTAAATAAGCCGGGGGTTACTGCAACCAACTAAGTTGACCACCCCGGTCACTTGGCCGGTGGCTAAGGCTTGGGCCAAATCCTTAACCCCTTTGGGCCCAATGTTTTCCAAGGAAAAACCGATCTCGGCCTCAACCTCGTAAGCCGGGATATGGACTGGGACGTTACGTCTTTGAGCGTAACTGTCAATGGCCCTTAAAAGGATGGTTTTAGCCAGCTCTTTAGTTTGATTAAGGTTAGAGTGATGGTGATCGTAGCCAATACTTTCGGCCCCGGGCAACCTGGCCGAGTCGCTAGTGGTCACCACCGTGGTCTTAAAGCAGCGAGCCACGTCCATGATGGACGGGAAAACGTCTTGGACATCCGCGACCCAGAGGTCCAAGGCCCCTGTGGCTAGAACGCATTCCGCCCCCACGGCGTTGGCTAAAGGAATGACGCCGCCTAAGCGGTACATGGCCGATAAACCCGAGCAACAGATCCCGTAAAACTGGATTCCTATGGCCCCTTTTTCTTGGGCTAGTTGGGTCATCTCGTCCGAGCGGCCTTGTTTAACGATCTCGCTCACTAAAAGGGGCGAGTGCCCATGGACGGCGATGTTGACCCAGCCAGTTTTTAAGGCCCCCAAGTTGACTTTAACCGAGCTCCTTACGGGTAGGCCGAATAGGCAATCCATGGCGATGGCCGAGCCCATGACGCTACTCCACGCGAAGGCCAGACCGCAGCGGTGAAACTGCTGGAGGATGTTGCGCCAGTCGCCATCGGTTCCGGTGGTGGTGCGGTGGAAAGCCTCAAAGACCTCGTGGTAAGCGCTAATGGGCAAAAGATCCAACTCTTTCCACTTGGCCAACCGCTCGGGCGGGGCCAGAGCGGCTAAGGTCCGATGGTCGCCGGGGTTAGTTCGGGAGAGATCCTCCAATAAAACATCGGCTAAATCCACGGCGATGTCTTCCACGGTTCGCCCTGCCACCGGGAGACCTAAGCGGGCGGCGGAGTTTTTGACTTTTTCCGGCCCGAGGATCTTTAGATCCAGGCGCCCTTGGCCCGCCGCCTTTAAGGCCAGCATGCTTTCGCGGCCTCTAGCCCCATGGGCGGCCGCCCCAGCGGCGATCATGCGGAGGAGGTTACGAGCCACGATCAAATCCGCGTCCGCCCCGCAACTGCCCCGCGGGGTTTTAGCGGTGATCCGGCAGGGCCCGATGACGCAATTCTTGCAGCAAGCCCCGGCTAGACCGTAGAGGCAATGGGGCTTTTGGCTATCGAACCGGTCAAAGACCGTTTCCACGCCTAAAGAGTCCAGCCTTTGGAGGGTCTCCGAGACTGCGGGATCCGGCGTGTTTTTAATCACATCTTCTTTATTGGGGAAGGTTTTTCGATAAGCGGCCACGGCTTTAGCGTAGTCATCGGCGGCTCCGCTATGTCCGTGGTTATCGTGACTGTGTGTTCCACCCATTGTAAGGCCTTGGACGCGACGCGCTTTTATCGGACCAGCTATGGCTTTTAGCTAGTGAATTTAGGAAACGAAAGGCTGTAAGGAAAGACCAGCTCTCTTTCTAGGAAATAATTTTAATCCCCAGAGGCTAAACTAGGCCAAACTAGCCAAACCCTTAGCCAGTATGGCTAAGAGCGGCTTTAAACCAGAAGCGAAAGAATACTTTTGCATTTTAGCCCTTCAGCGACTAAAAAGTCAATAAAAATTTGTCATATTGACGCCTTGGGCGGAGGTGATTTTTCTGGCGCTGACCGATATTTTGGCTGAAAAAATTTAATTAGGGTATATTAATTGTTTAAATAACTAAATAGTATTTAATAATTCATAAACGTATGTATTGATAGTATTAATGTCCATAAAATCGCTATATAAAATATTTTATAACGTAGTATTTTTAAAAATATAATTTGGACTCTAATTATAAGGCTTTAGGACTCTTGACAAAGGCGGGGTTTTTGGCTAAATTGGTTTTTCACGTCTTTATGGCGGTCTTGGCGGGGCTAGCGGTTAGCCTGGCCTATAAAATAGGTTTTAGTCCTTCGAGCGGACATAGCTCAATTGGTAGAGTACAAGCTTCCCAAGCTTGGGGTTGCGAGTTCGATCCTCGTTGTCCGCTCCAGTCCTTCTTTTTCCTCGAAAAATACGTCTTGCGCTGTTAAATTCTTCAGTAAAATCAATCAGTTAATTAAAACATACGAAAAATAGAGAAAATAAGAGTCTTGACATCTTAAGCGATTGGAAACGTGATTGGATACCTGGAGGCGGCGATGGCCAAAATAGGTGTCCTGACTGAAGTTAAACCGCCTGGTTTAAAGCCAAAAGCCAAGACTTACTCAGTCCGAGATGGCGGTTGTCTTTATCTTGAAGTTTTCCCTAACGGCTCCTAGCGGGCCGAATTCGCGAGCCCGAAACGAAGAGGTTAAGGGTTATTTTTACGCTCTGATTCGAGAGTCGATTCCAGAGAAGCGAAAATTTCTTGCCATTCTTGTTTGTTCTTTTCAAAGGCTTTATTTTCGTTTCTTAAGGCTAATAAACCAATAATTATCCCTATTAGTCCCATAGTTACAATAAGAATAGCGAAAGCGCCCCAGATCATTTCGGGGCTCTGTTTGGCGAACAGGAAGTCCATAAGTTACTCCTTAGCTCGATAAATTCCAATCATTTTGACTTGAAAAATACCCATGACAGTGGCGTAAGGCCGCGCGTTTTTCCAGGGTATCCGCTAAGCGATGAAGAACTACAAGTATAAGTTTAACATCTTTTGCTTTAAAAAAAACTTCAATTTTAGAAAATGGTTTAACCAACCCGCCTTTCTCCAGCGCCAGCTGGTTGCGGGCGTGGTCTAAAGGGGCCAGGGCTAATAGGCCATTGATCTTCATATTGACCGATCCTTTTAACTGTGGTATACTAAATAAATAATGTTGTATAGATAACTTTATGTTCGTAAAATAGCTATTGGATGTTAGGTAAGCTTATTTACAAATAATTTTTCTCGAAAAATTCGCTAAAAACCGGTTAAATAAACCTCCGGGTCAGAAGTTTTTCGGGATAGATTTGGCCACTTAACCTAATTTTAAGCCCAGAACCCGGTTGATCGCGGAACGCGAAGGCCCGGTTAGTTAAGCTTTGTCTAGCTCCTAAAGATTTTCCGCAATTTTTCCCGCTGATTATATTGACTAAAGGCCGGAACGCTTAAGCTCGTTCCGGTTTTTTTTTGGCGCGGAGGCGACCTATGATTTCTCCAGTTTTATCCCCCCAGGAAATCCGGCTCGCGGAGTTGGCCGCGGGCCGACCTGACCCCATATTGACTCGCCATGAGCGGGCTAACCGGTTAGTCTCCAGAATAAAAGGGGCTAAACCCGTGATTGACGTGGAAAGGGCTTTATACTTCACCCAATCCATGGAAAAAACCGTGGGCCAGCCCTTGGTTTTAAGGTGGGCCAAAGCCCTGTACCATGTGGCCGCCAATATCACCGTTTACGTGACCGAGGACCAACTTTTGTTGGGCCGGGTGGGTCAACCTGGGCGGCACGGGATCCTTTACCCAGAGTTGGACGGGGACTTTCTGGATCTGGCCGTGGCCTCGCTCCCTGGCCGGTCCGGCTCCCCAGCCGATATTAGCCCTAAAGACGCCTCGCTGGTCTTAGAGAAGATCTCGCCTTTCTGGAAAGGTAAGACCTACCACGAGGCTTTAAGCCAAAGCTTGCCAGAGGAGGTCTTTAACTTAACTTACGCTGACCCAGCGGGGCTTAACTCGCGCTTTATCGTCAACGAAACCTCCTCCTTTCGGTCGTCCATCCAGTGGGTCCACGATTACGAAAAAGTTTTAAAAAGGGGTTTTAAGGGGGTGGCCGAGGAAGCCAAAGAGCGGTTAAACGATTTAGACCCCTATGACCCACGTGATCAAGCCGAGAAAAAGCCCTTTTACGATGCGGTCTTAATCGTTATCGAGGCCATTAGCCTTTGGGCCAGACGGAACGCCGATTTAGCCGAGGAAAAAGCCCAAAAGGAGTCTAACCCCCAAAGGCGCTCGGAGCTTTTGACCATGGCGGCCATCGCCCGGCGGGTCCCTTACGAGCCAGCCCGGACCTTTCGGGAGGCCATTCAAGCCCAGTGGTTCACCCAGCTTTTTTCCCGCTTGGAGCAAAAGACCGGGACCATCGTCTCCAACGGGCGCATGGACCAGTATCTTTATCCCTTCTACGCGGCTGACTTGGCCCAAGGGTTAATCGACGAGGAAGGGGCTTTGGAGTTATTGGAGTGCTTATGGGTGGGGTTGGCCGAGTTCGCGGATCTCTACATTTCGCCGGCTGGCGGGGCCTTTAACGAGGGTTACGCCCACTGGGAGGCCGTGACCATTGGCGGGCAAACGCCCACCGGGGAGGACGCCACTAACGATTTAACCCACCTCTTTTTGCGCTCCAAACGGGAGTTTCCGCTCCACTACCCGGATCTGGCGGCCCGGATCCATAGCCGCTCGCCCCAGTCCTTTTTGTGGGACGTGGCCGAGACCATTAAAGACGGCTCTGGCTTCCCCAAGCTCATTAACGATGAGGAAGTGGTTCCTTTGTACGTTAAAAAAGGGGCCACCTTCGCCGAGGCCTTGGATTACGCGGTTAGCGGCTGCGCCGAGGCTAGGATGCCCAACCGGGACACCTACACTTCCGGCGGGGCTTACGTGAACTTCGCCGCGGCCTTGGAAATGACTTTGCGTAATGGCCGCTTAACTAAATACCCGAACGTCCAGTTGGGCCCTTTAACCGGGGACCCTCGGTCATTCGCCTCCTTTAATGAGCTGTACGAAGCCTATTTAACCCAGCATCGTAACCTCCTTCGGGCGGCCTTTATCCAACAATGGCATGTCAATAAGCTAAGGGCTACGCGTTTCGCCCAGCCCATGGGGTCAGCCTTAAACGATTTATGCTTAAAAAGCGGCGTGGATCTCCACCAGGAGTTGGTGCCCGAGGGGATCAACTTAGGTTACGTGGAGTTTATTGGTTATGGGACGGTGGTGGATTCTTTGGCCGCCTTAAAGAAAGTGGTGTATGAGGACGGACGCTTAACAATGGACGAGGTCCTTTTGGCCTTAGAAAAGAATTTTGTGGGTTATGAGGCCATCCAGGCCCTTTTAAAAGCCGCTCCCACCTACGGGAATAACGACCCTTACGCCGATCTGATCGCCAAAGACTTGGATCGGGTTAGCGTGGAGTTCTGCCAGAAGTATTCCAAATCCTTAGGTATCCACAACGACATCCGCTACGTGCCCTTCACCTCCCACGTCCCCTTTGGCCGGGTGGTCGCGGCCACGCCCAATGGCCGGGTGGCTTGGTTTCCTTTGTCCGATGGCTCCTCGCCCTCCCAAGGGGCTGACCGGGAGGGCCCAGCGGCCATTCTTTTATCCAACTTCCATAGTAAGAACCAGGATCTCTCGGCCCGGGCCGCCCGGCTACTCAATATTAAGTTCACCCCCAAGTGCTTGGAAGGGGACGCGGGGACCCAAAAACTGGTGGAGTTCATTCGGGCTTTTGGCGATCTAAAACTCTGGCACGTCCAGTTTAACGTCATTAACCAGGATACTTTAATCAAAGCCCAAAACGAGCCGGAAAAGTATCAAAACCTGATTGTCCGGATCGCTGGCTATAGCGCCTACTTTACGGATTTATCCCGGGATCTGCAAAACGATCTCATCGCCCGCTCGGCCCACGAAAGTTTTTAGTTTTGGGAACGAAAGGATTAGTCTTTAACGTCCAAGGGTACTCGGTCCATGATGGCCCGGGGATTAGGACCATTGTTTTTTTGAAGGGCTGCCCCTTAGGCTGTCAGTGGTGCTCCAACCCGGAGTCGCAAAACCCCAATGAGGAGGTCGGCTTTAACCCGGCCCGTTGCTTGGGTTTAGCTAAATGCCAAATGTGCTTAAAGGGTTGCCCTTATGGGGCCATCGTCGCGGACGATAAAGGGGCTGATTACCCAACGATTAAGCGGTCCCTTTGTCAGAAGTGCCCGGACTACGCCTGCCGCAAAGCTTGCCCCGCCGGGGCTTTGGTGGTGTACGGGGACTTTTTGGAGCCTTTAGAGGTCATTAAGCGGGTGGAAAAGGACGAGGTCTTTTTCCAGCGGGGGGGCGGGGGGTTAACCGTCTCTGGGGGCGAACCCTTAAACCAACCGGACTTTTTACTGGATTTATTGTCTTTAGCCCATAAAAGACGCTTAAAGACGGCCTTAGAGACCTCAGGCTTTGGCTCTTACGAGGTTTTAAAGGCGGCGGCTAGGGTGGTAGAGAATATTTTGTATGACGTAAAGGTCATCTCAAGGGCGAAACATTTGGCCGGAACCGGTCAAGATAACGAGCTGATTTTAGATAACTTAAAACGGTTAACCGCTGATTTTCCTAAATTATCCATCTTAGTTAGAACCCCGGTGGTCCCAGGGTTTAACGACACTTCTAAAGACGCCCAAGAGTTAGGCCAGTTCTTAAGAGCCCTACCCAACGTCACCTTTGAGGCTTTGCCGTACCACCGCTTCGGGGAGGGCAAGTACGGCTTTTTGGGCCGCACGTATCCTCTGGCCGGCTTAACCTTGGACCCCAAGGCTTTAGAGGACTTTAACCGCCTAACTTTAGCCGCCCGTAACCTTTAGGCCAAAGCCGCGTAAGCCCCAACAAAGTCGGCGGAGTTTAGGCCCCCGGCCTTAAAGGATTTGATGGCTTCCTCGTGCAGAAGCTCTAAGGCCTCGGCCTTTAGGGCCAAGTACTCTTTTTCCGCCCGGATGGCCTCAACCCGGGGCCGCGGGAGATCGACCTTTAAGATCTTTTTAACCGTAGCCGGGCGGTTGGTGACGATGACCAAGCTATCGGCTAAGGTCAAACCCTCGTCCAGCTCAGCGGTGACAAAAAGATGGGTTCCTTTACGCTTCTCAAAAAGATCCAGGTAATAGTCGCGCATTAAAGAGCGGGTTAAAGCGTCTAACCCCCGGAAAGGCTCATCCAGTAAGGTGGCTTGGGGTTGGTTAATTAAGGCCCTGGCCAATTCGGCCCGTCTTTGCATGCCCCCGGACAGTTGGGAAGGGTACTTATCCCGAAACTCCTCTAAGCCCACTAACTTCAGTAGATCCAAAACCGTCCGCTCAAGGTTAGCCCCTTTCAACTCTTTGCGGATTTTTGGCCCATAAGCCACATTCTCAAAAGTGGTGAGCCACGGGAAAAGGGCCGTCTCTTGGAAGACCACCAAGCGATCCGGACCTGGTCCTTGAACCCTTTTTCCGTCTAAATAAATTTCGCCGCCGGTTGGGTCCTCGTAACCGGCCAGGAGGTTGATTAAAGCGCTCTTCCCGCAACCCGATGGCCCCATGACCACGGTTAAAGTGTCTGGCTCTAAGGTCAGGTTAAAGTCGCTAATGACTTCCCTGGGCCCTGACTTTAACTCATAGGTCTTCGCTAGGTTTCTGGCCTCTAAGCGGCCCCCTATACCTACGCTCATAATCTTTCCTACTGGCTCGATAGCCACGGGGTGAAATGGAGCCCGATCCGGCGAATGAGGGCCGAGGATAGGTAACCAGCCAAACCGATACTTAACATGCCGACCACGATTAAAGGAAACTCCCCGGCCACGTACCCCCGCCAGGTTAAGTAGCCTAACCCCGTGTTGGTGGCGATCATCTCGGCGGCCACCACCACGCACCAGGTGATGCCCATGCCCACGGTCATGCCCACTAACACGCTGGGTAAACTGGCTGGCAACATGACCCGCCAGAAAATGTCCCGCCTAGTTGAGCCCAGTGAGGCCGCGGCCCGTAAGTACCGAACGTCAATGGCCGCGATGCCCTCCACGATGTTTAAAACCACGGTGAAAAAGGCCCCTAAAAAGGTCACGAAGATCATGCTCATCTCGGCGGAGGGCCAGAAGACCACCGAGACCGGGACCCAAGCCAAGGGGGGCACCGGGCGCATGATCTCAATTAAGGGAAAGACAATCTCCTTGGCTTTCCGGCTAAAGCCCAAAAGGAGCCCCAAGGGGACGCCCAAGATCTGGGCGATGACAAAACCCGTTAAAATCCGGGCTAAGCTCGTCCCCCAAGAGCGCCAGTAATAGCCGCTAACGATCTCGTGGGCCAAAGAGGCTAAAACCTCGGTTGGGGCTGGAATGGCCCCTAAGATGGGGACCTGAAAGCGGGCGCAAAGTTCCCAAGAGATAAAGAAGAGGGCCAGGGAGATTAGGCCCCGTCTTAAGGCGACGCTTTTTAAGGCTTTCGTTAAGCGCTTAGTTATGGGCATCACATTTCCCTTTCCCCAGCGGAAAAAGCTTTTAAAGCCTCCTCCCGGACCGCGTCTTGGCACTCGGCCTTTAACCTTTGGTACTCCAAGGAGGCTAAAAGGCGATAATCCCGGGGCCGAGGCAGGGTGACGTCTAAGATTTTTTTGATCGAGGCTGGTCTAGTGGTCATGACGTAGACCTTGGAGGCCAAGAAAATGGCTTCGTCTAAGTCATGGGTGATAAAGAAAACCGTGGGTTTTTGGGCGTCATAAACTTCCATGAGAAACTGATGGGCCACGATTTTGGTTAAAGCGTCCAAAGCCCGGAATGGCTCATCCAAGAGTAAGACCTTAGGCTCGCACATCATGGCCCGGGCGATCTCGGCCCTCCGGCGCATGCCCGAGCTAATCTGGCCCGGGTAGTCTTGGGCGATTAAGGTTAACCCCATGGTCTCCAAGGTTTTCAGGGCCTTTTCCCGGGCCTCGGGGACGGTCATTTTTTTTTGGGCTAAAGGCCCAAAGGCCACGTTTTCCAAGATGGTCATCCAAGGAAACAAGGCCCCGTTTTGGAAGACCACGATCCGATCCGATCCGGGTTTAGCCGGTTTCCCGGGGGAGCTTAACGTTTGGCCGTCCAAAAGGATCTCCCCGGCGGTTAACTCATGGAACCCAGCGATGGCGTTTAATAAAGTCGTCTTCCCGCAACCCGAGGGCCCCACCACCACCGAAAACTCGCCCGGGCCGATTTCCAAAGAGCAGCGGTCTAAAGCCAAAACCTTAGCCCCGTCCGGGTCATAGACCTTGGTCGCCTCTTTGACGCTAATGGACCCGCCGTTGCCCACCTAACCGTTCTCCTTAACTTTCCAGCGAATAAGAGCGTTCCCAATGGCTCGGATGATAAAACTGCTTAAGGAGCCAACTAAGCCTAAAGTTATCATGGCGATGATTATGACCGGGTATTGGACCAGGATGTAGCTATCCCAGATGAGGTAGCCTAAGCCAAACTCCCCGGCCAGCATTTCCCCGGCCACCAAAGAGAACCAAGCGTAGCCCACGCTGATTTGGAGACCGGTGAAGACAAAGGGCATGGCCCCGGGCCAGACGATTTTTTTAAAAATTAAGCTTTCCGAGGCCCCCAAGGAGGCGGCGGCCCGAAAGTAAGCTGGGTCAATGGATTTAACGCCCAGCCAGGAGTTAAGAAGGGTGGCGAAGAAACTGCCTAAAAAAGTCAAAAAGACAATGGAGGACTCGCGACCGGGCCACATGAGGATGGCTAAAGGCACCCAAGCCAGCATGGGGATGGGCCGCAAGAGCTCCAGGATGGGAAAGGCGTAGTCGGAGAAGGTCTTTTTCCAGCCCATAAGTAATCCCAAAGGGACGCCCAAGCCCGTGGCCAAGAGGAAGGCCAAAAAGACCCGTAAAGAGCTTAAGCCAATGTGCTGGTAGTACTCAATGGTGAAAACGGAGATCCCGTAAACAGGACGCGGGGAAAACCATTCCACCACTGTCTCCCAAGGCCCGGGGAGCTTGACAAACAAAGGGACCTTCAACACCCGGGACAAAAGCTGCCAGAGGAGTAAAAAGCCGACTAACCCCAGAAGGTTAAGCCAGGGGCTGGAGCTTTTTAGCCAGCGGCTAAAACCGCCCCCCAAGCGGCCCCAAAGGCCTGATGGGGGAAGGGCTTTAGGGGCGTCGGTTAGGCTGGGGGCGGCGGTTAGGCCCGGTAAGGCCGTATCGGACATGGTCGCTCCTAAAAATAAGGGCTATTTTTTAAACGGGCTTTCCGCGGCCTTTTTCCCGTAGATGTACCCTAAAGTGGCTTCCGCGTCCACCGGGGTGTAGCCAGCCTCCTGGTAGACCTCGCGGGCGATGGAGTCATCGACCACCCAGTCTTTTAAAGCCGGTTTGTCAATAACTTTTTCCGCGTAAAGGAACGGGGCCACCCCGGCGATGTTGTCCTTTTCCTTTTGGTTAAAGTAAAAAGACTTCCACTCCCTAACAGGGTTTGCGCGATCGGCGGGGACTTGGCCGTAGATGGAGTACCAGAGGACGTTTTTGTCAATGCCAGTGGCGTATTTGGCCACAATATCAATGACGCTTTTCTGGTTGGCGGGATCCAAAAGGTAACGCTGGGCTTCCAATTCCGAGCGGATATAGCCTTTGGCCGCTTCCGGGTGGTTTTTAATAAAGTCGTTTCTGACGACCAAGATGCCTAAATCGTAGTTGTCAGCGGCGGAGCCATCGGCGGCGATGCGGACGTAACCCTCGCCCACGTTATCGGCGATCCGCGAGACGGTCGGCTCCCAGGCCGAGGCCGCGTCCAGTTTGCCAATCCTAAAGTTGGTGGCGATAACCTCAATGGACTGGTTTAAATACTCTTTGGGTTTAACGTTGTACTTGTTAAAGAACTTTCTTAGGTACTGATCCGAGGCGCTTCCTTTGGGGGCGGCGATGGTTTTACCGTCCAGCCAACGGGCCAGCTCTTGGACGTCTTTAAACTGGGGGGCGTCTTTTCTAACTAAGACCAAAGAGCAACGGGTCCCTTCGGACATGCCTAAAGAGGCGGCGATCTTGATCTCGGCTTGCTCGTCCTTGGAGGCCAAGATGGTGGCCGGCATAATGCTCATGTAGCCAGCCACGGCTTTGCCGGCCAGCATGTTGTTGGCCACGATGGTGCCTTGGAGGGCCGGGGAGAACTCAAACTCCACGCCTTTTGGGACGTACTTTTTCCATAACCCCAGCTCAGCGTTGACCGCGACCTGATAGGATATGGTGTCGTAGGGCTGAAAACCGACGGTGAAGGTCTCGGCCCCCAAGGGGGCGGTCAGCCCGGACCAGCCAATAAGAGCCAGGCACAAGACCAGAAAAATTCCCTTCATAACTCCTCCAGTTAAAAAAGCCAAAAAAAAAGGCCGAACCAAGGATGGTTCAGCCTTCAGAATTCTGATCAGCCAAAATAGGGCCACAATCTATCTAAATGGATTATGGATATATCAATTTTGGGACAAGAGCCATTCTAGTCTAGGGACCAGACGGGTGTCAAGAATTTTCCCCAGCCCACCCAAAGTCGTAGGCTAAGGAAAAGAAGCCTTGACCCTTTGCTAAACCTTAAGGCTCCTCTCAGATAGACCTAAAAAGGGGCCTAAGATTGGCTAGGAGGGGTTTTCCGGCCTTGGGGCTAGAGAGATTGGCTCTAGCGGGTCTTTTGGCCGGCGGGGCGGTTTTTCCCGAGCCTAATAGACACGCTAGCGGTTGGGGCGGATTAACCAAATGGGTCTAGATGGTCGATACGGTCAATAGGGGCCTTTAAAGGCCCCAACCCCCGGGCTAGCGCCCGGGGGTTGGTTAGTTGGTTAATAAAAAGATAAGCCCATAAAGGTCTTTAGGGTTAATTTACCCTTTAAAGTTCAGGGCTTAGGGGTAGGGGGGAGTTGTTTTTAAATAAGGGTTAGAGGTTTGCCTCAAGCTTTCTGGCATTAATTTTGCTTAAAAACTGTCGGGAAATCCGGACCAGGCAAAAAAAGCCTGACCGTAGGAGGAGACCATGGAAAACCTGAATATGGAAAACAGCCCCGCGCCTGGCTTTGAGCCGGGGGTGCTAGAGATTCTGGAAGGGGAAAGGTTGTTCGCCGAGGGCCGGATCGAGGAGGCTCGGGCCCAGTTTCAGTTGGCCGTGGATCTTTGCCCGGGCAACGTCCAAGGCTGGAACAACCTGGCCGTGGTCTCTTTAACCAGCGAACTGTTGCCGGAAGCGGAAAAGTGCCTGAAAAAGGCTTTGGAGATGAAGCCGGACTTTTTGGAGGCCCGCTTTAACTTGGCCGAGGTTTACGCCATGGGCGGCCGCTGGACCAAGGCGGCTAAAGAGCTCAAAAAGATTTTAGAGTACCGGCCCGACGATCTGCCCACGGTTAAAAGGTTAGCCCAGGTTTATCTGGAAATGGGCGACACCGAGGCGGCCAAGGCCATCTTGGAGGATTCCGATAACCTAGGGGCCACCCGGGCCTTTATCGACTCTTTGTGGCTAGGGATTAAATTTTACGCCATGGCCGATGGTTTAACCACCCGGGCTAAACTGGAAAAGCTTTTGTTCGCGGTCTTAAAGCTCATTGACGGCCAAGAGGGGCGGAGCCAAGTCTACCGTTTGGTGGGCCAAGACCCGGATAGCGGGCGGACCGTGACCTTGGAAAACCTCTCCGATCACTTTTACTACAAGGAATCCAAGGAAATCCAACGGGAAGCCGACTATAAGCCGGTCCAACTCATCTTGACCGTGGGCGAAAACGAGGACTGGGAGGCCTTTCATAAGGCCTTAAAAAACGAGATGCGGGCCGAGGGCGGTTGCTTAGGCGATTTCACCCAGACCCGGAAGATCTTAAGGTCCAAGGAAAGGTTCCAGAAGTACGATTTACCGGCCACCTTGGAGTATTTTCGGGCCAACATCGGCCCCTGCGACTGCCATGTGGTGCGAGCCGTGTTGGTTTAAGCCGCTAGTTAAACGTTATCAAGACATTTTCCGGGTAATATGTAAGAGGCTTTATCGTGACTTATAACCCTTACCGACCAGCGGGTCAGAATAACTACAATCCTCCGGGCGGCGGGGCCCCCAACGCCAAAGAGTTAGAGGCCGTCTTGGCCGGGGGCCTAAACCCCAAGGCCGATCTTTTGGCCGGGGCGCTTAAGAGCGACCTTCGGACTACGAATCCGGCGTTCGTAAAGGATCCGAAAGATCCGAAAGACCCCAAAGACCCAGGGGGGGCGAATTTAACCTCGGCCTTAAGCGTGGCCGAGGGGAATTATCACGCCAGTCAACTGTTAACCGCTAACCCTAGTTTAATGGGCTTTCGGAGTCAGGCTAAAGCCAAAGAGGCCAAAGAGGTTGAGCCCTTACCGCCGCCGGTCTACGATCCCGGGCTGTATCGGGACGCTTATAGCCGCTTAGGCTTAATGCGCTTAATGAACATCTGCGACTTGGGCTGCGGGGCTGGCAACTTCACCGGGATCATGGTCAAGATGGGGCAAAAACCCGAAGTTTACTTAGGGGTGGATAACGCCCACGCCCAGATCACCGCGGCCAAAGCCGCTTACCCGGGGTGGGGCTTTATTTACGGCGATTTTTTCCAACCGGCCATCCGCGAGATGTATGAGCGGTATGACGCTTACCTACTTTTAAACGTTTTAGACACAATTGAGGACGATTTAGAACTCTTAGCGATCTTACCCTCGGAGAAACAAGTCTTATTTTCCATGCCCAAGTTTCCTAGGGAGGAGTCTTTACGGCATTTTGGCGAACAAACCGAGCTTAAAGATCGGTATGGCCATTTACTCAATTTTCGGTCCATTGGCGTGTATAAAGCCAAAGACATGGTTTACAATATGACCGTTGGGGTCAGGTGGTAAAGCCACCAAGGCGAACGGGGCCCTTAAATGGCGGAAAACGCTTAAAAACGTTAAGCCAAGAGGGGCGGGAGGCTCGGGTGATGTTTTCGGAAAAGAAACTGGCCCAAATGACTAAGGTGAAAGAGCTGGCCTCTTCTTTGGGCGTGGAGATTTTAGCCCATTATTATCAGAGACCGGAGATTAAAAAGGTCGCGACCTACGTTGGCGGGAGCCGGGGTATTTTTCGGTGGGCCCAAAAGACCCGGGCCAAGACGGTCCTTTTGTGCGGCGTTAGCTTCATGGCCGAGACCATTGAGCGGCTCAAACCAGAGCTAAGCGTCTTAATCCCCCGCGAGGACGCGAGTTGCCCCTTTTCCGAGACGGTTAACGCCAACTCCATTTGGGAGATTCGGGCTAAGGACGCCAAAGCTTACATCGTGGCCGAGGCCAAAGCCCCGTGGATGGTCAAGGACTTAGCCGACGCCATCGCCCCAGTTGACATTGACCCGGAATATTGGAATAATATTAACCTTAATAAGCTTAATCTTAATAAGCGCCTTTATCTTTTGCCTGGGCCTAACGCCCCTTGGCCAAGCGGGTCTTTAGTCGGCCCTAACGCTGGGGTTTGCCAGGTCCATTGGCAGGTGGAGGTGGAAACTTTAGCCAAAATCAAATGGGAGCGGCCCGAAGCCTTGGTGGCGGTCAACGTTCTGTGCCAGGATGAGGTTAAAGCCCGGGCCGATAAGGTTGGCGACTCCCAAGCTTTGTTTGAGTTTTGCGCGGATAGCCCGGCTAAAGAGTTTATCGTGGTCTCGGAGATGGGTTTGGCCGAGTCCTTGGCCCAAGCTTACCCTAATAAGCGGTTTTACGATCCTGGGGTGGAAATCTTCTGTCCCAACATGAAGTTAACGGGCTTAAGGGATCTTATCTCGAGCCTCGAGTCCTACCAACTGAAAGAAGGGCTTTTAACTCGTTTTGGGGCCAGAGCCCTAGAGGGGCGGCTTAATCATGATTTACCTGGATAACGCGGCCACTTCCTTTCCCAAGCCGCCAGAGGTTTTAAAAGCCGTGGCCGAGGCCCTAGCCGCCCCGGCCAGCCCGGGTCGAAGCGGCCACGCTCCGGCCCTCGCGGCTTCAAGGATCATCCACAAAGCCCGGAAAAACTTGGCTCGCCTTTTGGGGGCGCCGGACAATAGTCGCCTGGTCTTCACCCCTAACGTCACCTGGTCCTTAAACATCGTCTTAAATGGTTTTGGCTTAAAGCCCGGGGATCACGTTATCTCCGGCTCTTTGGAGCATAACTCCACGGCTCGGCCCTTAAGCCGCTTCCAACGGGAAGGCCAGGTCAATTGGGAAGTGGTCCCCCCGGGGCCGGACGGGCTTTTAAAACCCGAGGATTTTAAGGCTCGCCTAAACCCCAAAACCCGGTTGGTGGTCTTAAACCACGCCTCCAACGTCACTGGGTCCCTGGCCCCGGCTAAAGCCATTAAAGAGGCCATTGGGGACATTCCCTTATTACTGGACGCGGCCCAAACCGCAGGCTCCATGCCGATGGACGATTATTGCCAGTGGGCTGACTTTATCGCTTTCACTGGGCACAAAGGGTTACTGGGCCCCACCGGGACCGGGGGCCTCTGGATCCGGGAGGGTTTGGATTTACGGCCCTTGTCCGTGGGCGGGAGCGGCAGTCGCTCGGAAAGCTTAGTCCACCCGGATTTTTTACCCGACGCTTTAGAGCCCGGCACGGCCAACACCCATGGGTTAGCTGGCCTAGCCGCGGGGGTGGGCTTTTTATTGGACGTGGGCTTAGACAAAGTCCGGGACCATGAGATGGAGCTGACCCAGTGGTTCTTGGAGCGCATCATCGATATCCCAGGGCTCAAAATCATTGGCCCCGGGCCCGGGGTTAAAGAGCGGGTGGCCTGCGTCTCGGTGGTTTTGGACGGTTGGTCCTCCTCGGATCTGGCGGCGGCTTTGGAAAGCGGTTATGGGATCATGGTCCGCTCGGGCCTCCACTGCGCCCCTTTGACCCACCAGTTTATGAACACCATGCCCGGCGGGGCCTCGCGCTTTTCCATTGGCTACTTTAACACCCTAGACGATGTGAAGACCGCGGCTTGGGCTTTAAGCGAACTAGCCGCGAAAAAACCGTCTCGGGCCTAACTGGATAGGGGATCTTATGGACCAAGATGGGGAGATTATCCTGGTTTTTTCCTCCAACACGAGGATCTTGAACGCGGAAGATCTATTAGAGGAAAAGAACCTGCCCTTCACCTTGGTGCCCGTGCCCAAGGAGGTTAACCCCAATTGCGGCCTGGCCTTGTGTTTTATGGAATCGAGTCAAGATCGGATTATGCCAGTTTTAAAAGCCGCCGAGCTCATGCCCTCGGCGGCTTATCGTCGTTTGGGGCCGGAGTTTTCCACTTGGGCCTTTGAGTAAGTTTCCCTTATCCGCCAGCCCCTAGCTGAGGTTAGGTTAGCTTAAGTTCAGCTTAAGCCGCGGCGGACGGACTGATGGCCCTTAGCCTTAGTTGGTTAAGGCCCCCATGGTTTCTCTCTAGCCTTATACCTCAATTCTTATCCCCCAAGCCTGACCCTAACCTCACCCATTAGCCCCATAAACTCGTTAATTTCAGCCGCCTGGACTTTAAAAGTCCCCAAAGCTCTCCTAAATTAGGGTTTCCATAGTTTTGGCCTTTAAAGGCCGTTTTTAAGCGTTTTACGGCGGAAGGCGATAAAGACGCGACTTTAAGCGCTCCCGGTGGACTAAAACTTTTGGGGCCAAAGTTTAGGAAGTTTAGAAAGTTTAGAAAGTTTAGAAAGTTTGGGCCGTAGGGGTTAGACGCCAGATGGCCTTTGAGGCTAAAGGCCCAGAAAGCTCCGTGGGCTTAGGAAAACTAGAGGATCGATATTTTGTCATTGACAAAAGATAGCCCTCTTGATAAACTAATTGCGGAGATAGCCTTAACCAAGAGATCTCCCTTAAGCGCTCAGTGTCCAGGGTGGATTTGCGCGAATATGAGTCTATTTTGGTAAAAAGCCTTTCAAATATCCTCGTCCTTATCTTCTTCGGCTAGCTAAACGCCGCTATTTTCCGCCAAACTTCCTCGCCTTTAACCAGTTGACTGGTTAACCGCTTTTTTAAGCGACCAAGATGGGCCATATGCTTAGAAAAATTATCCTCATAGTTATTATCCTCATTATGGCCGGACAATTGGTCTTATGGGCGGACACCGGTAAAACTTACAAAGTGGCGGTTGACCACAATTATCCGCCGTTTTCCTTGTATAACCGTAAGACCGCGAGTATTGAGGGTCTGGCCGTGGACGTGACTAAGGTTATCTGCGAGCACGCCCAAATCCAATGCGACTTTGTTCTGATGAGCCACGAGGAGTCGCTTAAAGCCTTAAAAGCCGGGGAAGTGGACATCGTCTGCTCTGGCCCGGGCCTCATGATGGATCGAAAAGCCAATTTTTTAACCACGGCCAAGTTTTTTCGCTCCTCGAGCGTTTTTGTGGGCGTCAAACAAGTCCTAAAACAATTGGACAAAAATGATTTCACCGGTCTAGCCATTGGCGTGGTCCAGGGGTCGATTCAACACCAGCGCCTTAGCTCCAATTATGAGCGGCGTCTCGACATTAAAGAGTATGAGCGGTTCCAGGATGTCCTGACCGCCTTGGCTTTACAAGAAATAGACCTAGGCATGTTGGACATCTTAGCCGTCTACTACGCCTTCCAAAACGATAAGGCCATGATGTTCGACGTCATCGGTAACCCGGTCAACACCGGCGATGGGGCCTTTTTGGCGGTCCGCGGCGAGGAAAAGGAATTACTCAAAAAACTAAATGAGGGCATTTTTTCCGTCCATTACACCCGGGAGTTTGAGATAATTAACGCCAAGTATTATGACTTTTTCATATTTTAAGAGCGATAAACCTCTTTAAGCCGGTGGCTAGCCTACCAAGTATTGACGCTCGCCCTGGCCTTAGGGTCAATATAAATGGCAAAACCAGAAAACAAAAACGAAAAAAATCCAAAAAAGAGATTTATCGCTAGCACTTCGACCTTTTTTGGCGCGATGTTTTCTTTAATTGTCGCGGCTTTTGTCTATTTTGGCTATAAGGAAGTCACCCATTTACAAATCGTCCAGTCTCTAACCAACGACATCTACACCCGAAACTTGCCCCATTTGGCCGATAATCAAAGAACCCTTTTGAACGTGGAGAACTTACGCCATATTGTGCAATTGGCTTATTACACCGATGACGATTTTGTCTGGCGTAACTCCAGAATCAAAGCCAGGATTATCGTGGGCGAGCGACTTTTAACCACCGACAGCGCCATGATGGACACGGGTTTGTCCATTGTTGAGCTGATTGACGCGCTCATCGAGATTCGAGCGAAAATCGCTAATTATGAGAACTCATTTGTTGATAAAGCGATATTTTTTCTTTTTTTATTAGATGATATCGCTGATTTATTCGATAAAGAAGCCGACCGGGAGTCATTATTTGAGGTTATTGACGTTTACTTAAAAAATGGCCGGGAAAATTTACGGCTTTTGGAGTACGCCAAGGTCTACTCTTTAGTCAACGACAGTTTTGAGCTGGCCATGAAGACCATCTCCAAGGATAAAGATTTAAGCCAAAGCCGCCAAGCCGAGATCAAGCGCTGTGAGGAACTGGTGGCGGCCATGTTTAAAGACGCCATGGAGCTGGAGAATTTGACCCGGGATCTCAACTCCACCTGGGTCAACCTCGACCGTTTGGTGGACAATCTCATCAAAATGGTCCGGACAGGTTTGGAGGATAGCGTCAACAACAACTTAAAATCCATCATGTTGGCCAATGATTGGGTTTTAACCAGCACTTATGGGTTTTTAATTGGGCTCATTCTAACCGTGATCGTCTACTTTTTGGGGGTGAGGTTTTTTGTCAGTAAACCTTTACGCTGGACCTCCAAAAAATTGACGGACATCCAAAACATGAGGATCGACGATAAGGCCCCCATCATTCACATCTCCGAGATCGCCACCATCGCCGACCTTTTAAACCGCTTTGGGGTTCAGTTGGCCGAGTTGTACCGGAGGGCCTCGCTTTTAGACGTGGAAAAGGCCAAACGCCACGATTTAACCCAGATCATGCGGGCTGTTTTTAAGTCCTCCTTGGATGGCTACATCGTCTGGAACGCCACCCAAGGCATCATTGAGGTCAATAGCCGGTTCGTGGACTACTTGGGGGTGAGCGGCTCGGAGAAGTTTTTGATGGACCCCGGGCGTTATGGCCTCTCCCCGGAGTACTTGGCCGCCTCCTTTTTAAAGGCCGAAAAAACCGGCTTCTTTCGGGACGAGTGGGAGTTAGTCAGTAACGCCCAAGAAACCATTCCCGTGGAGGTCACCCATCTACCCATTGTTTTACACGACTCCACCAGTTTATTGTCATATTTTCGCGATTTACGGGCTCGCAAAAAACATGAGGAGTCCCTTCGGAAAGCCAAAGAGGAGGCCGAGGCGGCCACTCGGGCCAAAAGCCTTTTTTTAGCCAACATGAGTCACGAGATCCGGACCCCCATGAACGGCATCTTGGGGCTGGTCCAGCTTTTATTGGGCACGAGCTTAGAGACCCCCCAGATGGAGTATTTAACCCAGATCCGGACTTCCGCGGATATTTTACTTAAAATCATTAATGATATTTTAGACTTTTCTAAGATTGAGGCTAATAAACTTCAAATAGAAAGTATAGACATCAATTTAGAGTCTTTACTGAAGACCATCGTTGATTTTAACGCCCCCCAGGCGGAGCGGAAGGGCGTGGAATTGGTCTTGGATTTTCAGCCTTTTATGGTCTCGGGTTTACGGGGCGATCCCACTCGTTTGAGCCAGGTCTTAAACAACTTGGTGAGTAACGCCATTAAGTTCACCGAAAAAGGGTATGTCTCCCTTAAGGCCGGGCCCGCTCCCATTAACTCCGAGAGCCCCGCCGGGCGGGTGGAGATCCTTTTTGAGGTCGCGGACACGGGGATCGGTCTGTCCCAAGATCAGGCGGAAAGCTTATTTTCGGCCTTCACCCAAGCCGATTCCTCGACCACCCGCAAGTACGGGGGCACGGGCTTGGGTTTAGCCATCTCCAAAGGGTTGGTCGAGAAGATGGGCGGGGAGATCTGGTTAAGTAGCCAACTGGCTAAGGGGACGCTCATCGCCTTTACCTTGCCTTTTGAGCTCTCGAGCTTAGCTAACCCCCCCGAGCCACCGCCCAAAAGGGGGGCGCGGGTCATGGGCCTATGCCAGAACCCATTCTTACGGGAGAACCTCATTAAGCAACTGGAGTTCTTGGAAACGGCCCCGACCGTTGTGGAGAGTTCCGAGGATTTCCTAAGCCTTTTGGAAAAGTGTCTGGAAGGCCCGGAGGCTCTTATAATGGACCAAGAAAGCTTGGCCCGGCCAGGGTTATTGGAGCGAGTAAGGCGGCTAATCCCGGCGGCTAAAGCCCCCCTTATTTTAATAACCTCCTCTTTAACCGCCGTTGAACCCCAAACTTTAAACTCCAGTTACCAGGCGGTGGTGGTTAAACCCATCGCCACCTCCTCTTTGTCCCGGGCCATTAAAGAGGCCTTAAAAGAGACGGTTAAACCCGCGGGCCCCGCCGCCAGCTCCGCGGCTTTGGCGATCCCGGATTTAACGGGTTATAAGGTTTTATTGGCCGAGGACAATGAGGTTAACCAGTTTGTGGCTAAGAAGTTTTTGGTTAAAGCCGGCTTAAACATCACCATCGCCAACAATGGGGCCGAGGCTTTAAGCCACTTGGAGCGGGAAAGGTTTGACGTGGTCCTCATGGACATTCAGATGCCGGTCATGGATGGCTTGGAGGCCACTAGAAGGATTCGGGCTCAAGCCAAGTACGATAACCTCCCCATTGTGGCCATGACGGCCCACGCCATGGCCGGGGACCGGGAAATCAGCTTACAAGCCGGGATGGTGGCTCATATCACGAAACCCATTGATTTTAGTCAGCTTTTCGCCTTATTAGGGCGGATTTTAAAGCCAAAACCCGATAATTCCGCTAAAAATAGTCAAGAACAAGAAAACGAGGAGGCGGCTAACGCTTAAGCTTTAGCCTAAGCCCCAAAGCCTAAGCCGCCTAAGCCGCCTCGTTTCGGCCCAGCCACCGCAGGGTTTTGGCCACGATAAAGAGGACCGGGATCTCGATTAAGGGCCCAAAGACTAGGGCTAAAGCGATTAAGGGCTGGCGCGGAAAGGCCACCACGGCCACGGCTAGGGCCAAAGGGGAGTTCCGGGCTAAGGTGGTCATGGAAAGACTGACCGAGTCAGCCCGGGAAAAGTGGGCTAAGCGGCTAACCAGCCGCCCCACGAAGAAGTTAATGACGAAGAACAAGATAACCGGGGGGCAGAGGAGTTTAAACTGGGTGAAGTTGCCCCAGAACCGCCGGGCTTCGGAGGCGAACATACAGACAATGGCTAAGGCCAAAAAGATAAAGACCCCCCGCTCAAAAATTCGGTTGACCGCGACTCTTATGAAGCTCTCTTCTTTAAACCACCTCTTTAATGACAAACTCAGCCCAAAAGGAATAACCAGAATCAAGATCACGCTTTTGACCAAAGACCCGGTGTCCACGGTCCCGGCTAAACCCGCGAAGATATACAGGTAAACCGGCAACAAAAGAAGCTGGGCGATGAGGTTTATTGGCAAAAGCGAAGTTGATAAAGGCACGTTCCCTTTGGCTAAATCCGTAAAAACTAGGTACCAATCCGTGCAAGGGGTCACTAGGAGCATGAGGTAGCCAATTTTTAGATCAATGGATGACTTTAGGAATATTTCCCCTAAGATAAAGCCTAAAATGGGTATCCAGATAAAATTGACTATAAGGCTAATACTAACGAATTTTAGATTTTTAAAGCTTTTTTCCAGTTCTTTAATGGTGTTTAGGGGAAGGCTAACAAAGACCCCCAAGAGCATGGCCACGAGCAGCGGGGTGATCAGATGACTGGAAAAAGTCCCAATGGCTTCGCTTTGACCGATAAGAAGACCTAAAGCGATGGCGATGAGAATGATAAAGGTTTGTGATTTAGCGAGCGAGCTCAAGCGTTTTTCCCTGACCCTGGCGGCTGTGAAGGTTGGTCGCTGGAAAATGGTTTAGACGCGGTCCAGGCTTAACTAAGCCGGGCCCTTAGCGTTATCCAATCTAAAGACGTTGATCAAAAAGGGCCGGGAACCCTAGTCGATTTTATTGATCTTTTAAGTATAACCGCCGGGGGAATCTTTGGGAAGTCGTAATTTAAGTTCTTTCAGTGATTCTAATTTTGGCCTAAGGCGGGCCATCAAGCTCAAAAAGGATTGAGGCGTCTTAGATCGCCAATTCGCTAATTGATTTTAAAAAAAATAAACGAACTAAATTTATAATAATAAGTTATTAAATAATGTTGTAATAAAATAGACTACTAAAAATAAAAATATAAAACGATATTTTAAATAAAATATATTATAATATAAAATAACCGTTAAGACATCTTTGGGCTGGCTAAGACCTATTGGCGGCTATTGGCGGTCATTGACGGCCATAGCCGCCGTTCAAAAATGTTTGCCGCCTGATCCACCCACCCTGATCCACCCCGGCGTACAACCGCCATTACGTCCAACCGTCATTACGTCTTTAACCCACACCCACCTGAAAAAAATCCATTTTACGCGTTAAAAATTTGGCTTTAGGCGTGGCCGATTAAATTAGCCACTTAACCGCCTGAATTTACTTCAAAATCAACGATGTAATTGGCCGTAAAAATTGGCTAAAAAACGAAAAAAAACCGAAAAAAATCGAAAAATACGGAAAAAAGACGGAAAAAATCTTGACAATATCTTTTACGCCGTATTATTATTGATTTAACGAAAAAAATATTCAATAGACCCCAAGAAATAGATATAGCAAGATATAGTTCTTTGAAATAAACATGAGAGAATATATTTAAACCTTTTTGATAATAATATTTTCGTTATCTGGTTTTTTAGTATCATTACGTTGTTTTAACTATTGTTATATGACTATAAATATTAATAATCTCTTTATAGCATTTTTTATTGTGTTTATATAAATTTTTTGGCCAAAATTAATAAAATAATAAATTTAAATTACTTAATAGCATCGTAAATAATAATTTTTTAGTAATTTAATTATATTTTATCATTTAAAACGCTGATTAATTATTATTTTGATTGGTTATTTTGGGGTAAATATAAAAATTAACCTAAAATTCACTAAAGGACATTTTTCCAAAACGATTTTTTGCGGTCCCAATAGATGTCGACCTGGTCTTTGATTAGTTGCCTTTGAAAAGGTGAAGATAATTAATTCGCCTTAAAGATATAAAAACAACTTAATATTAATTTCAATACGTAGTAATAATATTTTATTTTCTTTTTACCATACAAATAATCATTTTAATTAAAATATAGTTTATGTTTTAACCATGTATTTCATATATTTATATTAAAATAATAATAATTTTTTTTAAATATAATTGTTTTATATAAATGTATTATAAGGATTATACCATGAAACAAAAACTGAATAACCAGTCTTTAGGTTCTAGTTATTGGATTTTTTCTTTCTTGGCTTTAAGCCTAACTTTAAGCCTAACTGTTTTTCTGGCCTTCTGGGGGGTAGCCCCGGGCAAGGCGGCCGACCTATCCTATGAGCCACTATTTGTCACTGGCGGCGGCGGCGGCGGGGCCTCGGGCGGCGGTGGCGGCGGTGGCGCTGGTGGCGGCGGTGGTCAGGGCGGTAGCGGAGCTGGTGGCGATGGATCTTCTAATCTAGGCACCAGTGGGGCTCACGGGGGCTCGGGCGGCGGTGGCGGTGGGGGCGGCGGCGCCGCTAACGATGATCCTTCTCATAGACCAGATAATGGCGAAAACGGAAAAGACGCAACCACCTCTCAGGGTGGGACCAATGCCGCTGGCGGCCATGAAGGTTTTGGGGCCGGGAACGGAGATCCCGGGGACGGATCATCAGATAATCTCGCTGCCGGAGGAGCCCCTAACTCTGGGTATACTACTGGTGGCGATGGCGCTAGCGGCGGCGATGGCGGCGATGGCGGCGATGGCAGTGATGTCGTTAATGGGGCGACTGGGACTGGCTTTAATGGCGGCGCGGGCGGAGGTTCCACTGGTATAAACACTGGAGCCGGGGGATCTGGCAGCGGCACTAGCGGATCGGGAGGCACCGGAGGGGGGGTGAATAGTAATGGCGATGACGGGGGCGATGGCGATAACGGGCCGAACGGTCAACCCGGTAAAACCGGCGATGATGGAGACCCTGCCGGGGCCCAAACGGGATCTGGCTGGACCGCGACCGTAACTCCACCCTCGGCGACTTACGATTTTATTACTCTTAAAAGCGCCAGCGGCGGTGAAGGCGGAAAAGGCGGATCCGGTGGGGACGCTGGGGCGGATGGCGGCGATGGCGGCGATGGCGCCAAAGCCGCCGATAGATCAACTTACACCGGCGGTAATGGTGGTTCTGGGGGGGCCGGTGGAAAAGGCGGAGCTGGCGGCGCTGGCGGGGCTGGCGGCGATGGCGGTACACAATTGGATATCGATATTCGCGTCAACGGGACGTTTGAGGCCCTAACCATCACTGGCCGCTCCGAGCTGATCGCCGGGGACGGCGGCCAGGGGGCCGCAGGCGGCGCCTCTGGCCATGACAACCCTAGCGCAACTAATATCGGGGGAATCGGCGGCGATGGCGGCGATGGCGGGAGTGGGGCCGATATATTTTTGACCTTTCTCAAAGACCCAACTAAATCCAATACCGTCATTACTTTTAAAGACATTTTTAACGCCATCGCCGGCTCGGGGCTTAAAGGGGGCGCTGGGGGCGAAAAATTCAGCGCGACCTCCCAAGGGGGCGCTGGGGGCGACAGCTTGACCGGCGGCTCGGTCAGCGTGGATTTTCAGACTGACTTCGTGGTTTTTGAGAGAAACGCCACCTTAACCGCTGGGGACGGCGGGGATGGCGGCGAAGGCGGGGCTAATTCCGGGGGCCAAGGCGGAAAAGGCGGTGACGGCGGCGCGGTTACCTTAACGGCTATTGACGCGATTCTAAACGGGGCGCATTTGGCCGTTACAAGCGGGACGGCTGGGAGCGATGGCACCCTAAATACCTTTGGCGTGGGCGGGGCTGGCGGGGCCGCCCAGGTGACCATTAGTCACGATCTCCTGGCCTTAAAGGACAGTGATTTAAATTTCACCATTGGCGATACCCTAGGGACCAATCCCGGCGGAAACTTGAATTTCACGGTTGACCGTCGGCTTTATATCGCTAGCAGCCAGGCGGTGCGCTTAAATATCACGGGAACCATGAACCCGGGGGACGACGCGGTTTCTTTTTCGACCCTCTACTTAGAGCCTAACTCCAGCTTAACAACGTCTTCTTCCGTTTACTCCTACATTAACCCTGGGACAACTTCGTATTATCAAGTTAATAGCTTAGATGTCATAACTCAGGGCTCCTGGTCCACGGCTGGGGTTTTCGCCCCGGACAACATAAACTCGCCCTATAACGACTATATTCGCTTCGATTTAAGCGACATTTCCCCCAATGACACGATTTTAACCTTTAGCGGTTCCACCGGGGCCATTAACTTACAAGATTTTAACCCCATAGCCCAGCAAAACGCTTATCTAAGTTCGCCGGGCTGGTCTAAATACTCCGATGTCCCGGGTATCCTCGAATACCGGAGGGACGAATTGGCCCCGGCCTTTATAACCGGCGTCTATCAAACCAAACCTTTGGATTTAGGCCTTTTGACCTTGGCCGACCGAACGACTGGCGTTTTGAACCCGCTGGTTTCCGAACTTAGGGCCGATGGTAATTTTCACTATATTTCCCAAGGGGTTAACTATCATGTTGACCCCTTGTACGATGATTTCGCTTTTACCGCTGGTCTAAGGCGTTATTACTTTGACGTTTTTGTGGACGCTTCCGATCCCAATCTGCCTTTAAAAGCGCGTAACTACCATACCGCCGACGCCACCAAAATATACTACCAGGGGGCCGGGGCGGCTCTGGTCTCGGCCAACCAAACCTTAGAAGTGACCTTAAACGCCTTGGATAAAAT
>JAISRZ010000116.1 GCA_031273455.1 Deltaproteobacteria bacterium | reverse complement strand
CACCCTATCCCGGACAGGCCGGCGGATCAAGAAGTTTTTCGCGGGCCGTGCCCTGTTTCAGCAGGAACCGGGGCTTTTTTCCCCTCCACTGAACGGCGAAATTCCGGCAGAGCACCCATTGCTTTTTGCGTCCATCCATGGCAAAGACTAACCGGTATATGTTTTCCGGTATGTTCTGAGGTTGCATGGATCTGTTTCCGGCAGGCGGCATGAAGGCGCGAAAAAAAGATCCTTTGCTCCCCTGGAAAAGGGAGTGTGCGCGGGCTGAAACCAGTGGTTTCGGCTTGATATTTGCACACACACACACACACACACACACACACACACACACACACACACTTCTCTCTAAATAACCTCCTTTTTAAGCGCGAAAATTCAATAAAACCGCGTTTTTATAATGATATAGCGATATTTTTATCTTCAATACGCTATATTAACGCTAGCGTTGTATCTACAACATCAAATTACTTCAAAAAAATCTACAATTTATCCTACCACAATAATCTAAAAAATTTAATATTTAAAAATAAATATTATTTTTTAGATAACAATTTAAAACTAAGACATATAAAATATAATACAAAAATAAATAGTAAATTAGTTGCATAATACAATAAACTAATTTTTTAAAACTATTTGTAAAAAATTATTGGTTGATACCGTTTGACATTTCTGACCAAATTCAGGCGGTATTTAGTGGCGGCGCTATCGCGAAAATCCTGTTATAAGGCTAAGCGATAATTTGAACATATTTTTTGTAAATTAAGTTAATTTATATTTATAAAAGATATTAACTATACTATTGGAGGTAGAAACCATGTTTCTAACGCTAGGATTACGTCGTTATCACACGGCGCGAAAATTAAAGTGGATAAAAGATGATAATAAAATTATTATCGCTAAGTATAAATATACCAATAGACGCGACCGGTTCATTTTTATCGCCTCATAATAGAGATCCTCTGGCCTTAACTTTTACGCCAAAATTCCGGCGTATCTTAAAACCCATAATCCATATCGTCTGTGGCCCACTTTCCGAGCCGTCTAGGTCGCTAGGAAAGACGTCCTTTTTTTCTAAAATCTCCTTAAAAAACATCCTGTACAAATACATATCTACTTTTATTTCTTTGGCTAACTATAGCTTGGCTAAAAGAAATAAATATCTATTGTTAAGCAAAATATAAAATGTAAATCATGAAAATAAATAAAAAGCGTTTATAATAAACAGTATATATGTAAATTATAGTATAAAATTTGTGTTTTTAAATTTTATGGAGGTAGTGATTTTTTTACGTCTTTATGGCGAGTAACAAGGAGAAAAAATGCGACGGTATCTGGTAGGTTTTTTAGTCTGTTTTTTGGTGGCCACAATGGCTAGCGTGGGCCTGGCGCAAAGCCAAAGCGCGCCATCGAGTGGTGAGTCTTTGAACACCGTAGTCGTGACCAGCTCAAGAACCCCCGAAAAGCTGCGGGAAGTAAGCTCGCACGTGTCAGTGATTTCCGAAGAAGAGTTGGCGGTAATTCCTTATGACAATTTAATGGGCATATTGCGTCATGAGGGCATTCACGTCAGAGATTATCCCGGTCAAGCGACGGCTTCCGTGGACATCCGCGGTTTTCGCACGGCGACGGTCGGAGACGATGGTGGGCTTGGTGGGCGAGTTCTTCTACTGGTCGATGGGCGCCCCGCTGGCACCGGCAACATATTCCGGATTTTTAAAACGAACGTGGAGTCGATAGAAATTATTAGAGGCCCAGCGGCGGTCCAGTATGGGACAGCGGCCATGGGCGGCGTTATTAACGTCATCACCAAAAGAGGCCAAGGAGACGTCAAGGGTAAAGTTAAGTTTGGGTTTGGCTCATATTCCTATAACGACCAGATGATTGAGTCGGATTTTCGGAAAGGGCCGGTTGACTTCTCGGTGGGCTTGTTCCGAACGGAGATGGATGACATCAAAGACGCTCACGGTCGACAATTGTACAACACCGCTAATGAAGGAATATATGGTGGCAGTCTTAACCTCGGTTACAACTTTTTGGACGATCGTCAAAGGCTTGGGCTAACCGTTGGTTTTTACGATAACGATTTTCAAGGAGTCGGGGGCGGCCATTCGTATGGGCCTATAACCAAGGCGGACTTGGGCGGCTCTAATGTCGTTAATAAAAACACCTCATTCGATTTGATATATACAGGAACAACCGAAAAAGAAAATATTTCTTGGCAAACTCGGTATTATCATCTGACCGATAAATATGAATGGTATGAATTAGCGAAAAGAGATGGAAAAGCGGGCTCGATAACAGACACAAAAATGGACGGCGTTCAAGGTCAGATTAAAGGCGTAACTAAGAATTTTGAGGTCACGGCTGGTATTGATTATTTAAAATATGACACGGACAGATATTCATCATGGGATACGCCAGGTAGGGAACTTAAAAACTACAAATTAACCACTTTTGGTGGTTATCTACTTACCAAACTAAAGTTTTTGGAAGACAGTTTAATTTTTAACGCTGGCGTTCGTTATGACAATTTTAAAAATAACGCGTCAGGCAATAACGTCTCCGAACATAACGTATCCCCGTCAGTTGGCGTCGTTTATCTTCCTTTGGAATTCTTAAAGTTTAGGGCCAACTATTCCAAAGGGTTCCGCGCCCCAACCCCAACGGAGCTCGCTCAAGATTATGACTCATGGGGAACCAGGTATTTGGGGAATCCTGATTTAAACCCCGAAAAAAGCGACACCTACGAGTTCGGGGTTGATTTAGATTTAGACTACTTTACCGCTAACGCCACTTATTTTTACACCAAATATAAAAATGAGATAAGGTCTGGCCGTCGTCTCCCGCCTAACATTAGCACCTATTATAACGCCGATGAATCCACTTACTCAGGCCTGGAACTAGGAGCGTCATTTTTTTGGGGCGCTTTCTTGAAACAAGACTTCGAGCTGGAAACATATTTTAAGGCCACGATTTACGATAAACGGGAGACTTCATTGCCTAATGGCGATAAGCACGCCGCTCTCTATATGCCCAATACTTTTTCCGGGGGAGTCACCTTCACGTACCCAAGTATTGAATTGACGTCCAACTTTAATGTCGCCTATTTCGCGAAAGCTTGGGAACAAAATTTTGGAAATAATTACCCGGGAAAGACATATGTGAAAGCTCCGGCCTACACCATCGCTGATTTCTCCGTAAGTAAGACCTTATTCCATATTAACGACACCAATAAGGTCGTGATGGACTTTGCGATTCGTAATTTATTCGATGAGTATTACGAGCCCATTCTTGACTACGCCGCCCCGGGGCGTAGCTTCTATGTTGGCCTAACTTACAAATACAACTAACCTTAACCAGATTTTTCTGACCGGAAATCTTGTTTAACCGCTCTATTTCTTGGGCCGGTGGGCTAGTCCCATCGGCCCTAACGACCATGGCCTGACCCCGTTAGGAGCGTTTTTTATGATTAATCATGCCTTATCAAAGGCTTAGTCATGTCCGATTATCTTATAACAATCACGTGATTTTAAGAGTATTTAAAAAATATGAAAAATTTAGCGAAGACCAACGATAACCATATCGCCAAGGATACTCTAATCGAGGAGTCATTAATCGCCCTGTTATCCCAGACGACTTCTAACGTCCCCCGAACTTCGCTCCACTATACTTTAAAAAGCGCTCGTGAGATAAGCGCCTCCTTAGCTAAACTCGGCCTAGTCGTTAGCCACATCACGGTTGGGAAAAAACTAAAGCGGCTAGGGTATGTTCTAAAGGGTGAGGCGGAGAAGGAATTGTGGCCCTTAAGCGGCGATAAAATCAAGCAATTTTCTTTAATTAACCATCAAGCGCGCTCCGCCATTGATGACGGCCAACCGGTAATAGGCGTGGAAACCCGGAAAATCGATTTAATAGGCGAGCGACCCTGGCGACAGTATCGAGATGATCACGGTAAGTTACTGTTTAAGCCCGATTATAAGACCATAACGCCCCCGGGGCCATTACCTTTGGGTTTGTACGATCTGAAAGACCTGGAAGGCTTGGTCAACGTTCGCGCCCCAATAGCCACCAGCGAGTTCGTTTGGTCCTCCATTTACGGGTGGTGGTTAAACGGTGGGGCTAAATTGTTCGATAACCCTAGTCAACTGTACATCACCCTGGACGATATTGGCTCGATAGAATACCGGAACGAACTAAGCCACCTCGGGTTAAAGAAGCTCGCCAATGACTTAAAGCTAAGCGTTAAAGTCAGCCACTTTCCCCAAGGGATAAGAAAGTGGCTGACAACGCCTAAACGGCTATTCTCGTTCGTGGCCTCAAACTGGCGGCGGCGACCGTTAAGCGCTTATCTAACCACCGTTAGCCTAATAAACCCCGGGGATTTAGCCGATAACTTAAAGGTCAGCCTTTCTTTGGATCGGTTAGGGCGCGAGGTTCCTCTCGCTTTAACCCCGGATAAGTCACGTAAGATCTCTGGCAATTCCTTTTTTAGCCCTTCTTGAGCCCACCGAACAGTCTTTGGCTCTTAAGCTCCTAACCAGGAGAACGTCCCATCGAATTTAAGGCTTTAGAGCGATGTAATAACCCCCTCTGGAGCCTACCCTGAACAAAGATCCTCGCGCCCATAGGTCCCAAAAATCCCCCTAGCGGCCACCAAACCCTTAGCGGACGATGAGCTGGATCCAGAGAATCTAGCCCCGACCAAAAGCCCAGTCATTAACTTTTAAACCGCTTTAGATGTGGAATGAAAAGGTCTAAACTCGGGAAAAAAAGTTTTTATAGGCTAAAATGGGATTTTACGCCCAAAACTATACCTCATTTAATGGTTGAGGCGGACCAGCCCCAAGGTTTATCCCCAAGGTCCATTCATTTGGGAGCTCACCTCCAGGTGGACGAGGGAACGCCGGTGACTGGACGCTGGTTAACCTTAAGCGTAAAATCAAAAGCTTGATAGTCACGATACCGCCAGACCCATGCCCCGTGAATGGATACCCATCTTTAGTCTAAGACGTATTCTTCGCGGTTCCAGTCGCCACAAGAGATGAAGTCATAGTCCTCATCGGTCTAGGAGTTAGGGTTGGCCAGCCTTTGGTGGTGGTTAACGAGGTCTTTAGCCATTAGAAAATGGTTTTTATTTTGACCATTAAAAATAAATAGTTTATATTAGATTAATAAAGGGAGGCTCGGTATGGTAGAGAAGTTAAAAGGCCTAGCCTCAGGCGTCCAGACGTTTGAGCAAATAATTGAACAAGGGTCGGTTTACGTGGATAAGACCCCTTTCCTCGCTAAGATGATATCAAGCGATAATAAAGTTTGGTTTCTGACCCGCCCGAGGCGGTTCGGGAAATCCCTGACCGTGTCCACCTTAGAGGACTTATTTTCGGGACGGAAGGAGCTTTTTAAGGGGCTTTATATCGCCAGTCAACTGAAGAAGGCCAGGTTCGCCCCCCGCCCGGTCATTCGTCTCGACATGACCCTCCCGACCTTGAGCGAGAGCGTGAAAGTGTTTAAGAAGTCATTGGGGCTTGAAACAACTATCCTCGCCAAAAAACTAGGCGTCAAGGTGGACCCAACCCTCCAACCTGGGGAGATGTTAAGAATTCTCATCATGGAAGCGGCCGAGAAAGCCAAGCGCCCTTGCGCCATCCTTATAGACGAGTACGACGCCCCTTTTGTCGCCTTTATGGAGCGTCCCCCCAA
>JAISRZ010000082.1 GCA_031273455.1 Deltaproteobacteria bacterium | reverse complement strand
ACCGCCCTAGTCATCGCCAGACGGAATGTTATTTTGGCGAAATTTAATGTCATTGAGGGAAAACTGACTTAACGACTTATAAGCCGTGGCTAGACAGACTGGACCTAAGGATTGGCCATGATTATCTAAATTAGAGAAAAGCCTTATCACGAACCCAGGTTTTCGCCGCTAAATGGGGTGACTGGCCAATCTGGCCAATCTCTTGACTTGAGAATACCGACTGGATGTGCCATTATGTTGGCCGCGTCTTAGACGGGCCTTTGGATTGACCATAGGGACGAGCCTTAGGGGCGACCCCTAGGGACCACTCTTAGGAGCCGCCTTTGGGGACCAGCTTAAGGGACAACCCTTGGACGTCCATTAGGGGCTAACCTCAAGGCCACTAACCTCCTCCACAACTTCAAACGAAAAAACGGATCTAATCAGACATTATGAGCGTCAAAAAATTAATGGTCATTAATGGGCCTAACCTTAATCTATTAGGGACAAGAGAGCCGGCTCTGTATGGCTCCGAGACTTTAGAGGACATTAACGCGGCTTTAAGGGCCAAGGCCAAAACTTTGGGTATTGAGTTAGAGTTTATCCAGTCCAACTGCGAGGGGAAAATAATTGAGTCCCTCCATCGGGCCGGAACCGACTTTGATGGGGTTATCTTAAACGCCGCCGGTTATAGCCACACCAGCGTGGCCATTCGGGACGCGGTTCTCTCTATCAATAAGCCAGTGGTGGAGACCCATTTAACCAACCCAGCCGGTCGGGAGAGCTTTCGCCAAAGATCGTTTTTAGCCGGGGCCGCGAAAGGGGTCATCGCCGGGTTTGGGGCCAAATCCTATTTTCTGGCTTTACATTGGTTTTCCCTTCTGGATTGATGATTAAGGGTTAAAGGTTTTTTTTTGAGCCAAGATAAGATCGTCATTCGCGGGGCTAGGGAACATAACCTCAAAAACCTGGACCTGGACATCCCCCGGGACACTTTTACGGTCATCACCGGGTTGTCCGGGTCCGGCAAGTCGTCTTTAGCTTTTGACACCATCTACGCCGAGGGCCAAAGACGGTACGTGGAGTCTCTATCGGCTTACGCCCGCCAGTTTTTGGATAAGATGGACAAACCGGACGTGGACCTCATTGAGGGTTTGTCGCCGGCCATCTCCATTGAGCAGAAAACCACCAGCCACAACCCCCGCTCCACCGTGGGCACGGTCACGGAAATCCACGATTACTTAAGAATCCTTTTCGCTCGGGTGGGGGATCCCTTCTGTTATAAATGCGGTCGGCCCATTAAAGCCCAAACCCCGGTGGACATTGTCGATCGGCTGATGGAGCTCCCCTTAGGGACGAAGGTCTTACTCTTGGCCCCGGTCTTAGCTGGCCGCAAAGGGGAGTGGTCCAGCTTACTGGATCGTTTAAGAAAGGATGGCTTTGCCCGGATCCGCTTGGACAAGAAGATTGTGGAGTTAAATGACGAGTTAACCTTAGATAAGCGTAAAAAACACGATATCTCGGTCGTTGTTGATCGTTTAGTTATTAAAGAAGGCTTAAATCGTCGCTTAACCGACTCGGTGGAGCTGGCCCTAAAGACCGCGGAAGGGGTCATGGTGGCCGCCACGGTCGATTCGACCGGGAAGATCTTAGAGGAGCTCTTTTTCTCCGAGCGGTTCGCCTGCGATTACTGCGGCTTGTCCTTTCCCGATTTAACCCCCCAGTTGTTTTCCTTTAACAACCCCGCTGGGGCTTGCCCGACCTGCGACGGTTTGGGCCAAGAGATCTATTTTGACCCGGATCGGGTCATCCCTAGGCCCGACCTTACCCTGGCCGAAGGGGCCGTGGCCCCGTGGGAGTCCAATTTTAGCCTCTATTACCAAAACCTATTGGCGGGCGTGGCCGCCCAGTACGGTTTTTCCATGGACACGCCTTTTGAGTCTCTAAAAGAGAGCCACCGGGAGCTGATCTTGTATGGGAGTTCCGGCGTGGAGGTCCAGTTCAGCTACGAGCGCGAGGGGGAGGAGTATGTTTACTCCCGCCCCTTTGAGGGGGTTATACCCAACTTAAAACGGCGCTTAAAAGAGGCTGAGTCCAAGATGGTCAATAGCGGGCTCTCTTACTTAACCAGCCTCAGAAAATGCCCGGACTGCCACGGGCTAAGGTTAAAGCCCGAGGCCTTGGCCGTGAAAGTGGCCGGAAAAAACGTGGCCGAGCTCTTGGAGCTTTCGGTCATGGACAGCTTACAGTTTTTTAAAGATCTCCGTTTGGACGCCCAAAAAAGCGCCATTGGCCGCCGGGTGATTAAGGAAATCCAAGAAAGGCTGGGCTTTTTACGGGACGTGGGCTTAGGTTACTTAACCTTAAGCCGCTCGTCCGGGACCTTATCCGGCGGGGAAAGTCAGCGCATCCGTTTAGCCACCCAAATCGGATCGCCTTTGGTGGGGGTCATGTACATCTTAGATGAGCCCTCCATTGGCTTACACCAACGGGATAACCAAAAGCTCTTAGCGGCCTTAAAAAAGATGCGCGATCGCGGGAACACCGTTTTAGTGGTGGAGCACGACGCCGAGACCATTGAGGCCGCCGATTACGTGGTGGATTTAGGCCCGGGGGCCGGGGAAATGGGCGGAAAACTCATCTTCGCTGGGAAGACTAAAGATCTTATTGACTGCCCTGATTCTTTAACCGGCCAATACCTTTCCGGGCGAAGGCGGATCGAGATCCCCCAAAAGCGCCGGGCCCCGGTCGGACAACTGACCATCAAAGGGGCCGCGGCCAATAACCTCAAAAACTTGACCGTGAGCTTTCCTTTGGGGGCCTTAACCTGCGTCACCGGGGTCTCGGGCTCGGGTAAATCCAGCTTGGTCATCCAGTGTCTTTATGAGGCCTTAAGAACCCGGGGCCGCGCCAAAGGCCCCGGAAAATTCTCCGGGCTTTCCGGTTGGGAGAGCCTTCAGAAGGTCATTGACATTGACCAAAGCCCCATTGGCCGGACCCCCAGGTCCAATCCCGCCACTTACGTTGGTCTTTTCGCCCCCATTCGCGACCTTTTCGCCCAATTGCCCGAATCGCGGGCCCGAGGTTATCTCCCCGGGCGTTTTTCCTTTAACGTCAAAGGCGGGCGCTGCGAAACCTGCCAGGGCGATGGCATCATCAAAATTGAGATGCACTTTTTGCCGGACGTCTACGTTAAATGCGAGACTTGCCAAGGCCATCGCTATAACCGGGACACCTTAGAGATTCGCTACAATGGCCGAAACATCGCCGATGTTTTGGAATTGACCGTGGATCAGGCTTTGGAGCTTTTTCGGAATGTGCCCATGGTCTGGAACAAGCTCTTAACCTTAAGCCAGGTGGGCTTAGGCTATATTAGGCTCGGTCAACCGGCCACCACCCTCTCCGGCGGGGAAGCCCAAAGGATCAAGCTGAGTAAAGAGTTAAGCCGTCGGAGCGCGGGCCAGAACTTTTACATCCTAGACGAGCCGACCACTGGGTTGCATTTTGAGGACGTCCGGAAGTTATTGGAGGTATTAGAGCGCTTAGTGGACCAAGGGAACACCGTGGTGGTCATTGAGCATAACTTGGACGTTATTAAAGTGGCCGACCATATCATTGATCTAGGCCCCGAGGGTGGGGAGAACGGCGGCCAGATCTTAGCCGAGGGCCCCCCAGAGGCCATCGCCATGGTCACTAAATCCCAAACCGGCTTTTATTTACGGAAAGTCTTAAACGGCTCCTTAAAAAAAAGAGGCCGTTAAACCCCCTAAGAAGGCGAGCTACGGGCGATAGGGGCCTGGTTTGTGGTGTGGGCTCTAAGGCTCTCCCCAAACCTAAAGAACCTAAGCCTCAAGGCTCAGCCTCTGGGCCAAGATTGGCCAAGATTGGCCAGGATCGGCCAGGATCGGCTAGGATCGACCTGGATCAGCCTAGCTCAGCCTAGCTCAGCCTGGAGCGGCCTAGCTCAGCCTGGAGCGGCCTGGATCAGCCTAGCTCAGCCTGGATCGGCGGTTAAAGGCCAACGTGGGGGGTGGGTAACCGGAAAGTTGGCTATATTTCCCCCCTTAGCCACCGTTAAGCGCTATAACTAGATAATGGCGAGCTAACCAGCGTTGAGCTAGGGCGAACTAACCAGTTTTGAGCTAGGGCGAACTAGACAATGTCGAACTAGACAATGACAAACTAGAAAGTGGCGAGATATCGCTAAGACTGTTAACCCCAAAAAGGCCTTAATTGGGATCAAGATGAGCCAGAGCCCCAAAATATTGGAGTTTCTCTTTGAGACGGCCAGCTTAAGAAGGACGCCTAGGACTGGCTACCAGTTTTTAGGCCAAGGCCAAGAGTCGGTGGCTGAGCATTCCTTTGGGGTGACGGTTATCGCCTTTGTTTTGGCCCGGTTAGCTAAAGGGGCCAACTTGGAGAAGATCCTTAAAATGGCCCTGTTTCACGATCTGGCTGAGGCTCGGACCGGGGATCTTAACTACGTCAATAAAAGGTACGTTAAAGCCTTAGAAACCGAGGCTATGACCGACGCGGTTAAGGGTTTGCCTTTCGAGGCGGAGCTAATGGAGCTCTTTAACGAGTGGCGGGCCGGGGAGACCTTGGAAGCTCAGTTGGCCGCCGACGCCGACCAACTGGACATGATGTTGGAGTTAAGACGGTTGGCCAGTCAAGGTTTGACCCAGGCCACGGAATGGTTTGGTTACGCGGTTTTGCGCTTAAAAACGGATTTAGCCAAAACTTTGGCTAAAGAGCTCAGCCAAACCGATCCCGATGGTTGGTGGTTTAAAAGGCGGGCGGAACTGTGGATCAATCCAGCTCTTAAAGGGGAGGAGTCGTGATTAGAATCCCCTCGGAGGAATATCGCGAGCCTTTTTTACATCCTGGCCGGAAGCGCTTTATCCTCTTTTTGGTGTTGGCTGGGTGGGTCCATTTTCTGGCTTTTTTAGGCTGGGAGCGGATCGGTTTTGAGTATTTAGGGGATTTACCCGGGGAAGATGACAGTCAACGCTTAGTGGAGCTAACTTTAGAGCTGAACCCCCAAGCCCTAGCCCCTCCGGCTCCCCCGCGCTCTTTAGAGCCGCCGCCAGAGTCAACCGCTAATACCGCTCCCCCCCCAGAGCCGATTAAAGAGGAAGCCCCGCCCGATCTTTTGGAAAACGTTTTAGACCAGCCTTTAACCGCCGCCCCGCCCAGCCCGGAACCGCCGACCGAAACCGAGCCCGTTACCCCTGACCCCAGCCCCCCGGCTTCAGTGGATCCCAACCCGGTCTTGGACGGCGGGGCTAGTTTGTGGCCGGAGGGAGCGGAGCCCCAGACCTTCGCTCCGGTCAACCCTGGGCCCGACAACACCGTTAAACTGGAGGAAACGGCCCCGCGTTTAAAGTCTTACAACATTACCGTTAGAGGGGCCGTGGCCCAACGTTGGATCCTCCCCCCGGAAGCTCGGAACAATTTTCAGCCCGGGCGGTTCACGGCGGTCATGACCTTGGACAAAGAGGGGCGGATCGTCTTAATCACCGTGGAGGAAAGCAGCGGTAGCCCCTCACTGGACTACGCGGCCATGGAAGCTTTACGGGGCGCGGCCCCGTATGAGCCTTTTCCAGCGGAGTTGGCCCACAATGAGCAACTAAGCTTTCGGCTCCACTTTGATTACCGGGCTGTCTACCGTCCAGCGGGCCCCTAATAAAACCGTAACTTAAAGGCGAAAAGTTATTTTTTTAAGCTCTCTAGCCAAGATAACCGGTTAACCAAAATGACCGCCAACCCCCCCGAGCGTACCTTGAAGCTAACCGGGTTTAGAAGCTTGGGCTTAAAGGGGTTAGGGTTTTAAAAAAAAGAAGGGTCTTAGCCTCAGCTTAGGGGCGGATCTTTTGTTCTGAGAGCGTTAGGGTCTCTAGGGGCTTGGGGGACGCTAGAGGCGTTAGGGCTCTAGGGGCGTTAGGGTTCTAGGGACTTTGGGGACGCTAGGGGGGCGTTAGGGTTCTAGGGACGCTGTGGCTCTATGGACTTTGGGGACGCTAGGGACGTTAGGGCTCTAGGGACGTTAGGGTTCTGGGGTACTTTAGGGTTCTAGGGGCTTTGGGGCTCTGGGGGCGTTAAGGTTCTGGGGACGTTAGGGTTCTAGGGACGTTAGGGTTCTAGGGGGCTTTGGGGTTCTGGGAGCGTTGGGGCTCTAGGGGGCTTTGGGGAAGAATGTTTTCTTTCTTAGCTGGGGGTTCTGACGGTCGCTCTGGCGGGATTATCTATGACTAAGGCTTCCCAAGACTAACCCGATCGCGGTTAGGTCTGAGCCTGACCGCCCTTAAAGGGCTAGTTAACTCTATTAAGCTAACTTTTTAGGGCGTTTTTAGGTTATAAGCTAACTTAGTCTGGATTAAACTTAACTTAAGAAGCTTAAAATATTATTTAAGCCTATTATTAACATTTAAAGAGTTTGTTAAAGAAATATTTCTTTAATAACACGTCTTTAAGCTGGTTAATAAATAATATAATAGGTTTAAAAGTTGGGGTTTTAGGGTCGGCCATAAGGCTGGGATAACGGAAAAAACCCTTTCCCAAACGAAAAATTTGGCTTTTAAGGCCCTTTCTTTTAAAATGGCTTCTGTTCTTAGAAGTAAGGCCGAAGCGCTAAACGGTTAAAAGTTGACCTTGGGGCGAGAGATCCTCTAAGGTTAAAGAGGGTTAGGACGCGAATACGGCCTAAGATAAGGATTAGCCAAGATCAAAGTTAGATCGGGCGAATCCTAGCTAAAGGCTGTTAAATCCTCGCTTAAGACCTAGTTAAGACCTAGCTTACGACCAAAAGAAGAGGCTAGGCCAGCCGCTAGATTTAACCCCTAGCGACCCCATTATGGGGGGCGAGACTTAAAAAATTACGCCAATAATTGGCGTAATTCACGCGGAGTTGGCCCTTTAAGACCAGGACCTTGAAAAGCGGTTAGGGACCATTCGTTTGGCCCTAGCTTCGGAATACGCTAGCTTCGGAATATGATTGTTTAATCTTGGGGCGATAACCAGGGGGCCCCGAACGCCTTGAGCCAGGAGGCGGCGAGCCCCAAGAAGGCCCATTAAGCCAATATTGGCTTTATGGCTAATGGTTATCTGCCTGGAGTTGGCCAAAAGGGTATCCTTTGGCCCTATAGCCCTTCTAAAAGGGCCTTTTGGATAGAGGTCGCGAATTTCGCGTCTTTATCTTCCCCCTTTTTTGGGGGGTATCTTTCCCCTGTAGGAGAACCGGATGAAAGCCAAGCAGGAATTTAAAGTCGTCCCTAGGTTACCGGAGAAGCTGGCCTCGCTCAAACGCATGGCCTACAACGTCTTTTTCAGCTGGCACAGCGAGATCCGGGATATATTCCAGCGGATCGACCCCCAGCTCTGGGAAGCCTCCGGGCATAACCCCGTGGTCCTGATGGGCTTAGTGGAACAGTCGCGCTTGGACGAATTGGCTCAAGACGCTGGTTTTGTCTCCCAACTGGAGGAAGTGTCCCATCGCTTTGACCTCTACATGAGCGCCCCGCCCATTGACCAAGGCCAGACCTGCGTGGCTTACTTTTCCGCTGAGTTTGGATTAACCACCTGCGTGCCCATCTATTCCGGGGGTTTAGGCATCCTAGCCGGCGACCACTTAAAGTCCGCTTCCGACTTAAACATCCCTTTAGTGGGCGTGGGTCTATTGTATCAGGAAGGTTACTTCGCCCAGTATCTCAATAACGATGGCTGGCAGATGGAGAACTACCCTAACAACAACTTCGACGCCATGCCGGTCCAGCAGATCAAAGACCAAAACGGCCAACCCCTCAAAGTTTACGTCAACTTTAAGGACCGACAAGCGGCCATCGCCGTCTGGCGGGTGCCAGTCGGTCGGGTGCCCTTGTACGTCTTGGACACGGATTTAGACGAGAACCCCCCGGACATCCGAGCCACCACGGCCCAGCTGTATGGCGGGGACCGGGAGATGCGCATCCGCCAAGAAATCGTCTTAGGCGTGGGCGGGGTTAGGGCTTTAAAAGCCATGGGCATCACCCCTTCGGTTATCCACATGAACGAGGGCCACAGCGCTTTTTCGGCCTTGGAGAGGATTAACATCCTCCGCCGCGAGAACGGGCTCTCCTTTGACGCGGCCAGGGAAGTGGTTCAGGCCTCCACGGTCTTCACCACCCACACCCCGGTCCCGGCGGGCAACGACACCTTCCACCCAGATTTGGCTCGGGCTTACTTAGAGGAGTACGGGAAAGAATTGGGCATCAGTTGGCCGGTTCTTTTAGGTTACGGTCGGGTCAACCCCCGCGATGACAATGAGGCCTTTGGGGTCACGCCTTTATCTTTGCGTTTAGCCTCCCACGCCAATGGGGTCAGTAAGCTCCATGGGTTGGTTAGTCGGCGCATGTGGCAGAGCATTTGGCCGAAAACCCCGGTGGAGGACACGCCCATTGACTCGGTCACCAACGGCATCCATGTCTCCAGTTGGGCCTCCAGAGAGATCTCCCGCTTATACTCCCGGTACTTAGGCCAAGACTGGAAAGAGGATCCCGATCCCGAGCGCATTTGGCAGTTTATTAGCCAGATTCCGCTTTCAGAGCTATGGCGGGCCCACTGTCACTGTCGGGAACGGCTCATCGCTTTCGCCCGCCGGGCTCTTTTCCGGCAGCTAAAAAGGCAAGGGGCCCCGGCCTCCAGTTTGCAGCGGGCCATGGAGATCTTTAGCCCGGACACCTTAACCATTGGCTTCGCTCGGCGGTTCGCCACTTACAAGCGAGCCACCTTGTTGTTCTCGGATCCAGACCGCTTATCGCGGATCTTAAACAACCCGGAGCGGCCCATCCAGATCATCGTGGCCGGTAAAGCCCATCCCCAGGACAATGACGGGAAGGCTTTTATTAAAAAGATCATCCACTTTTCCCGGGAGGACCGTTTCTCTAACCGCATCCTCTTTATCGAAAACTACAACATCTTTTTAGCCTGCCTCCTCACCGCGGGTTGCGATGTCTGGCTCAATAACCCCAGAAGGCCCTTAGAGGCTTGCGGGACCAGCGGCATGAAGGCTTTGGCCAACGGCGTTCTGAACCTGTCCATCTTAGATGGCTGGTGGGACGAGGGTTACGCTCCCCAGTACGGCTGGGCCATTGGCAGTGGGGAGGAGGAAGCCAACCAAGAGCTTCAAGATTTGACCGAAAGCCAGGCTCTGTACAACCTTCTGGAGCGGCAAGTGGCCCCCAGCTTCTACAACCGCACGGTGGACGGGATTCCGTTGGCCTGGTGCGAGATGATGCGGGCTAGCGTTAGGGATTTGGTGCCGCGTTTTAGCTCCCACCGCATGGTTCGGGACTACTACGAGCGTTTTTACAAGCAGTGCTCGGATCGTTACAACCACTTAACCGCCAATGGCTTCCAGGTGGCCACGGAGCAAGCCGCTTGGCGCCAGAAGCTCATGACCAGTTGGAGCTCGGTGGCGGTTTTGGAACTGACCGGGGATACTGGCGGGGAAAAGACCGTGGGCGAGAAGGTGGCCTTAACCGCCTTGACCCGATTAGGCGATTTAACCCCCGAGGACGTCACCGTGGAGGTTTACTACGGCCCCATGGATCACCAGGGCGATTTCACGGACCGGGAGACTTTAACTATGTCCCCCGTGGCCCAAGAAAACGGGGTCTGGCGCTACACCGCTTGCCTAGACTGTCGGCAAGCCGGACGGTTTGGCTACACGGTGAGAGTCACCCCCAGCCGGGATAAACTGGGTAACCCCTTTGTTATGGGTCTAGTGACTTGGGCTTAAAAGCCACTTGGGCTTAAAGCCGCCTTGGGCCTAAAGCCACCTAGGGCCTAAAACCGCTTAGGTCCTAAAGACACCTATGGCTTAAAGCCGCTTAGGGTTTAAAGACGCATGGGTCCTAAAGGCGCTTTTGGGCCCTAAAAAACTAAACCCCAATAGTCGCTTAAAGGCTATTGACCCAAAACTTAGCCGTAATGGCCCCCCTAATCTTAAGCCACCGGCCAAAAGCGCCTCAAAAGCGCTTTTGGCCCTAAAGCCTTTTGGGTTATTAAAGGGCTATAAATGGGCGTCATAGGGTCTGGACTTTAGGGGCGGTTTTAGGTAGCTTACTCTTTTAAAGGCTCCTAGTTTTGACTAGACCTAGCTTTAGTCAGACCTAGTTTTAACCAGAGCGTTGTGTCTTAGGGGCTTAAAAACTAGGCAGGTTGGTTTTTTTTGGCGGTTTTTTAGATAGTTTTAGATCTGAGGATAGCCGAAGGCTATTAACGGCTTAAGTTATTTAGGCGAAAAAGATCAAGCGTTAGTTTAAGCGGTTTTAGCCCAGAAGATTGATTAGTGCGTCAAGTAGTCTTACAAGAAAAGAAAACTCCTCAATGGAACCCCCCGGTACTCCACGACACGTCCAGGTTCACGGACCGCTGCTTTCTTCCGAATCTGACGGGGTTAGTGACTGAGCGTTACGCCGAGCCGAGGGGCTCCAGCGAAGAGTCATCGGGGATTATAATCAAAAAGTTAAGCTCTGGCAAGAGTTTAATCGCCTTTTTTTAGCCTTTTTCCGCGTCCTTTTGACCCGCCCGGAGTTAGAGATTGAAAACCCCAAACAAACCCGCCCAAGGCCACCAAAATATAGTCACTCCCACCGCCAATGAAGTTGATCAGACGGTCGATCAAAATGTCTTTGGGGAAATCCTCGCCCAACCCGCGGAGCTTCCGCCTTGGGGCGAAGGGGATCCTCGGGACATCAAAACCCAGGCCCGAGCCTTAAGGCGGATTATTCAAAAACGCTTAGATGGCCAAAACGGAGGCTCCTTTAAGCTCTGGACCCGGGCTAGCGACGATCTCCTCTTAGATGAGTTGTATAGAATGGGTTTAACCACGGTCCGCAAGAAGGACTTACACGACATTCTGTTGTTCATTGGTTTTCAAAAGGGCATCGGCCTCGAAAAGGGCCGGAGGATCTTTAAGTCCCGAAGGCCTTTGGCTATCTCCCAAAGTCAGTTCATCCAAGAACAGTTGGAAGCGGCCCGGAAAGCCGCGGTCCCGGCTCTAATCGTCTCCACCAAAAGGCTCAGCCCCACGGAATTGCCCCCCATCAGGGAAGAGGTGGCTCTCTGGGACTATAAGCCCATTAGAGACCTGGATTTCTATCCGCTGACCCTAAGCGGTCAGCGGACCATGGTGGACATGGACTTGGACGACGCCTCCTTGGTTTTAGCTTGGCTCCGCTCCTGGTGGGACGCGGAAGGGCGGACGCTTTACCCTAACCCGCCTTACGCCCTCCTTTTGGTGGAAGGGACCATGATTAACGGTTATCGGGACGAGCTGTGGCAGGTCTGGCTAAAAAACCTGGCCACGACTTGCGGCTTTCCCGTAAGGGTTTGTCACCAGGTCGAGGGTGGGAGCCCCGAGCCCTTTGAGCTGTCCCCCGTCTTTTCGTTATGCTCCTTTTACTCCAGCTCCTGGCGGGGTCAAAGGCCTGGTGGTTTTAAGACCACCATCTGGTTGGATGGGGCCTTTAAAAAACTAGTTGACCCCCAGACGACCATCTGGGTGGACCACGCTGGGTTTGACTTTGGCCGGGAAGCCCACCCCCGGGCTCTAAGGCGAGTGGTCTTTCGCCCTTTGGAGGTTAATCAGGAGATTAACTACGAGGTCTTGAGTTAAGAGGGGCTGAAGAGGCTAAAGAGGGGCCAAAGAGAGGTTAAAGAGGCTAAACCATTTACTTGGCTTAAGGCCCCCTTAAATTAAGAAGGGGAGCGGTTTTTTAGCTAATTAGCCCTAAAAAACGCTAAACAAAAAGGAGCTCTGGCTAATAACCTCTAAGCTCCTTTAACCCCGGAAAACCTCCTAGACCTCCTAGACCTTCAAGATTAAACCGCCAAATCCTTTTTAAAAAAGGTGGCGGTAAATTTGGGTCTTAAGTGGTCGCTTAAGCCCATTGGACCTTTCTAATTATGGAACGGCCCCTAAGAATTTCTTAAAGCCAAGGCCAGAATCTTATCTCGCGGATACGATTAGAAAATCAAACCTCGCTAAGCTTTTGGCCTTTTCCAATCCTCCGCCGCTTAGGCCACTACCTTGGATAAAGTCATTAGAGCGAAGGGGCGCCTATCCGGAAAAGTGGCTTGGATGGGACTTAACCTTAGGTCGTAAATTGTTTTTAAGGGAATTATCTGGTCGATGATTCTTACGCGATTATTCTCGCGCGATAGCGTCTTTTAGGGGATTGAGTTGAGCTTGGAACCGCCAATCCGTAGCCGTGTGGAGTTTCTCTATCACCCAAAAACCACCAATAGGTTAAGTTCTAAGGCCACCGCCATAACCTGGGACATCGTAACCCTGGAACAACGTAAACCTGGAACATCGTAGTCGCCTAAATGAGTGGAATTGGCAGCGTTTTGGCTGGGTGTCCCGTGGGAGTTTGGTGGGAGTTTGGTGGCGGGGCGCTTAGGATAGTTTTAATGATGTTTTAATGAATTGACATATTTTTATTCAACAAACTAGCGGTTTTAGTCATATTTATGCTTATTTTATATCAGCGATTTAGCTATAAAATTAATTTCAACTCTAATCTTCCTCCCAATGTAAAAGTTTAAAAAGTCTACAAAAATAAGTTATATTTAATATAATAGAAATAAAACTATATCTAAAAACTCTTGATGACGATCTTAAATTATTATGATTAATAAATGGTTGAATAGCATTGAATAGATAATAAGAAGCCGCAATAATATTAAAAATTAATCCAGCTATAACAATGTATTTTATCGTTTTTTTAGGTAAAATGTTATTTTTAAATGATAGAATATTATCTTTAAATAATATTATCGCAAAAATTAACAATGCAACAATTGAATTAGCTAAAAAAATATAACCACGAGATGAAATTATACAAAAAGATATAGTTAATAAATTTAATACAATAAAACAACTTGTTAACATATATATCACTTTAAAGTTTTTTAATTTAAAATTAATATTAAATTTTTAATTACATAGAAATTTTCTTTCGCATTTTCACATTTAAATTATCCCGTTTTTGAAATCTTGTCAAGTTTTTTTGTGACCCGAGCGTTTTTGGCCGCCAAAGCGCGTCAATACGCGTTCCTGGTCGCCCGGCTCGCTTGAGGTTGTCAGAAACATATTTTGAACCTATACTGTTATTGTCCATCAGACAGGTAGCGTAACCGATCGCCCTAGCCAAAGGCTCGCCTTTGGCCAGGTGTTGGGCCCCCTTCTAGGGCGGGTAAAAGGCGCGTTAGGGTTTTTAGACCGCGCTAAGAAGCGTCTTTTAAGGTCGGATCTTATTTGAGGATTAAGCCATGATGAGCCGGATTATCTATTTTTGGCTCGGCCTTATGATAGGGCTCTCGCTAAGCTTAAGCGACGCGTTCGCGGATTATCCCATGTCCTTTGAGAACAAAGGCCGGGTTATCACGGTCCGGGCCGCCCCTAAGAAGGCTCTGACTTTTGGGACGCCCGCCGCGGAGATTATGGCCGCTTTAGGCTTAGGTCCCTTTATGCTCGGGCGGATTCAGGGGCGGGAAGGCTTATTGCCTGAGTATGAGGCGGCCTTGAAAGAGGTGCCCAAATACTTTGACCCGGACGTGGAAAGTCAGGAAATCGTTAAAGGGGCGGATTTTTTCTTTGGCCAGTTCCCCAAAGACGCCCGGGAGATCCGCTGGGACTGGCTACCGGTCTACGTCTTGGAGCCGGGTAGTTTAGAGGATCTCTATCAGCGGATTAGGGAGATCGGGCAGATCTTTCAGGTGGAGGATCGGGCCGACCGGCTTTTAACCGAGCTTAACGATAAACTTTACCAGACCACCAGCCGTTTAACCAGCTATGAGCCCATCAAAGCCTTGGTCTACGATATCCGGGCGGATGGCGTCTACACAGCGGGTGGCCCAGACTTTGAGAGCCGGTTAGTGGATCTGGCTGGCGGCGACAATATCTTTTCCGACTTAGAGGCCTGGTCTAAGGTCACCCCGGAGGAAATACTGGCTAGGGACCCAGAGGCGATTATCGTCCTCGATTACGGGACTGAGGAAGCGGAAAAGAAGGTGGCTAGCTTAAAAGCCCATCCCGTCCTCTCCCAGACCCGGGCCGTTAAGCTGGATAAGATCCTGATTATGACCTTAAACTCCTTGGAATCGGGCTTACGGGCCCCCCAGGCCGTAGAGACCTTAGCCAAGTTCTTCCACCCGAGCCTTTATGAAGTTAACGCCAGTAAGTAAGGCCCATAATGATTGGGATCAAGAGCCCTAATCGCTTTTGTCTAGTTTTTCGGCGCCTTAAGAGCTACTTATCACTGTCAGTGGCCTAAAACGAAGAGGTCGGTTAATCCCAGAGGATTGGCTAGCTAGAAGGCGCTAGGTCAAAAAGCTCGTAATTTTCTTAAAGAATATCGAATAGATTCCTTAGGGCCCTAGCTAAAGCTCAACAAAGGCGCCAGGCGCTGACGATAACTTTAGCGAGGTTAAATTTACAAGTCGCTTTTTCTTTGCCTTTCAATCAAGAACAAAACTCCCTTTGGCCTTAGGAGCCTTCCCGCTACGGCCCCAGTCGATCGCGCCTTTATCCTCGTAACGGCCCCAATCGATCGCGCGTCCATCCCAGACCCGACCCCAGTCGGTCGCGCGACTAAAACCCAACCCCGGCCCCAGTCGATTTTACATCTATCCCAGCCTCGGCCCCATCTTTTATCCAACCCTTTAGTCTTGGTTTAGAAATAACTCGTGATTAATGGCGGATTGACCTTTAGCTACTAAAGGTCAAGCGGTTAAAGGCCGTAAGCTTTGACCATATCTATGGCCGCAAGATGCCACCGCTAGCCGTTTTATTAGCCTAATGGCTTAAGGGCCGGGGTGGTCCAAGAGTAGGCTAGAACTGGCCAAGACTCGGCCTAGAGCCAACTTAGATCAGACCTTAACCCGGCCTAGAACCAGCCTAGAGCCAACTTAGACCCAGCCTTAACCCGGCCTAGAACCAGCCTAGAGCCGGCCTAGAGCCAGCCTAGACCAGGCTTTAACCCAGCCTAGAACCAGCCTTAAGACGCCTAATGCCTACCCCCGGTGAAAAAAGGGGTTCCTTTTATTATATGGCGCGGCTTACCACAAGTCTTAAGCCCACTACCTATCATAATGATCAACCTTAAGCGCGCCCCGGCCTTAAAAGCCCCTCGCTTCATGGCTTATAGCCTATCTTAACGCTCCATCTCTCGCCCAAGATCTCCAGAAAGCCCCTCATTACTCGCCGCCAGCCATTAACCCTCCCTAATGACTTTAGATTTTTCTTCCGCGTAAGTCTTTTTATCCAGAGTTTAAACCTACGGGCGCGAAAAAAGATCGAATTTTCGCGATTAAACGGGGCCCGAACCCTTAAGTTTTCCTTGTCACTAAAGGTTTGGCTAAAGCTTCGCCCGAGGCTGGTCCAATAATTTTCCAATATTTTTCAACTTTTATAGACGCAAACCAGATGACCTTCGAGCCTTCCTAGCCAGCGACTAAAAAAAGTTAGGTTGTTTTCAAATTATAAGCCCTAAATGTTGAGGTTATTGAGTGGGATGTCCAAATATGTTTGGCGGGCGGTGAATATCCATAAATTTTTTTCTAAAAATATTAAAGTGATTTCCAAGAACTCCGATAAGATTACTGAAGGAAGTTCCGTTAATCCAGAAGGAAACGGAAAAGACCTTTAGACCGTTTTACCCTCCGACCGGTATGGCCGGATAAAACCACACCGATTAATTCCGCCGCCAGCCGGAGGGCACGGCGTTCGTTTAAAAGGAGAACCGTCATGAGTCTCGTTATCAACCACAACATGATGGCAGCGAATACGGCTAGGAACCTCAACAATACGTACAGCCGTCTTAGCTCAAGCGTAGAGAGGCTGTCCTCAGGCCTTCGAATCAATTCCGCGGCGGACGACGCGGCCGGATTAGCCATTCGGGAACTCATGAGGGCCGACATCACCACGATGCAGCAAGGCATCCGGAACGCCGCCGACGCCATTAGCATGATCCAGACCGCCGATGGTGGCATGGCCGTCATCGATGAGAAACTGACCCGTATGAAGGAGCTGGCTGAGCAAGCCGCCACCGGCACCTACACCACCCTCCAGCGGGAAATCATCAATTCCGAGTATCAGGCCATGGCGGCGGAAATTGACCGTATCGCCACTTCCACCAACTTTAATGGGGTGAAGCTCCTTGACGGCTCCATCACCAACCTCCACGGCGGATTAGGCATGAAGATCCACTTCGGCGTGGGGAACTCGGCGGATGAGGATTACTACTTCATCAATACTGGCGACGTGCGGGCCACCAGCCACACTGGTCTTCGGATTGGCGGCGACGCTAAAAACGATATCTGGGGTCAAGGGGCCGCTGGATCGAAGGGTCTAGCTGGCCCTGGTTGCTGCACCGCTGGTTATGACTCCCTAGACGGTAAGGCCGGGTTTAAGTCTGGTCAGACCTTCTCTTATGGTTACAACTGGGATTGGACGGAAGACGACGACCCCGACCTTTTGGATGGTCGGTACTTAGCTGGCCGGTACACGGTCAACTCTTCCGATTCGCTCCAGGATCTGATAAACAAGGTTAATGAGGGCACCCAAAGCCGCGTGGGCATCAAGCTAGACGGAGAAACCTTAGCCGCGGCCATCAAAAATGGTGGGACCGCCGCTGTCTGCATGGGCAATGAGGCTTATATCTTCGGGAGCGCGGCCTTAGCTGGCGGCACCGTCACCATCCCGGCGGTCTCGGGTCGGGTCGATAAGTACACCGCCACTGGATCATACGATGACGATGGCTTTGAGTATTCCTCAGTTAAGAACACAGTTGGTTACGGCTATGGCCTAACCCAGGAGCAAATCAAAAAACTTGAGGACGCTGGTTTAGACCTGACAGCCATGGGTTTAAAGGTCGCCGAGGTTTCGGCCAGTGGGACTTCTCTAGTTGGCTCAGCCCAAGCTAAAACCCAACTTATAGCTCGACTGAATCAAGCTTGGGTGGCCTTAGGGCTTAGCTCCTTATCCGCCCTCTCCACCTGCGCGGGCGTGACCTCCGGGTTCATTATGAACTCGGCCATTGTCAAAGCTAGCGCCGGATCCGATGTTTTATCGGGCGCTGGGCTTACGGCCACCATCAAAGATGGAAAGACTCTGGTGGTCCACACTGGGGTTTACGCTGACGCTAACGGTAACTGGACGGACAACGCCCGGATCGCCTCGGCCTTAGGGTTTACGGAAATCACCATCAATATCTTGAACCAGGATAAGACTCTCCAGGAAGTCTCCCTGCCTGGCAACAAGTTCGTTAGCGAGAACTATTTTACGGGGACCAGCGGGGGCAAAAATTATTTAATGAACTCGGCTTTTAATAAAGCTGGTTTGTTAGCCGAACTCGCTTTCGGGCATGAGTCCGCCAACGCCTCGACTCCGCCAGTGAGCGATGTAAGTTCGGCTGTCGCTCAAGCGCAGTTTTTAGCCAACATTAAGGCCGAGTGGGAGAACAAATACCAAGGCAATAACTATAGCGGGCTGGCGGTCACGGCGAACACTGGGGCTGGGTTAGCCAACATTAGCGCTACTTCGGTCTACAACGCCAACACGGCGTCTATTAGCGGATCTAATAGCGCCAGCGTTATAAAAGATGGCGCGACTATAAAGGTCAACACTGGGGTTTACGTTGACTCCAATGGTAACTTCACCACTGACTCAGCCGTGGCCAAACTTTTTGGCTCTAATTTTGCGGAAATTGTTGTCACGGTGAAAAATTCAGCGGGGCCGGATGATAATTTAATATTCTCTTTGAGCGGTGGATCGCTGACAGCGGGAGTCACTTTCCCCTCATTATCAGCCGATACCACGACCTTAAGTGATATTCTTTCAAGCACTGGTGGGTTGAATACTGTTCTGAAGAACGAAATCGCCGCGCGTCAAAACGCTCAAGGTTTAACGGGAACCGCTGGAAATGTAACAATTTTCCCACCGAGTACGGATCCATGGCCGCCCCAGGATTACGCTGAATTAAAAGCGGCGGGCGCGAGCACAACTGAAATTCAGCCTACGGGAGATCTGACCACCACTATTGATTACGCGGGCCTAACCTCGTCCATTACCACCGGAGCCTTAGCTCCGATGCCCAACACGACTAACTTAGGAAACATAATCTTGGCCGTGAAAACCGGTTTAAGCGAATTTTTGACCTCTCTCCAGACGACCGCCACTAACCCAGCGGGTCTAGGTCTTATTGACGTCGGTCGGGTGGTTTCCTCTTTGGCCACTCCGCCATCCGGGCCTAACGGGATGGCTGAGGTTGATAACCCTAATGTCACCTCCGAGTTCTACTCAGGGACTTTGGATTATAGCTTGGCCACTGGCTCTTACTCTAATAGTGGGGACGTTTATAGCTCCACCAAAGGTTACGCTTTAACTAGCGTCCAGTTGAGCATCCTTAGGGCGGCTGGGCTTGATTTGACTAACCTTAACCTGGCCTCGGCCATAATCTCGGCCAGCACGTCCTCCAAGGTCAGCTCCGCTGACGCCAGAGCTATGCTCGTGGATAAGTTGGCCCAGATCTGGTCAGCCTTGAACATGGCCAACATGTCGGCCATCTCCGTTTCCGTAGGGGCAACTTCTGGTTATTCAGCTCTAGACACCGCTAAGATCACGGCTTCCGCCACCGCTGGGACTACTTCCGGGATAGGGGACGCGGCGACCTTGAAAGAGCAAAAGTCTTTTATCGTCCACACCGGGGTGTACGCCGACTCCGCTGGCAACTGGACCGGTGATAAAGATCTAGCCTCGGCCTTGGGTTTAAAGGAAATAACCTATACTGTAGAGAATAACGACTATACCCCGAGAGTGGCCTCAGCCGATTATCGCACCTCGGCCTACTGGACCAGCGGTGGATTGTATGTGACTAGCGCGACCAATAGCGCCTTGGCCAAAGCCGGATTCAACATGGCCGCTTTCTCGGCCGCTAACTACCATCTGTCGGCGTCAGCGGCCACCAACGCGGAGGCGTTAACTGAGCTCCAGAACAAAGCTATAGCTTACTGGGCGACCACTTACGGCTCCCTGGCCAACGTGGTTTTTACCTCGGGCGACACCGGGGCGGGTATCCCGGCCTTGACCGCCTCGGCGATCGATTACAGTTCCCCGTCAAACGCGGCCAATCTGACCGCTCCGGGGGGCGCAGGTGAGATTATATCTGGAGGCTCGATTACCGTTAATACAGGGGTTTATGTTGACGGGAATGGCAACTGGACCCAAGACTCAGCCATAGCTTCCGCCTTCGGTATGGAAGAGCTGGTCTACACTCTTAGTCGAGGAACAGGAGCGCAATCGGGCTATTACAGCGCGGTTATCGAATTTGGAGGGAATACTTTCTACGCGCCGACAACGGGTGATTTGTTCGATGGGACAACTTACAATGTCCAAGGGATGACGCAGCTTGGTCAGGACATCGCGACTTCAATTGGGCAAGCTATAAGCGCGGTTCAAGCGGCGGCGAAACTCTCGACCCCGGGCTTAGAACCTGGCAAACTCGCCAAAGGTGGGACGACCGGAGTTCCCGCTCCAACGCTGAGCGATATTACGGCCAGCGTCAACGCTTACAATCCAGGTACCACCAGAAATACCGCTGGTGGGACGGTCGGCGATTTAGCCATTACCGTGAGTTTGGATGGAAAATCAATCTCTTGGGCGACAACGCCATTGCCCACTTCGACCAGCATGAAGGATCTGGCGAAAGCTTTGAGCGATGATATTGAGAGAGTAATCCAAACGGCCCAAACCGATAAAGGCATGCAAGCGGGTCGATTGTTTAAGATCCTCGCCTCCACTCATAAAGGCCCCACCACCGAAGCGCAGGTGACAGACCTAGATTGGGAGGATATCTACAAAAAAGCCTCTGGGCCGCAGACCGTCTCCACCGTGGGCATTGTGGACAAGACCAAACACGCCACCTTGGTGGCCAGCGCGGGCACGGCTTACGTCAACGCCTCCGGGATCTCCAACTTTGGGGCTTGGGCTTTAGCCTCGGCCATTAACCACAACAAAGATAGCGAATTCTGGGCCATGGTCCAATCCCATGACTCCAATGGCCAAAGCGCCGACATGGTTTACGTCTTCACCAAAAAAGGCGGCGACTACAATAGCTTACTCGCCTGCGACGTGGCGGACGGGGATGTCGCCTCTAGGGAAGCTCTCCAAGCCATCGAGTTCGAGAACGTGGCCGCTAACGAGATTAACCAGTCAGGAACCACCTTCACTCTAGGCGGGGAAAACTGGGCCACCTTTAAACCTATCCAGACCAAGGCCGGCATGGGCAAGGAAGTCTGGAACCTAACCTTAAACGGACGGGACGTGGGGTCCCAAAGAGACCTGTGGATTGCCGCCCTTAATAATGGGGAAAACGAGATTAAAACCCCTGGTCTAACGGACGGCATCATTAACGGCTTGGATCGCCACAGCTTTGTGGAAATCCAGAACGCGGCCAACGGGGAATGGGCCGGAGCTGAAGTTAGGACCCAATCATCGGCCCAGGAAGCCTTGGAGGCCTTAAACGGTGCCATGGAACGGAAAGACAAGGTCCGGGCGGACATCGGAGCTCTCCAGAACCGTCTGGAAAACACCATCACCAACCTGGAGATTCAAATGGAGGCTCTCCAGGCCTCAGAGAGCCGTATCTCGGATGTGGATGTGGCCACAGAAATGACCGAGTTCGTCAGGAACCAGGTCTTGGCCCAAGCCGCGGTGTCCATGTTGAGCCAGGCCAACTCCTTACCGCAGATGGCTCTGTCCCTCTTGAACGCCTAAACCTAAAGGAGACAGTCTTGGGCTAGGGGCGCCCCGCCCCTAGCCAACCAAACAAGGATTAGTAAAACCAAAGGATCGGTAAAAAAAGGCTCAATCAAAGGTTCGATCAAACAATGGCTCCGAAAGCCCTTAAAAAGCGCGTAAATTAGCGGCTAATAGTTCACCTTACAACAAACCCCCTAAAAGCCAGAGGTCTTTTAGGAACTACCGCCACACTGGTCAAAGAAGTTCGCTAAAGGCCAAAAGCCCTGTAAGATTAGGGCTTTTGGCCTTTTTTTGTCCAAAGCCATTCCGGCGAAATCCCTTAACAACATCCATAAATTTTGGGGGTATTTTTGAAAAGTATAGAAACGTTTACCAATAATTGATACCCAACAATGCCCCTGACAGACATTTTTATTAAAAACTTCTAAGTCCCAACTAAGCTGACCAGCGCCGGACGGGAACGGCTTGTATTAGCGCGCCACGCCGACCGGCCTAAAGTCCAAAAGGCTCAACTACAGGCGCGCTGGAAATATTTTTTAATTTTGGTTTGACTCAGCGCGATTCGACAGCTCTCGACAATAAAGTTAGACGGTTTTTTATTTTATATTGCGGCGATGACCAAAGTAGCGTATAGTTAATTATATTTGTAAGGCTAAATGGCCTTTCCGCTATTCGACAATACGCGCTTAACTTTAAGGATAGTTCCACCCATGAGTCAATCCATCGTCAAGACTTTTAACACATTTGGCCCCTGTGTCGCTGAAGAACACTATATGTTGCCGACGTTGGCTCGTCAGCCGAAGATAGATAGTCTGATTGAGGGGAAGCGTTACTTTATTCTCCACGCCCCTCGCCAGTCCGGTAAGACCACTTTTCTTGAAGCCCTGACGGATAAAATTAATTCTGAGGGAAAATATTACGCTTTAACTTGTTCTTTAATGGGTTTAAGAAGTAAATTTGATGAAAATTTAGCTATATCAACAATTATAGATATCCTTAATTTCTTTATGAAGGAATCCAAGGTTACAGCTATTGAAGAAAAGGCGTATTTATATAATAGTCTACCAGGAATAGATGATTGTTCGAGTAAAATTAGTATTTTTTTAAATACTTTATGCGAAGATCTTGATAAAGAGTTGATACTTTTTTTGGACGAGGCCGATTGCCTGTCTGGCCCCGGGCTCCTTTCATTTTTAACGCAAATTAGAAACTTCTACCAAATACGTCACCAACCTGGCAATAAATTTCCCAGATCCTTGGGGTTGGTGGGCCTGAGGGACATCAGGGATTATCAAGTCACCAAAGGAGAGGAGGTGAAAGGACCGCCACCTAGTCCTTTTAATATCAAAAGTAGATCGTTAACTCTTTCTAACTTTACTTTTGAGGATATCGGGATTCTTTACCGCCAGCATACCGAGGCCGTTGGACAGGTTTTTGCGGATAGCGCCATAGATAGGGTTTGGTATTGGTCGGAAGGGCAACCTTGGTTGGTTAACGCCTTAGCCAAGGAGACGATCGAGGAAATCTTACAAAACGACCTATCAACGAAGATTACTGGCTTACTAATAAACCAAGCCGCCGAAAACTTGATTAAGCTCAGAGACGTCCATATAGACTCGTTTTTAGAAAAGCTTAAAGAGCCGCGGGTGGCCCGGGTCATAAATGGAGTTATCGCCGGGGCTAGCCTTAAGGGGTCAGAATATATCGATGATCGAAAATACTGTTTAGACTTGGGGTTGGTCGCCTTGGACAAGAAAAAGTGTCTAAGGCCAGCCAACGCTATTTACCAGGAAATCATTTCCCGAACTTTAACCGATACAGTTCAAGAGCTTTTAGACGAGAATATTGAGCGAATCACTTGGAACGATGGCCAAATAGTTTTTATCTCGGCTGTTCTGCGTAAATTTCAAGATTTTTGGCGAGAAAACGCTTTTACGTTTCCTTTTAGGATCAATGAGACTCAAATACAATCTTTCTTAGTAGAAATCGATAATTTGCCTAATAAAGCGTTAATTAAAGAAATACTAGAACTGGTTTCCAAGAAGTATGACGAGGCGGCCTATGTGATTATATTGATGGCCTTTCTTCAAAGGGTCGTGAACGGCGGGGCTTTGGTCCATCGTCAGTTCGCCGAGGGTCGAGGGGCCGTGGATCTGCGCATAACCTTTAAAGACCGGAAATACCTAATAGAATGTAAAATTAAAGGAAACTTAAGCGAGGAAGACAGTATAGACCAGTTGGCTGGATATTTAGATACCGCCGGAGAGAAGGAAGGTTGGTTGGTTATTTTTGATAGAGATAGAGATAAGAGCTGGGATGATAAAATAACTTGGGATACAACTTCGCATAAAGGGCATACTATTTATATTGTTAGGTGCTAGAAGCGACTGCGTAAACTGAATTAGACCGTGGGCGAGTCCCCTCTGAGGGGGGAAATACCTAGCGCGAAATGAGTGGCGATCCGCGTTAACCACGGGCTACGCGCCGCTTGTCAAGGCCGTTCCCGGCGGAGGTTTAAAGGGCGGCTTTTAAGGAAAGATTTTAAAGCCTGGCGGGCGGGGCTAAGTAGCGGTCCGCTAGAACGAGTAAGGTCATGGCCTCCGCCACTGGGGCTAAGCGGGGGGCTAAGCAGGGGTCATGCCGACCGTGGATGGTTAACTCCAAAGGCTCGCCCTTTAAGCTCACGCTATTTTGGGGCTTTTTAATGGACGGGGTGGGTTTAACGAAGAGCCTAGCGATAATGGGCCGACCCGTGGAAAGACCGCCTAAGATCCCCCCATGCCGATCTTCCGTGGGCCCGTTCGGGCCCAGGGGATCATTGGCTTTAGAGCCAGAGGTTTTAGCTAAAGCGATACCCTCGCCAAACTCCACCGCCCGGACCGCCCCAATGGATAGATACGCGGCCCCTAGTAAAGCCTCCAGCTTATCAAAGACCGGCGACCCCAACCCTTGGGGGACGCCCGTGGCTCTAACCTCCACCACCGCCCCGAGGGAGTCGCCCTCGCTCATGGCCCCTTTAACCGCGTCTTGGGCCACTTGAGCGAAGTCTGGGTCTAAAAAGCGCAAAGGATCGGTTTCGGCGAAGGCGAAATCGGTTTTAATAGCCGTAACCACGCCAATGGCCCGGGCTCCGGCGGTCACGACTAGGTCGCCCTTGGTGACTTTAGTTAAAAGGGCCCGAGCCACGGCCCCAGCGGCCACCCGGGCGGCGGTTTCCCGACCGCTGGCTCGACCCCCGCCGGGTTGGGGGGTTAGACCGTATTTTTGGTAGTAAGGGTAATCGGCGTGACCTGGCCGAAACTTATCGGCCAGATCCGCGTAATCGCTGGATCTGGCCCCTTGGTTTTTAATGACCAAAGCCAAAGGGGCGCCGTTGGTTAAACCTTCCGTGGTCAGGCCGCTTAAGATCTCCACCTCGTCCGGCTCTTTTCTGGGGGTGGTAAAAGGCGATTGCCCCGGTTTACGGCGGTCCAAGTCCTTTTGGATTAAGCTTAAGGATAAGGCTAACCCCGCCGGGACCCCCTCAATGACCGCGCCTAGGGCTTTTCCGTGGGATTCCCCAAAGGTTGAAACGCGAAAATATTGGCCAAAGATATCGCCCAAAAGAGCCAATCCTTTAATTAATAAGCGGGTAACCGGTTAGCCACCTGGTCGGCGGCCGCCAAAGCTTGCTCCGGGTCAAAGCTCGTAACTAAAAGGGGCTCGGCTAGACCCTTTAAGACCACAAACTTTAAGCGCCCATCCCGGATCTTTTTGTCAAAGGTTAAGAGCCGAAGAGTTTCCTCTTTGGAAGGCAATGGCGGAAAACCCGAAGCCAAACGGGCGAGTAAGGTCACCAGATCATCAGCTAATCTAACGGGAAAGCCAAAGTCTTTGGAAACCTCCAAGGCCACGGCTAAACCTAAAGCCACGGCCCGGCCGTGGCTAACGGTCGGGGCGTTAAAGCTTTCCACCGCGTGGCCGTAAGTGTGCCCCAGGTTAAGGACGTCTCTAGTCCCTTTTTCCTCCCGAAAGTCCTTTTCCACTAGCTGGGCTTTGGCCCAAGCCGAGCGCCTGGCCACTTCCAGGATTAAAGGGACATCGCCCTTTAATAACCACTCCAAGCGGGTCAAGATGAGGTTAACCAGATCCTGATCAAAAAGTAACCCGGTTTTTAAGGCCTCAACTAGCCCCTCGGCGATCAGATGGGTCGGGGCCTCGGCTAAGGTTTGGGGCTCTAACCAGACTTCTTTCGGTAAATAAAAGTGACCGACCTGGTTCTTGGCCCCTAAAAGGTTAATGGCCGTTTTGCCGCCAATGGCCGCGTCCACGGCCCCTAATAAGGTGGTGGGCCATAAGGCCAGATTTAGGCCCCGCTTAAAGAGCCCAGCCGTAAAAGCCCCGAGGTCGGTTAAGGCCCCCCCGCCTTTAGCGATCAGATAGTCGCTCCGGTCTAAACCCCTTTCGGTCATGAGGGTTAAAAGTTTTTCGGCCTCCCGTAAGGTTTTAGCCTCTTCACCCCCCTTTTCCGGGAAGTGAACCAGAACGTTCGGCCCTAAGTCTTGGAAAAGCTCGGCCTCGCTCAAAAAGGCCCGGTCCAAAAGGATTAAAAGGCGGTGGCTTTGCGCCAGCTCCTTTAAGCGGAAGAAGATCTTGGCCGGGGACAGGCTAGTCCGGATCAAGGTTTCGTGGCCTTCGGTCCTTAAGACAAAGTCCGGGCCAGCTAAATAATCGTTGGCGATCTCTTGGGCGATGGTTAAAGGGTCGTTAGTGGCCGAAATAGGTTCCCCGGCGGCCAGGTACAGGGCTTTTCTTTTTTGGAACCGCTTAAAGAAACCCTCTTTATCTTGGGCTAAGGGCCGGTGGTCTTTTTCCGGGCCAGTTAAGCGGCTCCAAAGATCCGCCACCGGGGCTTGTAAGTAATAGGTTTTGGCGCTCTTTAAAAGATCCCGGTTAATCGCCCGTTCCACCACCCCGCCGCCCGCGGCTAAGATGGTGAGATCGGCTTGATTGACGCGCTCAGCCAGTTGGGCGGTTTCCCGTTCCCGAAAGTAGTCTTCGCCCTTAGTGGCGAAGATGGTCGGAATGTCTAAGCCCTCGCTTTTTTCCAAGGCTTCGTCTAAGTCCACTAAAGGCCGCCGTAAAAGCTTAGATAATATTCCGCCCACCGTGGTTTTTCCGGCCCCCATAAAACCAATTAAGACCATGGTTTTTTCTAAGGGGCCAGGAGCCTTATGGGGGATTTCCCCTAAGTACGGGTCAAAGTTAGGCATGGGGCGTTAAGCTTTTGGCGTAGATTTTTAGTTGGTCCATGAAGGGGTCCAGAGCCAGGTTAGCTTTAGTCCAGAGGTTAAAAGAAAGGCGAGCTTGCTGGGCCAGCATGGGCAAACCATCGTAAAAAGTTCCGTTAACCGCTTGGGCCAGGGTCTCCCAATGGTTACGCGGTCGCCCATAGTTTAGATCAATAACTAGGGCCCCCGCGGCTAAGGTCAGACTCGGAACGGGATCTAAATCAGATACGTAAGAGGCCGAAGTGGCGTTAACCACAATGGCTAGAGCCCCTAAAGAGCTAAGCTCGTTTAAGCTAACCGCCTTTTGGCCAAACTCTTGGGCTAACCTTTCGGCGGCCTCGAACTTTCTGGCGGTCACCAAAACTTGGATCCCTTGGGATCTAAGACCGTGGATGACCGCCCGGGCGGCCCCGCCCGCGCCATAGACTAAAGCCGAGGAATTGGGCGAGTTGGTTAAGTAAGCCGCGGTGAACCCCGGGCCATCGGTGTTGTCCCCGGAAAAGCCCTCCCCATCCGGGATCAAGGTGTTAACCGCCCCGATGGCTTTAGCGTTAGGGGAAAGGGTGGTTAAATAAGGGATAACGGCCTCTTTGTGGGGGGCGGTGACGTTTAACCCTTGGAACCCTAAGGCCACTAAGCCCTTTATAGCCGCCGGGATAGCTTTGGCCTCGATCTTTAAAGGTAAGTAGTGGCCAACTAAACCGGCCTTCAGTAAAGCGGCTTCGTGCATCAAGGGGGAAGGGGATCTTAAGACCCGTCCGTCCCCTAATAACCCCAAAAAAACCGGGTTGGTTAATTCCGCCATAACTCTTTTAAGCTCTCCTCAAAACTGGGGTAAGAAATGGCCATGGACTCGGCCCCTATAATGGGGACCTTAGCGTTGGCCGCGGCCAAAGCGATGGATAAGGTCATGGCTAAGCGATGGTCCCGGCCAGAATCCAAGGTTTCCGGGAGGATAAAGGAGGTTGGCCCATCAATGATGAGATCGTTCCCCTCGGCGTTAACTCTGGCCCCTAAAGCCCCCAGTTGGTGCCTTAAGCTCATTAAGCGATCCGTCTCTTTAACCCGTAGCTCATCGACCGCCCGAAAAACGCTTTGGCCGTTGGCTTGGGTGGCGGCTAAGGCCAGCATGGGGATCTCATCGATTAAAGAGGGGATTTCCTCGGGGGTCACTTCCGTGGCCTTTAAAGGGCCAGTGTGCTCCACAAGGACGTCCCCCACGGGTTCCGGGTTATCCGAGGTTAAAGTTAAAGTGACCTCGGCCCCCATCCGGTTTAGGACCTTTAAAAACCCAGTCCGCCCTGGGGACAGGAGGATGTTGGTGGCCGTGACCTTGCTCCCGGGGATCATGGCCGCGGCGGTTAAAAAGAAGGCCGCTGAGGAAGGGTCCCCGGGGACGTCAAAGACCGGGGGCAAGGTTAAGAGCCCGGGGCAAACGGTGATCGTTAAACCCTCAATCACGGCTCGCCCATGAAAATGGTTGATTAAAGTCTCGGTATGGCCTCGGGTGGGCAGGATCTCGGTGACCGAGGTTGGGCCGCTGGCCAAAAGGCCGGCTAAAAGGGTGGCCCCTTTCACCTGGGCGCTGGCGTCGGCCGGGGTGTAATCCACTCCGGTTAAAGAGCCCCCGTCAATGATTAACGGTGGGCGACCCTCATTGGAAGAGACTTTGGCCCCCATAAGGCGTAAGGGTTTAGCCACTCTTTCCATGGGCCGACGCCTTAGTTGGTCATCGCCGTCCAAGATGTAGCGCCCCGGAACCCCGGCTAAGATCCCCGCGATCAGACGCATGGTGGTCCCAGAGTTACGGCAATCAATCTCTAAGGACTCAAAACGCGGCCAGGTTCCGGCTAACCCTTTAACCCTTAACCCTTCAGCCTCTTCTCTAGCCTCCCCGCCTAAAGCTCGAAAAGCGGCCAGAGAGGTTAAGACGTCTTCCCCGTGGGAAAGACCTTTAATAAGCGTTTCGCCCTTAGCCACTAGGGACATTAGTATAAGACGGTGACTAAGCGATTTATCCCCAGGCGGGCTAAAGGTACCGATAAAAGGCATAAGGCCTCCCCCGAACTCTTCGGAAGACTACAGAAAAAAACCGCGCGAGCCAGGGGCGGGCGGGCCAAGAAAGCGCCCACAATAAGCTGGGGCCGGATGGTGACTTAGGCCCATTATCCCTTATGAGGGGTTAGGATTCAAGAAGGGGCGCCTGACCCTCGACTTAACTAAAAGCTAGGGGCTCATAGAACCGGATTCAGCTTTGAGCCTTTCGACCAAACGCCGTTCCGGTTAGGAACCCCTTAAACCTGGGCTTTAACCCCGCCTTTGGTCTTTACTCCTATGTCCACCGCTTCCCAAATCGACCCGCCTAAAAGCCCTAACCCCTAAGTCTAACGATCCGCCCAAGGTGAAAGAGCTAGTTTATGGCGGATTAAGGAATATAGGGATATTTACGGGGCGAATGAAGGTTGGTTAGTGATTTTTGACCATGATATTACCAGCGATTCTAACTTTGGAAGCGAAAATAGTCTTGGCGAGGCGCTATGGTCAAAATTACACTCAGCCTCAAAATGTTTTGGGCATATGGGATAAATGGAATAAAATCGAAATTAATACGCGTAAACGCCTCGCTGATTGGTTTGAAAAACTTTCAGGCGGCGGCCATAAAAATGACGGCAAGTCACAGCGCCGGATGAAATCAGAGACATCCTGATTTTTGGGTAGGTTATAAAATTTCTATTTTTTAATATAGGATGTGTAATAAGATGTTTATATTATAAAATATCATATTTTATAATTGTTAATATTGTTTTTTAGTTATATATTCTGTTAAATGGTATATATAGTTTTTTTTTAATTATTTTCTATTTCTGTTCCAGGCCAAAGGGCTAGGGGCGCGACACGCCCCCGTAAGGCCACTTGGCGATAGGGTAGAGGGAACTTTATCTTGTGGAGACGCCGAAAATAGACTAATATTATGTAACCTTTTTGTCCTTCCGTTAATCAATTAATTCGCGTTTAACCTTGGGGGTAGCTAAACCTATGAGTCAATCAGTTGTCAAGACTTTTAACACTGTTGGCCATGCTTCGCTGAAGAACACTACATGCTACCGGTATTGGAACGTCAACCTGGGCTAGACGAAATGATTGAGGGGAAATATTATTTCATCCTCCATGCCCCGCGCCAATCTGGGAAGACCACATTGTTACAGTTTTATACTAATCAAATAATTTGTCTGGACATAAACGGGAAAGCCGTACGTCCGGTTTTGGGGATGCCTGGAAACGGAGTCAGTTGTACAGTGCAAGTGATCACCGCGCCAGCATCCTACCCTACTATATATAAGAATTAAGAACAAAAAGATTTAATTTTTTCCACCATTTATAAAATCCTGGTTAGGAAAGTTAGACGGTTAGGCAACTGTTTGTACTCGCTGGGACGGGTGAAATCTGAACTAAACCAAATTTTATCTAAACTAACCTAACTAGATTATGTTCAGGTTAATATTTATAAGCGCATAAATCATAAAATTTTATATTTGGATGTTTTTTTCACTGTATGCATTTTATAATGATCAATTGTGATGATAAAAAAAACTGATACTGAAGTTTCAGCAAGTGGAAAATATCAGCTTTAATAGAAAGTTTTAAGTTTTAAATTTTATTGACTGAAATAAATTAACTCATACGTGGTCTATTTGTTGGATAAGAAGATGATGGATCAACTTTTGAAATATTATTGTCTTCTTCTTGTTTTTTAATTATCTGATTAATGCTAGAAATGACCCAATTAATACAATTTTTTGCTTTAAAAATAGCTTGCTCATATTCATCTTGTTCAATAATTACATCTTCAATAGGATATCTAGTTATAACGCTATAATTGGTTAAATTATCGGCTGTAGTTAATATTTCGTCTGGAATAACAACGTATTGTTGCAATTTATTAGTTAATAATGCCAAATTATGAGTCTTGATTAGTTCAATATCCAAAAACACCAAAAAGCCTTTTAATGCTTTTTCAGCTGCTTGATGGGCATTGAAACATAACTCTGGATATGCGTCTTTGTCATCTTTAAACTTTTCAATATTACAAATTTCAAAATTATAATTGGCTCTTTGTAACCATTTTAAATACTACTTGACATACACAACTTTTCCTTCTCTTTCAATTACTTTATATATATATCCAATATCACTTTTTAATTCATCATATCTATCAGAAGAAATAGCCAAAAAATCAATATTTTTTGTTAAATCAGTTTGACGTAATGCAGAATATAAAGATGATATTAAATCAATTCTATTAAATGATGTATCCATTATTAGTAAAATATCATAATCACTGTCTTCATTATGATCTCCTCTAGCTCTAGATCCAAAGAGGATGATTTTTTTTGGTGAAACAGTAGACACAATAAAGTTAACTAATCTGCTTAATTCAATATTTTCTAACATTTTAATATTACCATCAGGCATTTATTATTTTTCCCTCACGTCATCAATATACCCATATAAAGACATTGGAATTGCACGTTTTAATTTTTCAAAAATATTTCTAAAATTAATCCGTTTAAAAATTCAGCGATTTTAGTCATTTCATTAGCTATATGACTTAAAACTTTTTTATCGCATACGTTCATAAACTAAAACATTTTATTAATTATTAAGATTGATTCAGGTGGAATTGGCGCATGAACCAAATCAACACTTAACCTAAATTGTTCTTCTAGTTGTTGTTTTAATCTTGAAAGTTAAATTAAAGAAATATTTGGTGTAATAAATTTTACTAAAAAATCAATATCGCTGTCTTCTTTATGTGAGCCATCAGCATATGAGCCAAAACAGAATACATTTTTTATCTTATATTCCTCAGCCAAATGGGAAATTACTTTTTGAACTGTGTTAAAATCAATCATCTGTCTCGCCTTTTTTGGCCCAAAAGGAAAAACTGAAAAACTGAACTGGCATCGTTGGCCGAATCTGTCATGCCATTTGAGGCATAAATAACCACTTAAACCATTATACTACAGGACGAAAAATTCACAAAAAATAATAAAATAATTGCCTCGCGTCAGCAATTCTAATTTTGGATTCTCAAAATAGTCTTTGCCGCCTACCATAGCGCTTGGTAATGGCGCTCACAGAAGGCCACGACGTTCAAAAAGGATTTCCCTGCGATTTTTACCGCGCCAGCTCCCTACCCTACTTTTAATTGTCTTTAAATAAATCATTGTTTGAAAATATAGTCAAATTCGCTAGCTAGAGCGATTTAAATATCAGCCGTAAATGACCTTAATAACTATATAATGTTATTTAAAACAATAATTTAGTAGTCGTTAAATTCTGAATAAAAATTAAATATAAATACTTTTTGAAATAATTAATATTTAAGCTGGCTAAAAGGTCATCTGGACTTAAGGTCGTAATAGTGATAATTTAATAAAGGTTTTCAAGGGGAACCTTCGAACGGATTTCAGGGTTTTTCGGTCTAGGACGATGAGCCCCCTAAATCCCGCGCCCCTAATTTCTCGCCCCATTTCGGGCCCTTTTCCCTAAGTCGCTGAGGTTCTGGCTCTTACCAGAAGACTCCTAAAATCCTTGGAAAAAGGCCTTTAAACATATTTCCCATATTTTTCTTTTTTTTTGGGTGATTGCCATGTCTCTGGGTTCAGGTCAAAGCGTCTTAATTGTCGATGATTCCCCGGTCATGCGTCAGATGCTCACCAATTTATTCGTTAGTCACGGCTTTAATGTGGTCGCTCAAGCCGCGGATGGCGAAGAGGCTCTAGTTTTGTTTGAGAAGTTTCGGCCAGAGCTGACCACCTTGGATATCGTCATGCCCAAGATGCGGGGCACGGAAGTGTTAGAGATTATCCTCGGTAAGTATCCCGAATCCAATATTATCATGGCCTCCTCAGTCTCCGACGCCAGGACGGTGATGCATTGCCTGAAGATAGGGGCGAGGCAGTACATCGTTAAACCCTACGATGAGGAAAAGGTCATGACCGCGGTCAGGAAAGCCCTTAATATCGCCTAAAGACGCCTAAAGGGTCGGCCCCTTTGGTTAAGCCTTTGGCCATAGGATAGGGCGAGTCAACGTTGAAGAGCGTTTCGGGTGGGATCGCCCGGAGGATAAAATGAGCGTTACGGACGAAAACCTGGCTGAACTTTTTGAGCAATACAAGGACGAGGTCCGGGAAACCATCGGGACTCTGGATAACGAGCTGGTGGCCATTGAGCAGGATCCCACCTCCAGCGAGACCATTTTTTCTCTTTTCCGTAACATGCATTCCCTCAAAGGGTCCTCGAAGATGTTCAATGTTGACAACATCGCCAACATCGCTCATCGCCTTGAGGATCTCATGTCCATGATCGATAAGAACAACGCCATCCTCTCCAAACACCCCAAAATCATCGATCTTCTGTTTAAGGGCAATGACATCTTTCGGGACATCATCGCCCGGCTCGAGGACGACATTAGCTACACCACCATGACCGCCGACCACGTGGCCTTTGTGGGGGAGATCCAGAGCCAGATCGATAAGATTAACCGCCGGGACTCCCACTTGGTGGACGCGGCCCGGAAGCTTTTGGACGATCTGGAGTCCTTAATGCCGTCTTTGGAGGAAATTGACACCGAAGGGCTGAAAAAGGACATGGCTGACATGGCTTCAGGGTTAGCCTTAGTCACCTTGGAGGAAGAGGGGGCCAACCAGATTCGCTTTAACTACAATGGGGTCGATTTAACCGAGGACGTTCGGCTCATGGATGAGAACCTGACCCTTTTTAAAGACGGGAAAGGGACAGCGGACACCGCTAAGGTTTTTGTGGAGGCGGCTAATCGGTTATACAAGAACCTGGCTGAGGTGGCCAATGAGGACGCCATGCAGCTCATCGCCGAACTGGGCGATGGTTTGGGCCTTTTTGAGGAAAAAGAGCTGGAAATGGACCAGATGATGGTCGAGTTCTTTGGGTCCATGCTGGGTGAGTTAAAAGAAAAATTTCATGTGGAAGTGGAAGCCCCAGCTCAGAAGGCCGCTGGCGGAACCCGGGGCGGCGGGGGGGCGGTCAAAGAGCCCCAGGTTAAGACCATCCGGGTGGATGAGGCTAAGATAGACCTCTTTTTGGAGTCGGTGGGTAAACTTATCACCAAAAGCGAGATCCTAAACCACCTCCAGTTCTCTTTTCGGCAAGCGGGCATTGACACGGGGCTTTTACGGGATTTTGGCTCGGTCTCCCGGACCATCTCCAATGACATCGTTAACCTCCAAAGGTCCATCATGGAAGTCCGCCAAGTGGAGATGAACAACATCCTCAAAAAGTTCCCGCGATTGGTGCGGGACATCTCCCATAAGATCGGCAAAGAAGCCGAAATGAACATCACTGGCGAACGGGTGCCCATTGATAAGAGCTTATTGGACGATGTGGAGCAAGCTATGGTCCATATCGTCCGCAACGCCGTGGATCACGGCCTAGAGGAGCCCGCCGCTCGGGAGGCGGCGGGGAAACCTCGAAGGGGCTCGGTCAATATCCGGGTCACCCCGGAGGAGGCGGCCATCTTAATCGAGGTGGCCGATGACGGTCGGGGTTTGGACATTGAGAAGATTAAGACCAAAGCCGTGGAGCGGGGGGTTTTAACCCCGGAGCAAGCGGAGGTTATCTCGGAAAAGGAGGCCGAGATGCTCATCTTTAACTCCGGGTTGTCCACTAAAGACCAGGCCACGGACCTTTCTGGGCGGGGCGTGGGCATGGACGTGGTCATGACCAACCTCAAAAAGTGGAATGGGGAGGTCCTCATTAACAACCAACCCGGCCAGGGTTTAACCGTGGGCTTAAGGCTGCCGGTCACCAACACTTTACTGACCAAAGAAGCCATTATGCTGAGGGTCGGGGAGTCCACCTTCTGCTTGCCCTTAGAGTTTGTGAACGAGATTGTCACGGTTCCGGCTTTAGCGGTCCATCGGCATAAGGATGGGGCGGTTTTTCGGCATCGGGATATGGTTATCTCGGTTATTGATCTTAAGTGGCTTTTGGGCTTACCGCGGGCAGGGGCCTTTTATGAGCCCAGCGAGGCCGAGGATCTGTCGCGGGAGACCCACGTCTTTATTATCCTTCGGGGGAAAACCGAGTCCCGTAAATCCATCTTGGCCGATGAGATCTTAGGCCAACAGAAGATCGTGATTAAGGAGTTTGAGCTGGAAACGTTTCGGAAGCTCCCTTACTTTAACGGCCTAACTTTACTGGGCGATGGTCGGGTGGTTTTGATCCTTGATTCCGATAAGCTCTTGGACTCCTAAGGCCTTTTGTAACCGTTCACAAGAGCCGGAAAACCCCCAAATTGACGGCCAGCGTCATGGTGGCCCTCCATACCTCGGCCTGGTAGGTAGCCCGGTGGTACTGACCCATTTGGGTAACCGAATCTACGTCCTGGCAATTATTTTTGACCTTACGGTGGGAGTCCTGTACGTTAAAAATCCCCGGAGGGCTTTTATGGACGGTGGGAGGGCCTCTTTATCTTTTAAGAGCCACCGAAGATACCATCTGTCTTTGTATATTCTGTAGACCACAAGGCCGGAATCTTGGGCATAAAAACTAATTTTGCCGATATAACCTTTTCGAACGCGATTGACGCGTCCGAAGCCAGTTGGTATCCAGTGGGCCAATTATTTTCCCCAGAGGAAATTGAGACAATTATTTTTCTCCAGGCCACAGGCACTATTAATGGCGTTAATTACGATCTGACTGATAATATTAATTCTCGTGATTTTAAGCCAGTAAAGATAATTAAAAAGAAAATAACCTGTAAACATAATAATAGTAGTTATATTCTTCAAAAAATCTAAATAAACAATATTTAGGTGTTAAAGATGGTTTTAAAGCCTCTTTCCATGGTTATAGGGATATAGCTAAGATATCACCAAGATCTTTTAGGCGTTTTCCCCGTGACTTAAGTCCCTTAAAAAGCCTTCTGACAAGTGGAAAATTGTCGTGATTAACCCGAAAACTAAAGAGGGTGAAGATTGGGGCCGTTAGGCCGCTTAAGCGTTTCGCCACCAGATTTTTCTTCTGGGTTCCAGCGGAACCCCTTTTTTATTAGAACTTTTTTCCGCTTTAATGTGTCCCCTGTGGCCACAACGTAAACCTACCCGTCACTAAAACCAAGGACTGGCGGCTTATCTATTGTCGGCTGGGGAGACCGGACCGATAGTCTAGCTCGTCTGAATGGGAGAACGGGGCCGTTGGCGGGAAGCGGTTAGACTGGCTGGCGTTACGATCAGGCATTCTAAGGGAGGATGAGGAATGACATTCAAAAATGACCAAAAAAAAGCTGGCTTGAACCTTATACATGAAGGTTTCTTTGATGGCGACAAAGGCGGTGGTGAGTTCTTTAATAAGAGTTCTTACCCATTTGTGCTAGAGAAAGGCTGTCGTAACCTATTTCCGGACATCCGCGAAGACACGCTCCAGTACTTTGAGGAGAACAAGATCGGTTGGTGGGGTGGATCTCCCAGCGGGCACATTCTGTCATCGCAAATCGCTTGTTTAAACCATCTCTTCCCGCTACGGAAGGACGAGAAGGCCGCGCTTAAACTCTTGAAAGCCGTCTCGAACGACTTCAAGGAAGTCTTGCCCATTGAGGAGAGTTCGCCAGGATACATCGCGTTCGAGGTGGTAGGTGGCGATGTCAACTTCCTAAACGAGGGAATTAATAGAAGAGGTAGAAACTGCACGTCCATTGACGCCTGCATGTACGCCCTCCACAATGACGGGCGGCGCATCTTGATTATGATAGAGTGGAAATACGTTGAGGCCTATAGCAACGAAGACAAGTCTAAACAAAAAGGAGGCGAGACGCGCAAGTCTCGTTACCTCGACTTAATTGAGGAGAGAAAGAAAAGCGAACCCAAATACTTCAATGAAAACATCCTGTCGTGCTGCTGGTTTGAGCCGTTCTATCAGCTTATGCGGCAGACGCTCTGGGTGGGCCAAGTTTTGCAGCGCAAGCCTAATGGTTTTGAGGCTGATGACTATCTCCACCTGCACGTCATCCCGGAGGCGAACACTCAACTGCTTAACAAGAAGTACAAGTGTAGCGGCCAAGGAATGGAGGACACTTGGAAGAGCTGCCTTACCGAGCTATCGAAGAATAAGTACATCGTCATCTCGCCGGAAGAGTTCTGGAGTAAGCAGGATGTTACGACAGGCCACTACGCGAATCTGAACACGTATCTAAAGGAACGTTATTGGTCGCTAGCGAAGTGACCATCCGCGCCAGCCTGTTTCAAGCTCGGAACTTTCCGGTAACTATATTCAACCTCAAAAAACATTAGACTTGTCTTGTCCAACTCCCTTTTAAGGGGAGTTGGACAAACAACGAGGGAGTCAGGCCAGCCTTTAGATTGGCTCACGCCAATCATCTTCCTTCCACACTTCTGACACCGATAAACTTGATAACACGTTTATCGACCTCTTTACCTAACTTGGCTGGCCCCAGCCACCAAACCCGCCAAAGCCCCAGCTATTCCGTCAAGAGTTCCGCTAACGGCTGTTCCCGCGATTGCGCCTCCGACCCAATTGAAGCTACCTAAGAGGCCCCAATTGAGGCGGATTTGGCTCTTAGGACGCCAGACCCAATTAGTAACCGTTCACGGGTTAGTGGTGATCAGCTAAGGTTAGTTAACCGCCACCCAGTAACCGTGGACCACGTCCTTTTTCTTAAAAAGCTTGACCATTAGAACAGGAAAATTCCCAAAAGTTAAAGACTCTAAGATTTTAACCTATTACCCATAAATAGTTGTCAAAAAAACTGAGTTATGGCCTAAAGACTGGCTAGGACAGATTGTCTCCGTCCGGCGCCATGAAGCATACTGGGGCCAAGGGGCCAAGGGGAGGGACCAAAAAGTTCCCGTGAACGCTATACCCATATTACATGTTTTTGATATAGTTTTGAAAAAAATAGAAAAATTATTTATTCTACCAACTTGATATAACTGAAAGTTTTCATTTTTACTATCATAAACAAGTCATTGTCTTAATAAAGCGGTTAAATATTTTAAATAATCATTATCTTCGTATACAATTAAATGTTGATTTGTTGTATAAAATTGTTAAAATCAGTCATAAATATTACCTTAACTCAATATTGTTTTCAATAGCGTATTTAAATTCTTCGTTTGAAAATAAAATAGGTTTTATAGTGTTTTTTATATTGTCTAATCTGATATAACTAAATAATTTTGATGGAAATTTATCAGAAATCAAAACTTTAGAACTCTTTAAACATTCTAAATTATGGGTGGTCGCTAATACTTGAGAATTGGTTTCCCAGGCCAAATCCCCAATAATTTCCCACAATTTAGGCAAAAATTCGAAATGAAACCCTTCATCGATCGCGTCAATCAAAAGTAAAGCTCTGGGGTTAGATAGCATAGTTAAAGCTATTTGGGTGAGTTTATTAATTCCATAGCCAAAATAGTTTAAAGGTAGCTTTGTTGGTAACCCTATATCAATAAATATAGAGTTAAAACCTCTCATCATTATAGCAGCTACGTCTTTTATACTAGGTTCAATTGATTTTAAAATATTAATTAATTTATACTTATTCCCATTAAAATCAAGTATGGTAAAATATTCAGCGAGTTTACCTTGTTGTACATAAATATTATTGCTTAAATATTGGATAAAAGTGTCAACAATATTCTTTTTGGAAGCTGGGAAGCGATGTATATCATTATCATAAAGTAAATAATAAAATTTATCACTATTTTTTTGATTTTTAAAATTTATTAGTAACGTATTTTCCATTAAATCTGTTATTAAATTAGGATTTTTTAAATCAAATATGTCTGGAGGCAAAATATCAAGAACAAAATAAATAGAAGATAAATGAACTTTACTTAAAATAAGGCTTTGTTTATTATTATTCTCGTAAATAATAATTTTGATATCATTGTCCAAATTCATATTAGAGAAAAAATGTCCCCACAACCAATTTGGTGTTAACCATTTTGGTGATGATTTTGGTGGTAACCATGACCCATTGAACTGTGACGGATGGAACAAGGGCGGAATTTGACGAAACTTATTAAGTTTAAAAAAGACGTCACTGGAATTTCTAGCGTAAAACAAAAAAATACTTTCAAGTAAGGCTGATTTACCAACATTATTTAGGCCAGAGATAAGCGTAATAGGAGTGATCTTATCGATTGAAAAGTTATTAAAACAACGGTAATTATTTAACTCAACTTTTGTAATCATATTTTTGGCTAAAAACCCTTTTTGAGGTTGGTCAGGCGAGCGTCCTAAATTTCCGAGGGCCAAGGTTATTGGCGGATAATTAAACTGATGGTCATAAGCGAAATTGACACTATAATAAATATAGCCGTTTAGGGAGTTAGCGTCAAGTATTATTTTCCGCGATGGATAAAATTTAAATTAGCCCTATCCGTGATTCTAAAATTAGAGTCGCTGGCCTTACCTGACTTTCGTCACGATTATCGTTAAGACTCCTTCCAAGTTATTCCCCAAGATCTACCCCTTTTTCCTAGAGAAATTAGCGCTTATTGTGTTTTTAAGTTTTTGTGGACTTAGACAAACAATTAGGTTAGAATTTATCGCCAAGATAACCAGAGATAATAGGATCTCCTCTTTCGCGTGGTTAGTTCATTAAGGCCGTTATGGGAGATTTTTGCGCGTATATAATCTGGCCCGGCGACGGGTGGCGGCAGTTTTAGGGGTTAGTTATGAAATTTACGCTAGGCGTTTTATTGGTCGGGTTTTTGGCCTTAGGCTTGGGCGCGGTCAGCGCGAAAGCTCAGGATGATCCTTTTCAGTTTGAGGAGCTGGATTACAACAGCCAAGGGGGCGAGGGGCGCTCAGCTCAGGTTCCCCCGGGGGCGGCCAACCAAGACGACCCAGAGGATCTTTTGAATAGGATGTTCTCCGGCGATGAGGCCGCGCCCCCCGCTCAGCCGCCCTCCAAAGGCCAAGACGCCCGAGCCAACGGCAACGGGGCCAATGGGGCCATTAAAAACCTCCCGGGCGAGCCTAGCCCCGTCGCTCCCCCCGCCCAACCTGGCGAGGCCAAGATCGAAAGGTCCAACGCCGGTCGGGGCGGCGGTTATCGCGGTCGGCACCGTAAGGCCTCGGATTATGAGCCTTTCCAGAGAAGGTGGTATGAGGCTGAAAGGGTGTGGAGCCAAGATCGGGGCGGGGAGTTGGTCCAATGCTCCTCCATTCTGGCTCACCGGGTTCTTTATCATATTCAGTGCGTGGGTAACTTAAGACCCCCGAGGCCCTAATAGGCTAAGGTATAAGCCTATTGTCACCGTCATCTCATTACCGCTAGCTAAAAGACCAGGGCCAGAAGCCCGCTTAGCTCAGCCAGATAAGCTTATTTTGGCTGATTTTAGGCGTTAAGGTTTCTGGCCTTTGGCCGTTTTGAGGCTTTAAGCGGGCTTTAAGGCCATCATTGGCCTTTTCTTATTATAAATAGGCTATTTTTGGCTTAAGCGGCCAAACTTATAAGGACAGGACAGGACATGACCAAGGCCCCCTCTTGGGATTTAGGGCAGTTATACGTCTTAGACTCCCCGGAAATTAAAAGCGACCTGGAAAAGCTCAGAAACTATCGGCGAACCTTTGTCAACCACCAAGAGACCTTAGCTAAAGGGCCGACCTTAGCCGAGTTCGCCGAAGTGATTAAGGAACTGGAGGCCATTAGCCGCTTAGGGTCCAACTTACTGGGGTTCGCGGACTTAAAGTTTAGCGAGGACACAAGCGATCAAAAGGTCCAATCTCTTTTAGCCGCCTTTCGGGAAGAGGACGCCGAGCTGGAAAACGATCTATTGTTTTTTGAGCGTTGGTGGAAAGAGTTGCCCGAGGCTAAGGCTAAAGAGTATATGGCTTTCCAACCGGCTTACGCTTACCACTTGGCCCAGGTGCGCTCTTACCTCCCGCACACCTTGCCCGATGGCGAGGAAAAGGTCATTAACCTCAAAGACGCCAACGGTCAGGAGGCTTTGGTCACCCTGTACGACTCTCTGACCAACCGTTACCAGTTTGACGTCTCGAAGATCACTGGGGTCGAGGGCCAGAAGGTCAATCGGGAAGAGCTAATGGTCCACGTTAGGAGCCATAAACCCGAAAATCGGGCTTTAGCCTATCAAGAATTGTACCGGGTCTTTGGGGCGGATGGGCCCATCTTGGGCCAGATCTACCAGGCTTTGGTCCGGGACTGGCGGGTCGAGAACCTGAAGCTTCGAAACTACGCCTCCCCCATTAGCGTCCGGCATAAGGCCAATGATTTACCGGCCGAGGCCGTGGATAGCTTATTAAGAGTCTGCCAAGCTAAAGGCCCAGCGGTCTTTGGGCGTTACTTTCAGGAAAAAGCTAAACGCCTTAACCTTGCGACCTTTAAGCGCTACGATCTGTACGCCCCCTTAACCGAGGATAAGGGCCACTGGACCTTTCCCGAGGCCATGGATCTAGTTGAGAAAAGCTTTGGGGAATTTGACCCGAACCTGGCTCAATTGGCTTTAAACGTCTTTAAGTCTAAGCGTTTGGACGCGGCCATTAAACCCGGCAAAGCCAGCGGGGCCTTTTGCGCCTCCTTGGTTCCTGGCCAAACCCCGTGGGTCTTAATGTCTTTTAAGGGTAAAACCCAAGACCTTTTCACCTTAGCCCACGAGCTCGGCCACGCGGCCCACAGCCAGTTGGCCGCGGATTTAAGTATTTTTCAGTTTCACGCTTGTTTGCCCTTAGCCGAGACAGCCTCGACCTTTGGGGAAATGCTCCTGGCCAGTAAACTTTTAAGCCAGGTCTCGCCGACCGAGAAAGAGGCCCTGTATTTCCACCTCTTGGACGACGCCTACGCCACCGTGGGCCGACAAGCCTTTTTCTCCCTTTTTGAGCGGGAAGCCCACCAAATGATTGAGGCGGGGGCCACGGTGGAGGAGCTATCGGAAGCTTACTACGCCAACTTAAAGGGCCAGTTTGGCCCGGAAGTGGACATCGCCCCAGAGTTTCGTTATGAGTGGGTCTCTATCCCCCACTTTTTCCACTCGCCCTTCTATGTCTACGCCTATAGTTTCGGTCAGCTTCTGGTCTATAGCCTCTGGCGCCTCTACGAAAAAGAGGGGCCCCCTTTGGCCAAGCGGTTAATGGGGCTTTTGGCCAAGGGCGGGTCGGGCCCGCCTTTGACCTTAATCGCCGAGGCTGGTTTAGGGCCTTTAAACGATGACTTCTGGACCGGGGGTTTTGAGGTCATTGAGGGGTTATTAAAGGCTAGCTCCGGCCAATAATCCGAACGCCAAAGCCTTAAGCCCTTAAATTTAGGCCGTAACCTTGCGCCTAACCTTCGGTTGGCCAAGGGTTTAGATAACCGAAGATTGGCTATTTGTTTTTCCTTCAGATTAACTTATAATTAAAGGGATATATTTCCCGGGTGGGGAGTGGCGGGGGCCAGCGGTTTAGCCCCCCTAAAGTCGCTTAAAGCTCACGCTTAGCGGACCTTTAACCTACCCTTGACCTCATGACTCGCTCAACGTAACTAGTCGGGCGAAGCCTTTTCGGACAGGTACTCCCGCATGGCGGATAGCCCCAAAGGCGGCTTCTTCAAAGATCTATCTCTGGACAGTCTGGCCAATAATCTCTTCTTAAGCGGCATAGGTCTCTGGCGCCTAAGGCTCCTAGGCGATGACGTGGAATTAGCCCAAGTCGCCGTTAGCCAGAGTTTTTTAAGCTTACTAGGCGACAATCGGCCAGAAGAGAAGCGCGAGGGGACGGTTTTAATCCGGGATTTTCTGGATCTCTGGATCCACCCCGGGGAAAGAGCCCGCTTTTTAGACGGTTTAGACGCCCTCCTCCAGAACCAGATCGATCATCTGGAAATGGAGATTAGGCTTAATAGCTACATTTTAGGCCAATGGCGTTGGTTTAGCTTAAACTGTGACGTAAGCGCCCCCACTTTAGATAACTCGAACCTTTTGACGGTCGATGGGATTGTCCAAGACATCCACAATGGCTACTTAACCCGGCAAGCCCTGGTGGAGGCCTTAGAGGAAAAGGCTCGCACCGCTAAAGACCTGGAAATGGAGCGGAAAAGGCTAGCCTTAGTCATTGACGCCGCTGAGCTAGGGACCTGGGACTGCGATTTGCGGACCCGGCAGGTGGTTTATAGCCCTTTATGGGCCAAGACCATTGGCTACGAGGTCGAAGAGCTGGGAAGTTCCTTAAAGGACCGGAAAAACTTTGTTTTAGACCAGGATTTAGCCGAGGCTGACAAAGCTTTTTTAGACCACATTAACGGCAAAACCCCCATGTACATGGCCGAGTACCGTCTAAAGCACAAGGATGGGTCGGTTATCTGGGCCCAGGACCGGGGCCGGGTCATGGAGCGCGATGAGGTGGGGGTGCCGACCCGCCTTTTAGGGGTGATGATTAACGTCACCCGCCAGAAGCGGATTGAGCGCGATTTAAGCGACAATAAAGAGAAGATGGAGCTCTTTTTCCGGGCCGCCAAGATTGGGACCTGGGACGTGGATTTAATGAGCGGTCGGGTGACCTACAATGACATCTTCTATGAGCTACTCGGTTATCAGCCCCAGGATTTAGCCAAGACCTTAGAGGAATGGGAGCTTCTCATCCACCCGGACGATCTGCCGGCGGTTAACGCTGGTCTGGAGATGGTCATTAATGGCCAGACCATGGTTTACGCCACCGAGGTCCGCTTAAGGCACAAAAAGGGCCATTACGTCTGGGCCTATGACGTGGGCCGGGTGGTCCAGTGGGACCGGAATGGCCAGGCGGTCCGCTTACTGGGCGGTCACATTGACTTTACCCAGCAGAAAAAGATGGAAGAGGACATCTATAAGATGATTGAGCTCGAGCGAGCCTCGCGCCAAGCTAAAGAGCTGGCTGAGGAGAGCGCCCGGGCTAAAAGCGAGTTTCTGGCTAATATGAGCCACGAGATCCGCACCCCCATGAACGCCATCTTAGGTTTAACCCACTTGGTTCTCCAAACCGAGCTTAATGAGCAGCAAGGCGAGTACCTCCAGCGCATTTCCGTGGCCGCGCAAGCTCTCCTACGCATCATTAACGACATTTTGGACTTTTCCAAGATCGAGGCCGGTAAACTGGAAATGGAAGTGACCGAGCTGAAGCTAGAAAGCGTCTTAAGCGCTAGCTTTAAGCTTTTAAACTCCCAGGCCCAGACCAAAGGCTTAAGCTTTCAGTATAACCTTCCCGATGACATTCCCACGCACTACTTAGGCGACCAGGTCCGCTTAGGCCAGATCATCAATAACCTATTAAGCAACGCCATTAAGTTCACCCACGAGGGCGGGGTCTCCTTGGACGTCCGCTTGGTCGAGAACCTCGATGGGGTGGCCTTATTGGAGTTTAAGGTGAGCGACACCGGGATTGGCTTGTCCCCAGAACAGACCGGGGCCTTGTTTAACGCCTTTTCCCAGGCTGACACCTCTATCACCCGGAAGTACGGGGGGACGGGCCTAGGTTTAACCATTTCCAAGCGGTTAACCGAGATGATGGGCGGTAAGATCTGGGTGGAAAGCGTCTTAGGCCAAGGAAGCTCCTTTTTCTTTAACGTTAAGTTAAAGGTGGTCGAGGGCGCCCATGATCTGGAGACCGGGGCCCCAGTTTCCTTTAAGGGCCTAACCGCCTTAGTCGTGGACGATGACAACGTGGCCTTGGAGATCATCTCGGAGGTTCTGCGGCGGGTGGCTTTTGAGGTCATCACCCTAACCGGGGGCCAAGAAGCCATCACTTACTTAGAAGAGCGCGACTGGGTGCCGGATTTACTGGTCATTGACTGGCGGATGCCGGATTTGGACGGCATTGACACCATTAAGATTTTACAGCGTAAGTGGGGGGAGAGGAGTAAAGTCCCCATTGTCATGGTCACCGCCTATAACCGGGACGAGGTCTTACCGATCACTAGAAAGCTAGGGGTCAGAAAGGTCTTGGATAAACCCATTTCCGCCTCCAGGCTCCATGACACCTTACAAGATCTGTTCGGTCGAAGGGCCGCCAAAGACGCCCAGAGCGGTATGGATCAGGCTAAAGAGTCTATTAAAGACGTGGTCGGCGCGAGGATCCTCTTGGTGGAGGACAATGACATGAACCAGCTGGTGGC
>JAISRZ010000072.1 GCA_031273455.1 Deltaproteobacteria bacterium | reverse complement strand
TCATCTGGCCTAAAAGCTCAAACTTAGTGGCCATGGTGGTGGCCACGTCGTCAATGATTAAAACCCGAGCCTCGTTAAACAGGGCCCCGGTCACAAAATAGTTGTTAACGCGGCTCGCTTCCCCGTGGGATTTGGCTTCCTTGCGGTCATAGTCAAACCCCTTATCCACCTGATGCCGCCGCCACAAAGACTCGGCCGCGGCTACGGCCAAAGCGCTCCCTTTGTAACTCGGCCCCACTAAGACATCAAAATCATCCACGGTTTTGGTGTCCATCAAAAAGTCAGCCATGATCCGCCCCAGCTCGGAAATGAGCCGACCAGTGCGGAACAGGCCAAAATTAACGAAATAGGGCGTGGGTCGACCGTCTTTTAAGGTCAGCCCCTCTTCCAAAAAGAGAGCCCGGCTCTCCGCCAGTAAAACAGCCAGTTCCTTTTGGTAGGATTTCATAACGAACTTCCCAAGGTCAGCCCGGGATTTGGAGGTCCAGGGGAGGAGCGGCCTAAAATAAGCCGCGCGGTCAAAACGGTCTTTAAGCGAAAAAAAACAAAAAGGTTAGGCCAAAATTGGCCGCGAAAGCCTTAAGCCCTTATAATTTATGGCCTTAAAGGCTTACTGGCCTTGGCCGTAAGGCCAAGGCCAGATCGTTAAGCTAAGAATAGAGCTAAACGCCCTTATTTAGCCACTTCATCATTTTTCTGAGCTCCCGACCCACTTCGTTAATGGGATGTTCGGCCTCATGGCGCCTTCTGGCTAAGAAGTTGGGCCGACCGGCTTGGTTTTCCAGGATCCACTCCCGAGCGAACTCGGCTTCCTGGATCTCCCGTAAGATCTCGGCCATTTCCGCCCGGGTCTCTTCGGTGACGATGCGGCGGCCCCGGCTGTAATCGCCGTACTCGGCGGTGTCGGAGATGGAGTAGCGCATGAGGTCCAAGCCGCCTTGATACATGAGATCCACAATGAGCTTCATTTCGTGGAGACACTCAAAGTAGGCGATCTCCGGCTGATAACCGGCTTCGACTAAAGTCTCCCAGCCAGCCTTAATCAGCTCGCTAACCCCGCCGCAGAGGACGGCTTGCTCGCCAAAGAGATCGGTTTCCGTTTCCTCGGCGAAGGTGGTCTCAATGAGCCCGGCCCGGGTGGCCCCAATGCCGGTGGCGTAGGCCTTGGCCCAATCTAAAGCTTGGCCGTTGGCGTCTTGGTGGATGGCCACTAAAGCCGGAACCCCCGCGCCTTTAACGTACTCGGACCGGACTAAATGCCCTGGGCCCTTAGGGGCCACCATGGCCACGCTAATGTCCTTGGCCGCGACGATCTGGTTAAAATGGATGGAAAAGCCGTGGCTAAAAAGGAGCATTTTCCCGGGTTTTAAGTTGGGTTTGATGTCCTTTTCGTAAACCGAGGGCTGGATATGATCCTGCATTAAAAGCTGGATCAGATCGGCCTTTTGGGCGGCCTCAGCGGCGGAGACCGGTTTAAAGCCGTGTTCCACGGCCAGATCGTAGTTGGGGGAGCCGGGACGCTGACCCACCACCACGCTCAGCCCCGAGTCCCTTAGGTTTTGGGCTTGGGCGTGACCCTGGCTACCATAGCCAATGATGGCGATGGTCTTGTCAGCTAGGGGAGTGGTGGGGGCGTCCTTTTCATAGTAAATGCGCATGTTGGTTTCCTCTTAAAAGGCCAATTAGGGGGGTTTAAGGTCAAAACAGCTGACCGTTAAGTAATGGTTTTCGGGTTTTTCGGGGCCATGGTCCCCTTGGAGATGGCGGTTAGGCCGGTTGAGACCTGCTCTTCCACCCCAAACTCAGCTAAAAGAGCCAAAGCGGCCCGGATCTTCTCTTGCCCGCCGGTGATCTCTAAAGTGTAGGTCTTTAAGCTAACGTCAATGATGGTGGCCCGAAAGATCTGGGCTAAGCGCATGATCTCGGCTCGGTTGGGCTCCACGGCCTTAACCCTAACCATGACCAGCTGCCGTTCCACGTGATCGACCTCCGCTAAATCCGTCACTTTAACCACGTTAATGAGCTTTCTGAGCTGCTTAATGATCTGGGAGATAATCCTCGGGGTCCCGGTGGTGATTAAGGTTATAAGCGAGACATCGGGATCCATGGTCTCAGCCACGGACAAAGAGTCGATGTTATAACCCCGACCGGAGATTAAAGCGCTGACCCGAGCCAAAACGCCCGGGCGGTTATCCACCAGAACGGCTAAGGTGTGCCGTTTAGCGTTTTCCGTGCCTAGTTCCATAATTATCCCCTTAAGGCAGCTCTAAGGGCCTTAAGATCATTTCGTCAATGGCCCGGCCCGCCGGAACCATGGGAAAAACGTTTTCCCGGGGCGAGACCTTAAAGTCCATGATGACCGGCCCAGGATCGGCTAAAGCCTCGCTAATGATAGCCTCAGTCTCGGCCTCGGTCCGGGCGACTAACCCTTTAATCCCAAAAGCCGCGGCCAGTTGGCTAAAGTCCGGCCCTGGGCCTAAGGTGGTGGCCGCGTACCGCCGACCGTAGAAGAGATCCTGCCATTGGCGGACCATGCCCAAAGCCCCATTGTTCAGGATGGCCACTTTAACCGGCAAACCTTCCTGAGCGCAGGTGGCCAGCTCTTGGATGTTCATGAGGATGGAGCCATCGCCCGCGATATTGATAACCGTGGCTTCCGGGCGAGCCACTAAAACCCCTAAAGCCGCGGGCAGCCCAAAGCCCATGACCCCTAAGCCGCCGGAGGTGATAAACTGCCGGGGTTGGTCATAAAGGTAGTATTGGGCCGCCCACATCTGATGCTGACCCACGTCGGTGACGATAACGGCTTTACCGTGGGTGGCCTTATACAAAGCCTCAATAACCCTTTGGGGTTTGATTAGACCGTCCACGTCGGTCCCCGGCTCATAGGCCAATGGGCAGATCCGGTTCCATTCCTCAATCAGCTCGCGCCATTGGGCCCGTGAGTCTTTTTGGTAATCCGGGGCGGGCCCTAAACCTTCCAAGATGGCCGTTAAGGCTTGCCGGGCGTCGGCCACTAAAGGGACGTCCACTTCCAAATTTTTGTGGATGGAAGTGGTGTCCACGTCAATATGGATAATATCGGCCTCTTTGGCGAATTGGGTTAAAAGGCCGGTCACCCGGTCGTCAAAGCGGGCCCCCACGGCTAAGATGAGATCGGCCTTTTGGACGGCCATGTTAGCCCGATAAATCCCGTGCATGCCCAGCATGCCTAAAAAGAGGGGATGGGTCCCCGGAAAACCCCCTAAACCCATTAAGGTGGCGGTGACCGGGATCGCCAAAAGCTCGGCTAAAGTTAAAAGGTTTTCCCCAGCCCCAGCGGCGATGACCCCGCCGCCAGCGTAGATAACCGGCCGCTTGGCTTTTTTCAGTAAGGACACGACCTTACTGACCTGCTTGGGGTGCGGGGTTAAATGGGGCTGATAGGACCTCAAAAAAACCTTTTTCGGGTAAATGAACTCGGTCCGCCCGCTTAAGACGTCTTTGGGCAGATCCACCAAAACCGAGCCCGGTCGCCCCGAGGTGGCCACGTAAAAGGCCTCTTTAATGGTCTGGGCCAGCTCTTGGGTGGAGAAAACCAGGTAATTATGCTTGGTGATACCCCGCGTGACCCCCACGATGTCCACTTCTTGGAAAGCGTCGTTCCCAATGAGCATGCGGGAGACTTGCCCCGAAAAGACGATGACCGGCACCGAGTCCATGTTGGCCCCAGCTAGACCGGTGACCGTGTTGGTGGCCCCGGGCCCGCTAGTGACCAAAACCACGCCCGGTCGGCCGGTGGACCTAGAATAGCCCTCCGCCGCGTGAACCGCGGCCTGCTCATGGCGGCAGAGGACAAATTTTAAAGAGCTGGTGGCTAAGTGGTGGTGGATGTCAATGGTGGCCGCCCCAGGGTAGCCAAAGATGACTTCCACGCCTTCTTTTTTCCAGCATTCTATGAGGATCTCGGCCCCGCTTAATGTAGTCATTTAATATCCAAGTTGGCCATTTTGAGGGGTTGGAGGGCCTATAAAGGCCAGAAAACTCCCCAGAGGCGGGGAAGGCTCTCGCCCGAAATAGCGCTTAAAAAGCCTGGGGCGAGGTGAGCGGCCATAAAGTTTTCGCGGGATCTCTTATTAGCGATGGGAGGGCTCGACTTAATTGTTCCGGTGGGCGGCCAAGATGCGCTCTATTTTGTCCTTACCGGCCAGTTTAGCTTTCTGGAGTTTTTTCCGCTCCAGATCTTCCTCGGTGGACAAATAAGGCCTCTTATTTATTTCCTCAAGGCGTTTTTCATAGTCACGGTGGTTATCCACTAAGGTCTTTAGGTCCGGATTGTCACCGATTAACTGATTTATTAAAGCTTCATCCCGCTGGTCCATGACGCTCACCATTAGCCGTTCCCCTAAGGGGCGTTGTCTCGTTCAATGTCAATAACTGTAATTTAAGGGGCTTAACTTGTCAATGATCCCCCCGTGAAGATCCTCATTGTTAAGGAGGTCATTGTTCAGAACCCCCTTTTTCAGAATCCAATTGTTTAGATCCCCGTTTTTCAGAACCCCATTGTTAAGATCCTCATTGTTAAGATCCTCATTGTAAGGAGGTCATAACCCCCGAAGAGCCAGGTAAAGATCGCTGTTAGGCCAGGGGCCAAGGCTTAAGCTTACCTTAATTATGGTCCTTAGTTTTTGGGGTTATATTAACGAAAATGACCTTGGACTGTCAAGATAAAGGGAATACCCAACGGTTTTCGAGGTTCCAAAGGGGTTTTTTGGGGGGGATTTTATAAGCTTATTAGACCAGTTAGACCCCCCTAACTGGCCCCTAACCTTAAAAGCTCAGCCTACCGGTGGGCAATCCTTACAGCCAGGGTTAGCCCGAAAAGGTCTTAGCTCAACAAACATTAAATTTTACTTTTTATTATATTCCACTCGTTATTAGAAATATATCTAAATGATTGTGGTGGGATGCGCGCTATAACTATTAAGATCGTTTAAATAGCCAGGCTAAAGTTTTAACAGAACATAAAAGTGACGTTCTTGGCCAATCAAGCTCGCCATATGGCGGCTTTTCCTCTCATATCCTCCCAATAGATCGGACCGCTATGGTCCATTCCACTGATCCTAAGCCTAAAATTCAGCTAAGAGAGAGTTCTCTATAATCAATCATTTAGAGAAAGAACGGGAACAATACCGTCTTACCTTTCGAGAACTAAAAATTCAGAACAATTTGTTACGAAATGAGAATGACCATTGGCGTCAGTTAAGCCTTTTTAGCGAATCCAACAAGGGTTAAGACCCTTCTTTTGATATCATGAGAGGAAGCGTCACCTCAATTAGATCAGTTGAGAACCAGTCCCAAATAATTGAACAGCGCGATAAGCGCGAAATCTTTGAACTCAAATCCGAACCGCTGTCGGAAAGGCGCGCTTTTAGAGACACAATCTCGGTATCCTTTCGGGTTTAAAGGTCTTGAGGTTCCAGAGCGCCAGATAACCCTGTCCTTCCGGTTAGGGCGCTACTTTTTCGGCGCTAGACCGCTTGCGCGTCGCCAGTTATAAGGCCATTGTTAACAACCAACCACGTGAATCGTTGCCCCATTGGGCATAGTCTTGGTGTCCCAGGTAATTTTGTCTTTCCAGCTCTTTTCCGATTTCCGGTCAAACACCACTAGCCACCCTTCATTGACTAAAAGGCCGTCCATATATCGTAAAGTCTGTTCTAAGCTTTTGGCCCGGCTAATTTCGTTATCTTTGATCTTGGTCTCAATAACGTAATTTTTTCCCGCGTACTGGATTTGAATGTCCCCGTATCCTAGACCATCGG
>JAISRZ010000058.1 GCA_031273455.1 Deltaproteobacteria bacterium | reverse complement strand
GGGCTTGGATCATGGAAATAAAAGTCTGCGAAAATGAAGATAAAGAAATAGAGACTCTGAAGAACGCTCGGGACCAGTTAATTGAAAAACGTTACGCCGCGGGTTACAAAAATACTATTCGCCTAGGGATAGTCATTAATGACCAAAAGAGAACTATCACCCGTTGGGAGAACTTTGGGGATTTAGCGAAGGAATATGAGGCCATCCAAAACCGTTCGCCAGAAAAAGCGCCATAAAAGCGAGTCCACCAAAATTTAAGGCCCCACCGTCCTCATAGATCTAGTGACGGCCTATTGGCGGGTGGCCCCGCCCCCATTTCGGCTTTAAGCGCGGCGACGCTTAAGCCGAGCCCCGCGCGTCGCCAGAGCCCTTAAAATCCCAAGTCAAGACGGGGTTAAAGCTTAAAGACCATTTTCTTAAGGAGCGCTATGATCGCGTTCTCTAGCCCCAGGCCCACTCTTTGGACTTCGGCCTTTTTGACCTGCCTTGGCCTTAACATGTGCGTGTTCTTAGGCTTTTTTATGCTTCTTCCGACCTTGTCTTTGTACTTGGTCGCGGTTGGTTGCGATGAGAAAGTCATTGGCCTCATTTTCGCCACCTTCGCCGTATCCTCGGTCTTATCGCGCTTTGGGGCCAACCGGATCAGCCAGAAATACGGCTATCTGGCCATTATCAGATGCGGTCTTGTCTTTTGCGCCTTAGGCTCTTTTCTCTATTTCCTCATCCAAAGGCCCCTAAGCTACGCCTTCGCCCGGCTCCTCTTTGGGGCGGGTTACGGTTTAACCTCCACCTTAGTCGTCACCATCGCCGTGTCCGTCATTCCCCCGACCCGCTTAGCCGAGGGTTTAGGCTACTTGGGCCTCGGGGCCACCGTGGCTTTAGCCATTGGGCCCATAGCGGGGTTGTGGCTTTTCGCCACTATGGGCCATACGGCCCTTTTTTGCGGCGTCGCCGGTTGCTACGTCTTAGCGGTTCTAGTTAGCTTACGCCTACCTAAGACCAAAGCCGCCCCGCCGAAAACCGGCTCCTCTTGGTCCATCGCGACCACCATCAAAACGCTCTATCAACCCTCGTTATTGATCTTTCTCTACGGCATGGCCGTGGCCGCGGTCTCGGCCTATCTTGCGGTGTACTGCGTGGAGAAAAACTTGCCCAACGCGGCCAATTACTTTTTGGTCTCGACCATTGGGGCCCTATTTTCCCGGCTCACCAGCGGCCGGATTTATGACCGTTATGGGTCGAGGGCGGTCGTCGTCCCGGCGGCGGCCATCGTTGGCCTGGCCTTAATTTTAATCTACCTGGCCCAAAGCGTCTTTAGTTACTACCTAGCCGCGGTCCTCTACGGCCTGGGGGTGGGCCCCCTCTTTCCGGGCCTTCAAGCTTTAGCCTTTAGCTCCGCCCCCCGGGACAAAATGACCACGGCTTCGGCCTTTTTCTACACCTTTAACGACATTGGCGTCAGCGTGGGCACCATGATCATGGGCTTTTTAGCCAACTCCCAAGGGTCTTTTGGGACCTCCTACCTCTTGGGGGCCGGGCTCATGGCCCTTATCATCGTTTTCTTTTTGGCCTTCTTTCCGCGGAAACGCGCTAACCGCCAAAGTCTCTAGTGGCCGCCTCGCCGCTTAAATCCTGGCCCCCGCCGGACTATAGCCACCTCCCTTTCGGCGGTCGAACCCCGGTTAAAGGCTTAAAAGTCGGGCGGAAGATCGCCCTCGGCGAACCTCTCGCCTTAGCCCAAGCCCCTAACCAAGGGGATTTACTGGCCCCAACGGCTGGGGTCATTAAAGGGCTAAACGGGCGCTATGTGACCTTAACCCCGGGCCCTAGCTTAGCTGGCCCCGGGGAACCAGCGGATTTAACTAACTTAAAAGGCCCGGCGCTCGCGAAAGCCCTCCAGTCTTTGGGTTTAGGCCTACCGTTTATCCCTTTAACGGAAACGGTGGTGGTCACGGCCTTGGACCCGGAGCCCGATCTAACCTTAGCCCAAACCCTCTGGTCCGAGTGGCCGTTGGTGATGAGCGAGGGCCTTAAAGTCATTAAGCGAATCTATCCCGATCACGATAAGATCTTAGCCCGACCGGATAGTTGGCCCCTGAACCCCGATTTTCCGAGTCAAGCCATAACTAAACCCTGGCCCTTAACCTGGGGCCCGTTTTTAAGGCCTTCACTGGGCTTAAGTTACGCTAAGGGCTTAAAAGCCCATTTTGATAGCCGCGACGTTTACTTATTAGGCCAATTGGCCCGAACCGGTCGGCCTTTACGCCTTTACCCCGTGGCCATCCAAGGCCAAAACTATCTCTTGCCCCCCGGGCAAAGGCCTTTCGACCTTCTAACGCGGTTAAGTTTAACCCCCCAGCCCCTGGACCAAGTGACCTTGGATGGTTTAAGGTTAGGTCGGCCCACGGCCCGCTTAAACGAGGGTTTGGCCGAGAGCGTTTTCGCCTTAAACTTAATCCGGGCTCGGGATCTAGCCCCGGCCCCGGGGCCTTGCCGAGCTTGCGCGGCTTGTCAAAAAGCTTGCCCTTTACAATTGCCCATCCAAAGCTTAGCCCAAAAGGACTTAAAGCTCTGGCCCAACTTAGGCCCCCTAGTGAGAAAACTTTTGTTTAACTGCCCCAATTGCGGTCAATGCGCCTTAGCCTGCCCAGCGGCTCGGCCTTTACGCTACTTAACCTCTTGGGCCTTATGACCAAACCTTTGGTGGTCGCCTTAAGGCCCGGGCCTCATGATCCCACCCGAGCCGCTAAAGAAAACTCTTTTCAAGGGCAAAACTTAAAAATTATCATTAGTTTAGCCCCTTTAATAGTTATTTGGCTAATTTATTACCCGGGGCTCTGGCTGGTTTTGGCCTTAGCCCTAGCTTACGGGTTAGGCCAATTGACCAAAAGCTGGGGCCGTTCGGCCCCAGCGCGGGACTTGGACCCTTTAGCCGGAAGTCTAGCCGCTTTAGCCCTTCTTGGCCCAGATAGCTTAATGGCCGCGATCTTAGCCGGCTTAAGCGGGGGGTTATTGACCGTTTTTCCGGGGCTTATTAAATGGCCGGGTTTAATTGGGGCCTTATTAGGGGCTATATTAGGGATAATTGGCCCTTTAATGGGTTTGACTTTAACCGCCACCCCGCCAGCGGCGAAATGCCTATGGGCCTTATCGCCCGGGGCCATCTGGCTGACTATTTCCCTTTACCGGAAAAACCCGCGCTTTTTAGGCCCTTTTGGTCTTTGGGTTGGTCTAGCGGCCCTAGCCCCCTTGGTTAGCCAGGCGGATCTGACCCATCTCCCTTTGGTCTTCATAATGGCCTTTTGGGGGCCTTTCAAGCCTTCGGGGCGATGTTCGCCCTTAGGGCTTTTAGCCGGTCTAGGGGCCATTTACGGCGGTTTTTGGGGCTATTTGGGCGGCTTGGCCTTATGGGGTTTAACTGGCGGGCGGGGGCTAAAAACTTTACCCTCCCCAGAGCCCCTAGAGCCGGATCAGCCTATTAACCCCCAGCCCTTTAACCCAACGCTCTTTCACCCCACCCGCCTCTGTTTACGGGCCGAGGGCTCGCCGCGCCTTATAGGCCAAGCCCCCGAGCCTTGGGCCTGTCGCTTAGGGAGCCTGGCTTACGCCTGCTTTACGGCCTGTTTAGGTTTAGGCGACTGCGTTATGGCTTGCCCAACCGGGGCCCTTAGTTTAGCCCCTGATTTAGCCCCTAGTTTAGCCCCTAGTTTAGCTAAAACCCCTATTTTTCAGCTCGACCTTTGCCAGGGCTGCGGCTCATGCTTAACGGCTTGCCCACTTGGCCTCATACGGTTGATTCCGGCCAGCGCCCGGGTCATTATCCCGTGCCGAGGCCAAGAGACTTTAAAGGTTATGGACCAACTGTGCGCTAAAGGATGCTTAGGCTGCGGTCGCTGCGCTAAGGCTTGCCCGGGCCAAGCTTTGACCCGGCGCGAGTTTGGGCCGCCTCTAATCAATCACCAAAGATGCTCCTTATGGCTGGACTGCCAATGGGCCTGCCAAAAAGCCTGCCCTAAGGGTTTGCCCCGGGCGATAACGCCCAATTCCAACTAACTTAACTAACCTTAGTCTAATAAAGACCAAGACCTTTGGACGCTAAAGGGTAATAATATATTTTCATTAAAAATTTTTATTAAGAAGGCGTTTTTCTATTTTTTACAAATAAAATTTTAAATATAATACTATAAACATACCTTTGCGGAGTTTAGAAGTGTTTTTAGGATAAAGCGATCCCTTTAGCTTGGGGATCATAAACTTACCCTTTTTTTTGATCCACTTTGGGGCTACCTAAAAATTAGCGATCAAGGCAAAGGTTCAATAGGCTTAATCACCGTAAATCAAAAAACCGCGAGAAAGGATATTTAAAAAAGTATTGACAAAGTGTCTGATTTACCGTATTCTTAAATTTGAGTCGTGTATAATAGGTTCCAATAAGCGCCGCTTGGGGAACTTAGGCCCACGGTCTCAATATATAGGGGTCGCTCCTTGATTAGCTAATCCTCGCTAAAACCTTAAAGTTTCGCGGCCCGCGCCTCATTAATCGGTTGGGCTATACCTAACCATAACCCTTAATTTTCTTAACTTGGGTTTCCCCGAAAGATATCGCGGTGCCTGAAGATAAATCCTCTCGAATTGTTTCAAAACTTGCCCAGAATGACGTTGACTCCAACTTAACCCGGAATAGCGGGGAAGACTATTATCAGAAACTGGTCTTGAGCCACCGGAGCTTAGTCGATGACTACTCCCGGATCGAGGCCAAAATTAGCCTTTTGGAGTCCCAGTTGGAGAAAAGCTACTAGAGATTAATAGCTTTTAACCTTTTAGCTTGTTTTTTAACTAGCTTTCTTGGCTAGTTAGGGTTATTTGCGCTTTATTTTTTGGGGCCCAATCAGCCCCAGAGGGATTTTTTGTTCTTTAATCCGCTAAAAACCTTTCCTTTAACCACCCTGGCCCGCGCCCGACAAACCTCTCCGCCCTTGAAACTTTAGCCAAAAAATGGTAGTTTTTTATAAGTTAGCTTAAAAGGATTGGTTAGCTCTTTGACCGTTACCTATTGGTTAAAACCTTTTAGCTGAGCGTTTTTGGCTTTTAATTTTAAAATTGGTTAGGGCCTCACCCACGACCTTTTGCCTTTTTTTGACCGCTAGCCGCCTTTTTACGAAACTATTAAAGTTTCCCCTTGGCTGGGTGGCCGGTCGCGGGCCAGGTGGAGTTTCAATGGATGATTTTAAGACCGATGTCCCAGAGTCGCTTGCCTTAAAGTCGTTTGACCAAACAGTTGGCTCTCCCACCCCGCTGGCGGACCCGGTGATCATGGCTATTTTCCAGTCAGTTGAGCTTAGCGGCCTGGCCATGAAAAGTCTCGTGAACGCGGTTTTAGCGGATTCCGGCGGTGTCCATATAAAAAGTATTAACCGTTACTCCCCAAAAATTTATTCTCTTAGAGGTAAAGACGAGCGAGGTGGCCACCTAGACCTAAGGGGCGAGCGCTGAAGACGGCCTTTACCTCATTTTTGAGATTCAATTGGCTAGTTTTCGCGCCGTATGGTAGCTATTACTATCCTCGACTTTAAGCTTAGGAAGTTCGGGGAAAGGTTTTCATCATGTCGACGGATTGACCTTGAAGATGAGCCTTTTGAGAGCCTGACGGATTTGTTTGAGACCCAGCGCCTTGAGCTACCAAGTTTCTTAACGATCATCCCAGAGACCGCGACAACCCCCCACCTCGCTGGCTGACGGCCATCTGCCGATCTCATATGGGTATAATTTCGCTAAAAGGGGTAGTGGAAATGAACCATAATCCAAAAGCGTTTAACGAGATCGAAGACTTCAAACAATTCGCGGAACTTAACAATCTGGCGGTCGCGGACCCTGAAACCCATAGACAGTACAGACGATGGACGATTGATCGATTATTGGAGAAGAGGGAAAAACAAATAATCAGAGAAGAGACCCTAGCCGAGGGCGAAGCCGAGGGCGATGCCAAGCGATCGATGAAAGTCGCGATAGGGCTTTTAAAAAAAGCGAAGTCAAGCCAGGATTTCCCTGGTATCATTGAGACTTTGAAGAAATACGAAATCCCTGAGAATATTATTAACAGCGCTCTGGAGCAAGTCCAGGAATCAAAGGGCTGGAAAATTTTGCGCGATTAAAAAAAGCGAGCCGTAATTTTAAAAAATTGTCGCTGGACTCTGGATGTTAGCCAATATTCTATACCTGAATGGCGCGATTAGTTTTTTTTGATTAAACTATTAAAATTTCCTTGGGGGAGTAGCCAGTCGCGGGCCAGGTGGAGTTTCAATAAATGATCTTAAGACCGTTGTCCCAGAGTCGCTTGACCTAGAAGATAGCCCTCTTAAAAGCCTAACGGTTGGTATTTGCGACCCAGCGCCTTCCACCGCCAAGGTTCTTGACGAGCCTTTAGGGACTTTAACAACCCTCCCGCCTCGCTGGCTAACGGCCATCAGCCGGTCTTGTGGTGGGCAAAAATTTCGCTAAAAGAGGCAGTGGAAATGGACCACAATCTAAACTCATTTAACGAGGTCGAAGACTTCAAACAATTCGCGGAACTTAACAATCTGTCGGTCGCGGACCCTGAAACCCATAGACAGTACAGTCGCTGGACGATTGATCGATTATTGGAGAAGAGGGAAAAACAAATAATCAGAGCCGAAAACTTCGCCGAGGGCTTTGCTGAGGGCCTAGCCGAGGGTATAGTGATGGGCATAGCCCAGGACAGAGTCCTAGAAGTGTTATTAAAAGATCTTAAACGAGTCCAAAAATCAAATGGCTCGAAAATTAAGCGCGATTAAAAAAAGTGAGCCGCAATTTTTAAAAATTGTCGCCGGACTTTGATATTCTATACTTGAATGGTGAAATTAGTTTCTTTTTTTATGAAATATTTAATCTTAATCGGCGATGGCATGGGGGACTACCCCATCCCGGAACTAGCCAACCAAACCCCCTTGGAAGCCGCCAAAACCCCCAATCTGGACCGCTTGGCCCAGGCCGGGTCGCTCGGTCGGGTGGTCACCACCCCCGAGGGCATGGCCCCGGGCTCGGACGTGGCCATCATGTCTTTAATGGGTTACAACCCCAAAGGCGTCTTAACCGGTCGGGGGCCCTTGGAGGCCGCGGCCTTAAAGGTGGCCGTCCCCACGGGGGCTTTGGCTTTTCGGCTAAATCTAGTGACCTTGGAGTTTGGGGCCAAAACCTTAATGCGCGACCACGCGGCCGGGGATATTTCTAGCCTTGAGGCTGGGGAGTTAATCGCCGTCCTGGCCGAAAAGCTCCCCTTAGGTAAGGCCACCCTCCATCAAGGCGTCTCCTACCGGAACTTACTGGTCTGGCCCGAGGCCCCTAGGGGTTTACCCTCTTTACCGCCCCACGACTATCGGGACCAACCTATAGACGGTTTTCTTGGCGATCCGGCTTTAGAGCCGCTCATGAGCTTAGTTAAAGCCTCCTGGCCCATCTTGGCCGATCATCCGGTCAATAGAGCCCGCTTAACCAAAGGCTTGGCCCCGGCCAACTCCGTTTGGCTCTGGGGTCAAGGCCAGTCGCCCCAGATTAAGACTTATAAAGAGCGGTGGGGGTTAACCGGGGCCACGGTCTCGGCGGTGGACATCATCCGGGGTTTAGGCCTTTACTCGGGGTTAGAGCCCATTTGGGTGGACGGGGCCACGGGTTTGGTTAAAACCAACTATGAAGGGAAAGTCGTCGCTGGCTTACAAGCCTTAAAATCCCGGGATCTAGCGGTTATCCACCTGGAGGCCCCGGACGAGGCCTCCCATCAGGGGAACTTAAGCGATAAGCTTTTAGCCATCGAGAACTTTGACCGTTTAATCGTTGGCCCCGTTCTAGAAGGTTTAGCCCAAGCCGGCTGGGATTATCGGCTCTTAGTGGCTTGCGACCACTACACCCCGTTGGTCCTAAGGACCCACGCCGCCGATCCCGTGCCTTTTGTCATTTACGATTCGCGAAACCAGAAGGGCCCCCAGGCCTTAGGGTTTAACGAGAAAAACGCCTTGGATTCTGGCCTTTTGGTTCCTAACGGACCGGCTTTAGGCCAAGCTCTCTTTGGGGCGGAAAGGGTCTAATCTTGGTCGCTGAGTTAACTGGCCCCGAGGACACGTTTAAGATAGTCACCTGGTACCGGGTCTTATACGTGGACACGGATTTAATGGGCGTGGTCAACAATGGCCACTACTTTCGTTTTTTTGAGCAAGCTAGGGGCGAGTACTTACGGGAACTGGGTTTACCCTACTCGGAAGTGGAGGCCAAAGGCATCCGGACCCCCTTAACCGAGGCTTGGGCCCATTACTACGCCTCCTTTCACTACGATGAGCTCATCCGCATCGAGGCTTGGATCGCCCAGGTCAAACGGGCCAGCTTCCGGTTTGATTACCGGTTGTACGAGGGTCAGAGCCCAGAGGTCCGGGTGGCTGGGCACACCATTCACGCCATCGTTAACGAGGAGCTAAAGGTCACCAAGATCCCCAGTTGGCTCATGACTTTATTAAAGCCCGAAGCCCCTGGCCCGATAATTAAACCCTAAAGGCCACTAAAAGGCGGTTTTATTGGCCCCAAAAGGGCCAATAAGGGCCATTATGGGTTATTTAAGCGGTCGGGCGAAAAACCCTTGTCAAGCCGCCTTTTTTATGCTATATATCCCCGATTATACCCTTTGTGGGCCCCTTAGACGCTTCGCTTAAGGCTCTAAGGGGCTCGCCTTATTAACCACATTAAAGGTCTGGATATTATGCCCAAAATGAAGACCAACCGCGCGGCGGCCAAGCGGTTTCACGCCACCTCCACCGGGAAAGTCAGGCGGTACAAGGCTTACGCCCGCCACATTCTGACCACCAAATCGCCCAAACGGAAAAGGGGTTTACGGTCGCACGCTTTGGTTGATCCCACCAACCTGAAGTCCATCGCCAAATTACTGCCCTACTTGGGCTAAAAGGCCGATAATTTTTTAGCCTTACGACCGATATTTTTGTCGGCTATTAACTCGATTAAGGAGCGAAGGCCATGCGCGTTAAAGGCGGCCTAGCGGCGAAAAAAAGACATAAAAAAATACTTAGTATGGCCAAAGGCTTTCGGGGGGGTCGGCGGACTCTGTACCGGAGCGCCCGGGAAGGGGTGGAAAAGGGCCTGTGCTTCGCCTATCGGGACCGGAAAGTCCGTAAACGGGAAATGCGCTCCCTCTGGATCGTCCGCTTAGGGGCCGCGGCTAAGGTTTTAGGCCTTTCCTACTCTAAGTTGATTGATCTCATCAATAAGTCCCAAGTGGAGCTGAACCGCAAAAGCTTATCGGAGCTGGCCATCCAGGAGCCGGACAACTTCGCGAGCTTAGTTAAATCGCTCCAAAGCCAAGCGGCTTAAAGCTAAGCTTTTCGCCTTTAAGCCTAAACTTAACCCTAATTAAGGTGTCTAAGTAAGTTTAAAGGCTTTATAAGCGTCTTAATCTGGACGCGACTAGCCCTTGGCCCTAAAAGGCCGCCGTGGCCCGGCGGCCTTATTTGTGGTTAGGGCCGCCATAGGTCTCTAGCTTTTTTCTGGCTCGATAGGACTAATCATGAGCTCCTTACTTGAGGAAATCGCCGCGGTCTTAAAGGAGGCCCAAATCGCCTTTAGGGAGGCTTTGGATCTTAAAGCCTTGGAAAACGCCCGGGTTTTCTACTTGGGCTCCAAAGGGCGTTTAACCGGTCTTTCCCGCGGGGTTGGGTCTTTACCGGTCGAAGAAAGGCCCAAAGCCGGTCAAGCGGCCAACGCGGCCCAAGCCGTGGCTAAAAAGGCTTTAGACGAAGCCATAGCTAAGCTAGAGACCGCTAAAACCCGGAGCTTAGGGTTAGACGTCACTTTACCGGGCCGGCGGCGCCAGGTGGGCCGGGATCACTTGATTAGCCGGACCATGAGCGAAATCTGCGGCGTTTTTGAGAAACTGGGCTTTACCGTGGTCGAAGGCCCGGAAGTGGAAACGGATTACTACAACTTTGAGGCCTTAAACTTTCCAGCGGATCACCCCTCAAGGGATATGCAAGAGAGCCTTTTTGTCGGGGATAAGCTTCTATTAAGGACCCACACCTCCCCAGTGCAGATCCGCTCCATGGAAAAATTAAAACCCCCGGTCTGGATCATCGCCCCCGGAAAAACCTACCGCCGGGACGATGATATCACCCACTCGCCCATGTTCCATCAGGTGGAAGGTTTAGTGGTGGATAAAAACGTGACCATGGCCGACCTAAAAGGCGTCTTATCGGCCTTCGCCACGGCCTTTTTCTCCCCTAAAACCGCCATTCGCCTTCGACCCAGTTTTTTCCCCTTCACCGAGCCCTCAGCGGAAGTGGACATCGCTTGCGTTTTATGCGGTGGCTCTGGGTGTCGCTTATGCAAAGGGAGCGGCTGGTTGGAGTTATTGGGGAGCGGCATGGTCGATCCGGCTCTGTACAAGTTTGTGGGTTACGACCCCCAAGAGGTTTCTGGCTTCGCCTTTGGCTTAGGCGTGGACCGAGCCGCTATGCTCAAATACGGGTTAGCCAACATTCGCCACTTGTACGAAGGGGATTTACGCTTTTTAGAGCAATTTTAATTCTTAGGGGGGCCTTACGCCCCCCTAAATCTTTAGGCCAGTTAGCCCCTTGGATCCCCCCCCAAACAGAGCCCCCCCAAAAACCTAAGACTTTTTAATAATCGCCTTCTTCCACCTTAATCACTCCTAATTCGCCCTAAATACCCTAAATAGACGATATACTTATTTGAAAAAGCTTTTTTGAGTTTTGGCCGTAAAGGCGCTATACTTAATAGCCACAGTGGGGGAGCTTCTAGCTGAGATGGGCTTTAGCCCAAACCCCTAGAACCTTTAGCGGGTAATGCCGTCAGGAAACTGTCCAAATGATTTAAAACCATGTGGCTTTTTTCCCTGGTGGCGGGGAAAGCGGCTTTTTTTTTGGGGAAATCGTCATGCTGGTTAACGGTAAACCATATGAGCTAACTGAGACGCGGTCCATCGCCGAGATACTTAGCCAACTTGGCTACGATAAAGTCCCGGTGGCCGTCCTTTTAAACGAGGCCGTGGCCCCTAGCGATAAGTTAGCGCAAATTAAAGTTAATAATAACGATGTTTTGGAAGTGGTCACTTTTGTGGGAGGCGGTTAATGCCCAGCGCGAAACCCGACCCCTTTATCCTAGGGGGTAAGCTCATTCATAGTCGTCTCATCTTAGGCTCCGGGAAATACCCGCTCCCGAGGATCCAAGAAGTGGTCACCGCTGGGGAGCCGGATATCGTCACCTTGGCCCTAAGACGGGTCAACCCCTTTGGCGAGGCCAATGTTTTGGATTTTTTGCCTAAAGGGAAAACCTTACTCCCCAACACCTCCGGGGCCAGAACGGCCAAAGAGGCCTTAACCTTAGCCCGCTTGGCTCGGGAGCTCGGGTGCGGCGACTTTATTAAGATCGAGGTTATCACTGACGCCCAAAACCTTTTGCCCGACAACGAGGAGACCTTAGAGGCCATAAAATTGTTAGTGGCCGATGGGTTTGTGGCTTTACCCTATATGACCCCGGATCTGGTCATGGCCCGGAAGATGGAAAAAGCCGGGGCCGCCGCGGTCATGCCCTTAGGGGCCCCCATTGGCAGCAACAAAGGGTTAACCACTAGGGAGCTTATCCGCTTAATCATCACCGGGGTTGCGGTCCCCGTCATCGTGGACGCCGGGCTTGGCCGACCGAGCCAAGCTTGCGAAGCCATGGAAATGGGGGCCGCCGCGGTCATGGTTAACACGGCGGTGGCCACCGCCGAGGATCCGCCGGCCATGGCCAAGGCCTTCGCTTTAGCCGTCAAAGCTGGCCGAGCGGCTTATTTAGCCGGCTTAGGGCCCATCGCCGAGCCTTCGTCCAGTTCACCTTTAACCGGCTTTTTAAACACCCCCAGTTCTGAGGATTGAGGCTATAATGACTGAGCTTTTTGGCGACCCCTTTAACTTTGATTTTAAGGCCGTGACCCCTTCTATGGTGGAGCGGGCCCTAACTAAGGAAACCCTCGCCTTGGAAGACTTAGGGGCCCTTTTGGCCCCGGCCGCTGAGCCTTACTTAGAAGCCATGGCCGTAAAGGCCCAAGATCTAACCCGCCGCTTTTTTGGCTTAAACATCGCCCTTTACACCCCCCTCTACTTAGCCAATTATTGTCAAAACCAGTGTCTTTACTGCGGCTACAGTCAGCTTAATAACATTAAGCGCGGGGTTTTAACCCCCAAAGAAATCCAAAAAGAGCTGACCGCCATTAAGAAAACTGGCTTAAAAGACGTTTTGCTTTTAACTGGCGAGTCTAGGGTAAAGTCGGGCCCAGACTTTATTAACGCGGCCGTTTCGCAAGCGGCGGCCGATTTTCCGAGCGTGGGCTTAGAGGTCTACCCTTTCACCACCGAGGAGTACGCGGCGGCTAAAGCGGCTGGGGCGGATTACGTTTGCCTTTACCAAGAGACCTATGATCCGGTTCTTTATGATAGAATCCATCCTAAAGGACCTAAAAAAGACTATAACTGGCGTTTATTTGGCCCGGAAAGAGCCCTAGAGGCCGGGATCCGCCAGGTGGGCTTAGGGGCCTTATTGGGTTTAGGCGACTTTCGGCCCGACGTTTTGGCTTTAGGGGCCCATGGCCAGTATTTAAGCCAAAAATTTCCAGCGGCCGAGATCGCCTACTCCACCCCCCGCTTACGGCCAGCCTCCGGGATCCAGCCCTTGGGGGCGGTTAGCGAAAAGGAGTTAGGGCAAATCATTTTCGCTTTAAGAATTTTCTCGCCTTCTTTTGGGATCTCTTTATCCACCCGGGAAAGGGCCTTTTACCGGGACAACTTAATTGGCTTAGGCGTAACCCGCCTTTCGGCGGGGGTTAAGACCACGGTCGGGGGCCACGATGGGGAAGCCAACGGCTCCGAGCAGTTCGCCAAAAGCGATGACCGGGGGGTGACGGAAGTCCAAAAGGCCATCGCCGCTAAAGGCCATCAACCCGTTTTCACTGATTATGCGCGACTTTAGACGCCTTTGCTTAATAACCGATCGCCATATCGCCCCGGAGCCCATCTTAACCCGGGTGGCCAAGATTCTTAACGCCGGGATCGGCCAAGTTATCTTAAGGGAAAAAGATCTACCCCCAAAAGAGCTTTTGGCCTTAGCCACGGCCTTACTCCCCATCGCCCGCCAAACCCAAAGCCGTTTAATCATTAACTCCGACTTAACGGTGGCTAGCCAAATCCGGGCCGATGGTTTGCATCTCCCGTTTCAGGCCATTCACCATATAGGCGACTTAGGTAAAGCCAAAAAACTGGGTTTACGGGTGGGCATCTCGGCCCACACCTTAGAAGAGGCCGTCTTAGCCGAAAAGGCCGGAGCGGATCTGGTCTTAATCGGGCCTATCTTTCCCACCAGCTGTAAACCGGGCCACCCAGGCGCGGGGACGCGGCTGATTGAACGGATAAAAAGGCGGCTTAAAATCCCCGTGTGGGCGGTTGGGGGCCTTAACCCCCAAAATATCCCCTTTGTCTTTAAGGCCGGGGCCACGGTGGCTTGCCTCCGCGAGGCCCTTTTAACCGCCCCCGATCCGGCTAAGGTGGCTCAAGAATGCTTACTGGCCACTGAAAGCCAAGAATTGGATTTGGTTAGTTAAATTTAGTTTAGATTAATTGGTAAGATTAAGAGAGGCGATAAAGTCTTGGAGCCCGGGGAGCTGGTCTTGGGCTTTTAAGGCGGATAAAGCCGCCGGGATATTGGCCGGGGATTTTAAGCTATTAATGCTTTTAACGTTAGGCCGGGTGAAAAAGGCGGTTTTAGTTAAAAAGTTAAGATCCCCTTGAACCGGTTGAAAGTAAACCCGATCGTGATAAATGACCGGGGGCCAAAAGAGCCCGTTTTCCTTTAAGCGGTTAAAGACTTGGCTAGGGTTAGGGTAGTGGTTAAAGTTTTTGTTTAAGTACTTAATGTCCTCTGGTTTAACCCCTTTTAAGCGAAAACTTTCAATTACGACATCCCTTTTTAGCTCGGGGTCATAAGCGCACATCCCGCCTTTAATGGGCCTAAAGGGATCGTTACCGGTGATTTCCATAACCATGCCAAAGCCCGATTCCCCTAAGCTCACCGCCAGCCCCAAGGTCTCGTAATCCAAGGCCTGGGTTAAGTAATCCAAGTCCTCCACGTTTAAAGAGACCAGATCGGAAAATTCCCCTAAAAACTGGAAAAACTCTTCTTGGCTTAAGGGTAAAGGCGCAGAAGTCGCGGGATCCAAGCGGAAGACCTCGTTATTTAAGGTCTTTTGCACGGCCATGGCCCCGTGGTTATGGAGCCTTAAGGGCGAATGAGGGTCAAAGGCCCATAGAGCGTTGGGCTTACGGTCCAAGCCGTAAAAAGCCGCTTGGCCTAAAAAAAGAAAGTTTTCCGGGGGGATTAAAGAGCTAAAGGCGGTGAGGATTTTTTTGGCCACGGCTAAAATAACCTCTTTCGAGGTCACCACCAAAATCTTCTGCTGACTTAGAACCTGAGAGACCAATAACCCTTCCTCTTTGGCCAGTAAAGCGATCTCAAAAAACAGTTGGGCTAAGCGACGTAAACCTAAAGGCAAATTAAGCCCGGGCCAGGTCGGGTCCAAGTCCTTGGGCTGGATCAAAAACTTAGGCCCCAAGCTTAAGCGGGTCCCTTCACCGGCGGCGGCGTGCTCAAAAAGGATCCGGCCCGCTAAAACCGCTTCCCGCCCCTTTAAGCGATAGGCTTTAAGGGCCATGGAGGGCTCTAAAGTTAGAACCGTTTTGGGCGGCTCTAACTTAGCTAAGTTCGGGTAACCGTTAATCTCCTCTAAGTGGCGGGCCACGGCCTGGGGGTTGGGGTAAGGGGCCAAAAAACTATTGGCCCAACCCAAGACTTTCGCCACGTAGGAGTTTAAATCGGTTAAAGGCGTCTCACTCAAAGAGCGTTTCCTTAAAGATCTGATTGGCCTTGGCCACGGCGGGGGAGGCCTCGGTTAAAAAGGAAGTGGGTTTCCCGGCCTGATCGGTGTCGTAGATACTGGAGTCATCCGGGATAACCCCGGCTAAAGTCATGTTCTCTTCTTTAATAATGTCTTGAACCTCTTGGGGGACTTCGCCGCGGGTTCGATTTAAAATCAAGTACTTCCGCTTAATGGTGATGCCCAGTTCCTCCACTAACCGCCAGATCCTCACCGCCGCCGTAAACCCCCGGCGCGAGGCGTCCGAGACCACGTAGAAGATATCCATGTACCTAGCCGTCAGTCTAGAGATATGCTCCATGCCGGCCTCATTGTCAATGACCTGGTAAGGGTAGTTTTTTAAGGTCTTATCCAAAACCGCGGCCAAAATGGAGTTGGCCGCGCAATAGCAACCCGAGCCCTCGGGTTGGCCCATGACCACCAGATCAAAGTCATCGCCCTCGACAATGGCCTCTTGGGTGCGCATCTCAATTAAAGTGTCTTTAGTTATGGAGACGTTGCCCACCGAGGACTTCATCTCCTCCCGGGCCTCGGATAAGGTGCGGTCGTAGGTCATGCCGAGGACGTCGGCCAGGTTGGCGTTGGAGTCGGCGTCCACGGCTAAGATCGGGACTTTGCCGACCTTGGCTAAATAACGGACCGCTAAACCGGCCAAGGTGGTCTTCCCCGTGCCGCCTTTACCCGCCATGCCAATAATTAAAGACATATATATCTCCTTCCATTAAGAGCCCCAAAATTAGCCTTGCGCGTTTTAGTTAGGCTAGGTTAGGGCGTTTATATGGGCTAAAATTCCAATGATTTGGGGGTCCTCGGAAAGGGGATCACGTCGCGAATGTTGGCGATCCCGGTTAAAGTCATTAAAAACCGCTCAAAGCCTAAACCAAAGCCCGCGTGGGGGACAGAACCCCAGCGGCGGCTATCTAGGTACCACCAGTAAGGCTCCGGGTTAAGGCTTAGCTCGGCCATACGGTCTTGTAAGAGATCCAGCCTTTCCTCGCGTTGACTGCCGCCGATTAACTCCCCAACTTTGGGGGCCAAGACATCCATGGCGGCCACGGTTTGGCCATCGTCGTTATTCCGCATGTAAAAGGATTTAATGGCTTTGGGGTAATCGTAAACGATAATAGGGCCTTTAAATTCCTCTTCGCACAAAAACCGCTCGTGCTCGGTGGCTAGATCCGCCCCCCAGACCGGGGCGAACTCAAACTTTTTGGCGGCCCCGCTTAAAATTTTAATGGCCTCAGCGTAGGGGACCCGGGGGTAACTGGACTCGGCTAAAACGTTTAAGCGCTTAAGTAACCCCGGCTCGACAAAACTATCGAACAAGGCCAGATCGGTTGCCCGGTTCTTTAGAACGAAGCGGACCACCGATTTAATCATCGCCTCAGCTAAATCCATGTCCCCGGCGAGATCCATAAAAGCGGCCTCGGGCTCGACCATCCAGAACTCGGCGGCGTGCCGGGCCGTATTGGAGTTCTCAGCCCGAAAGGCCGGGCCAAAAACGTAGACCCGGTCCAAGGCCAAGGCCAAAAGCTCGGCCTCCAGTTGCCCGGACACGGTTAAAGCGGCGTAACGGCCAAAAAAATCGTTTTTAAAGGTCGGATCTGGATCTGGGCCTTTAACGGTCGTCACCTGGAACATCTCCCCCGCCCCCTCGGCGTCGCTCCCGGTGATGATGGGGGTCTGGACGTAGAAAAAGCCCTGGTCCCGAAAAAACTGGTGAATGGCGAAGGCCGTTTCGCTTCTCAGCCGCAGAAGGGCCCCGTACTTATTGGTTCGCGGCCGTAAATGGGCGATACCCCTTAGGTACTCATCGGTGTGCCTTTTTTTCTGCAAGGGGTAATCAGCCCCGCTGGGGCCGACTAAAGTTAGCGTTTTCGCCAGTAACTCCCATTTTTGGCCTTGACCCCGGCTTTCCACCAAGTCCCCTTCCACGCTAACCGCGGCCCCGGTGGTTAGATCCTTTAGGGCCTCATACCCTTGAGCCTCGCGGTCGACTAAGACCTGGAGGCTGGGTAAAGACGAGCCGTCATTAAGCTCAATAAAGGAGAAATCTTTACTGTCGCGCCGCGTTCTGACCCAACCTTTAACTAGAACCCCCACCTTTGGTTCGGGCGAATCTAAAAGATCCTTAATTAGGGCGCGGGAACTATCTGGAGCCATTTTCGCGTTAACCTTCCCTTTGGGGCCTTAACCCCGTAAGTTAAGCCGTTTTGGTGGAGCCAAAATTAGCCGGGCGTTATTATAAAACAAAGACCGAACTATTTCCTATTTACCAAGAATAATCACTAAAATCAATATGTTACCTAGAGATAAACTTATTCGCGCTCGCCTGGCCCCCCTAAGGTTCCAGTAAGGCTCGCGGAAAGTCTAGCCTTTCAAGCCTTTAATATGATAAACAAGGTCAAAAGGGCCAACGAGCGTAAAGGGGTTAGATAGCCTTTTTAGCCCCAAAAATGTCTTAAGTTTAGGAGTTACGAGTGGTTTTTCCTTGGGGAGCGGTCATTAACGCCTTAGTCATCTTAGCCGGGGCCAGCGTGGGGGTTTTTATCGGCGGTCGCCTACCGCAAAGGCTTCAAGTCTTAATCTTCCAGTTGTTTGGTCTCTGTTTACTGGCCATTGGCCTAAAAATGGCCTTAGGGGCCCAAAATATCCTCCTGGTCATCCTGTCCTTGGTCTTAGGGGCGGGGGCCGGGGAAATCTTAAAGCTTAGTCAGCGTTTAGACGCTTTAGCCGCTCACCTCAAAAAAATGGTTAACTCCAGTAACCCCCTTTTCGCCGAGGGGCTCGTCAATGGCTCGGTCATGGTCTGCGCCGGGGCCATGGCCATCGTTGGGTCCTTTGAGGAGGGCTTAGGCTTAGGCCGGACCACGGTTTACGCCAAAACCTTGATCGATTTTTTCGCTTGCCTCATTTTAGCCGCCCGAACCGGGGCCGGGGTTTTGTTTATCCCAGTCACGGTTTTAGTTTACCAGGGCTCCTTAATCGTCTTAGCCGCCTTTTTGGCCCCGTTTTTTAGCCCGGCCATGGAAAACTGCCTCCAGAGCGTTGGCGGGCTCATGGTCATGGGCATTGGCCTCAACATGCTGGGCCTTAAACCTGGGGTGGATATCTCCAATAGCTTACCGGCCCTCCTCTTCGCGGCCCTTTTGCCGGCCATCTGGGGTTAAGCTACAGGAAGATTAAAATAATTAGCCAGCCTTTAAATAGCCAATAATTATTAATTAACCAAATTAAGCTTATACTTATCTTGCCCTAAACCAATCTTGACCCCATGGGCGATCTGCTCGCGCCAGTCCGTGGTCGGGTGGATGGCCGTAAAGACGTCTTTTCCCGGACTATCTCGCTCGGACATAATGGACCCCGAAAGTAAGGTGGCCTGGTTAACCGCCTCAATGGAGGCCAAATCCAAGGCCACGGGGTCAAAGCTAGCGTAGACGCCCAAGTCCGGGACCACGGCGGCGTCGTTTTCCGCGTGGCAGTCGCAATACGGGGAGACGTGGTTAATGACGTTAATATGAAAGTTGGGCCGCCCTTTAACCACGGCTAAGGCGTACTCAACCATCTTAAAGCTTAAGGAGCTATTGGCCGTGTCCCAAGGGATGGTCACCGCGTGGACGTTGCAAGTGCCTAAACACCGACCGCAACCCACGCATTTAGCGTGGTTAATGGTGGCCTTATGGTCTTTAAAAGCGATAGCCCCTTGGGCGCAAAACTTGGCGCAGGTCTCGCAGCCCACGCACAAGGACTTTTTAACCCGGGGTTTACCGTCATTATGCATGATCATCTTCCCGGCCCGACTGCCGCTACCCATGCCTAAGTTTTTAATGGCCCCGCCAAAGCCGGTCAGCTCATGGCCCTTAAAGTGGTTTAAGGAAATAACGATATCCGCGTCCATGATGGCTCGGCCAATCCGGGCGGATTTAACGATCTCCCCGGCGACGGGAACCTCGACCTCATCGGTCCCCTTTAAGCCATCGCCAATAATGATCTGGCAACCAGTGGAAAGCGGGGTGAAACCGTTTTCAAAAGCCGCCTCCAAATGAGCCAAAGCGTGGGTCCGCCGACCCACGTACAAGGTTCCGCAATCGGTTAAAAAGGGCAGCCCCCCTAAGCTTTTAACCCGCTCGACCACGGTTTTGGCGAAGTTGGGCCGCAAAAAGGCCAAGTTCCCGGGTTCCCCGAAGTGGATCTTAATGGCGCAAAACTTGTTCTTAAAGTTAATGGTCTCGATTCCGGCCGCCGTTAAGACCCGGTCCAGCTTATTTAAAAGGCTATCGCCCAAACGACAGCGCGGGGTGGCGTAATAGACGTCCGCGGTGGACATAACGTTACTCCTCTACCTCAGTCTCTAAACTAGAGTCTCTAACTAGAGTCTCTAAGCTAGAGCCCTGGCCAGAAAATCAGCGGCCAAAAAGCCCTTTTCCGTGGGCTTTAAAAACCCGCCCGCCTTGGTGAAATAGCCCTCCCCGACGTATTTCTCGGCTAAGCTCGGGTCTTTTAACAACTTAATGGGGACCCCCTCGGCCAACCTTAACCCCAGCATGAGGCTTTCCAGGACCGCTTGCTCCGGGGTGATGTCCTCCACTAAGCTTAAAGACGTCCGGCCATGGGCCAAAGCCTCGGCCCATTTTTGGATGGAGGCCGTGTTGGCTGACCTTTTGGCCCCATCGAAGGAATGGGCCCCGGGGCCTAAGCCGAGGTAGCTCTCCCGCCGCCAGTATTTTAAGTTATGGCGGCAAAAAGAGCCGTCTTTGGCGAAGTTGGAGACCTCGTAGCGGGTCAGCCCCGCGGCTTTTAAGATATCCCCAGCCACTAAGAACATGTCGGCCACTAACCCCTCCGGGGCCGCGAAGAGCTCTTGGGCCGCCAAGCGCTGGGCCAAGACTGATCCTAAAGGCGTAGACAAACAATAAACCGACAAATGCTTAACCCCAAAGTCCACGGCTTGGTTTAGGTCTAAGACCCAGTCGTTAAACTCTTGGCCCGGCCAACCGAAAATAAGATCCAAGCTTAAAGCCAGCTTAGCTTTCCGGATGAGCTTAATGGCCCGGCCAATGTCCGCGGAACCGTGGGTCCGGCCCAAAGGGCCTTGTAAGGCTCGCTCCTGAAAGGACTGGGCCCCCAAGGAGACCCGATTGACCCCCCAATTGGCCCAAAGGGCCACTTTTTCCGGGGAGACGTCCTCTGGGTTGGCCTCGAGGGTGATCTCGGCCCTAGGGGCCAATTTTAACCCGCTTATGACCTTCTTTAAAGCGCCCAATTGGTCGGCGTTTAAGACGCTAGGGCTGCCGCCGCCTAAGTAGATGGAGTCAAAGACCTCGGTCCGCCAGTAAGGGGTATGGTGGTTGACCTCCAGCTCCAAGGCCGTTAGCCACTGGGGGATTAGCTCTAACTCCGGGGTGGAGTAGAAATCGCAATAAGGGCAACGCCGCGGGCAAAAGGGCGTGTGCACGTACAGACCTGGGTTCATAGGCGGGTTATCACTTCAATTTTAAGGGGATTCCAGCCACGACTAAATAAGCCTCAAAAGCCTCTTTAGCGGCTAATTGGTTGATCCGGCCTAAACCCTCGCGATAAAAACGGCTTAAGGGCTCCATGGGGACTAACCCACTCCCCACTTCCCCGGAGACGGCCACGGTGGGGCCTTTTCGGCCCACGATGGCCTTAAGGATAGCCGCGAACTTTTCCTCAACCGCCGCTAAGCTGTAAGGCTCGGCTATGGACTCTAGAAGGTTACCTAACCAGAGGGTTAAACAATCCAATAAAATGGGCTCAGGGCCCTTTAGCTCCAAGATGGCCCCGGCGGGGTCATCAGGGGCTTCCACGGTCCGCCACTTGGGGCCCCTTTCGGCTTGATGGGCTTTAACCTTAGCCCGCATCTCCTCGTCCCGGGCTTTCGCCGTGGCCAAGTAGACGTAAGGCCCAGGCCAAGACTCAACTTTTTCCAAAGCGGTTTTGGTCTTCCCGCTCTTGGCCCCGCCTAGGTAAAAAAACAATTGGCCCAAAAAAAGGACCTCCCCTTAAGATCCCCAAACTTAGGGTCATTCAAATCCCCCAAGGGTGGTGGAAAAATGGCGCGATATCGCTATAAATAGACGCGAAGGGCTATCTTAACAAAGAGCCCCCCTTAAAACAACCAAAAAAGGCGAGTTTCCGCTCCGGGCCATCAATGCCTTTTACGCTCTATCGCCTAGCTAATTGGCCGGTAAAAAGGGTCTTTAGGCCCTAATTTTCCGCTTAACCTCTAGTCCCCGACCTTTTCGCGGGGGGCCTTTGTCGCCTTAGGCCTAAAGGGGTCTGGACTCCAGGAACCTCAAGCCCCTTAATAACGCCTTTAAAAGTTAGGTTAAGGTTAAAATGGGTTAAAGGCCCTAAACAACCTATGGGGGAGGCAAAACTTTGGGGACCCCCCGTCTTGGTGGCGTATTTAAAACAATTATAGGACTATTAACTTTAATCTTTAACCAAATCTAGCGTTTATTAATAAACTGACTAGTTGACAAACCCCAAACCTAATTTTATAATATACTCAGCGTCCAAAGGATTTTCCACTTCCACCCAGAAATCAGAATGTCCCTGATTTCCTCCGGTGAGGTGACTGGCCGTCCTTTTTATGGCCGCCGTCTGAATAATGAAAAGTTTTGGTTCATTTTAAGTTGGTATATCTAAATATATATTATAAAAAATTATAAAATATTGCAATTTATTTTTAATATAACTTTATCTAATTAAGTCGGATTAAAATATATATCCTCTCAAACTGGTGGATCCTCTGTGGGGGGCCTGATCGCGAATTTAAAACCGCTAACCGCTGGTGAAATATTGTATTTCTGGCTTAAAAGCGCTAATGTATAAATTATGAGGTAAAAACTGTCATGACTGATCTTGACCATAAGCTCACAGACGATATCCTTTTTAAGATGGTATTTTTGCGGTTGCCAGAACGACTGAAGGATATCATCACGGGCGCTCTTGACATTCCTTCAAAGTCAATTTCCGAGTTCCGAATAACCAATCCAGAAATGCCTCCTGAAATATACGGCGAGAAGTTCTGCCGGTTCGATGTTAAAATGGACGTGGAC
>JAISRZ010000154.1 GCA_031273455.1 Deltaproteobacteria bacterium | reverse complement strand
ATTGGGGCGTCGTACTCGTCAATGAGAATGGCCACCTTTTGGCCGTATTTCTCATAAAGACTTAAAATGAGCCTTTTAAACATACTTTTAGGTTTTGTTCCCCGAACCTTCACCTTATTTAGCCAAGCGACATCCTCCAACATTGAGGTTAGGTTTTCTAGCGTATCCGCCACGTCATCGCCAACGACTCCATTCATTTCCAGCGTTATGACCGGATAAACCGGCCAATCGTAGTCGGAGTTATCGATCCAAAGCCCCTTGAACAGATCCCGACGGCCTTGTAGGAGGTATTTGAGGGAGCTAACAAGGAGGGTTTTACCAAAACGGCGGGGTCTAGAGAGGAAATACGGGTCAGCTAGTTGGACCAGCCGATACAAAAATTCGGTCTTGTCAGCGTAATAGCCTCCTAGTTCACGGATAGTGGCGAAATCGGGCGCCTCTAAAGGCAATTCTCTCATGGTCGCATCCTTAGAGAATAGGAAAGTTAGCGGAGCTGAATCCGCCTAAGACGGGAAAGGCCCCGGTGATTTTAGGTACTATTATAATTTATTTTGGGGTGACCAGTAAATAGAAATAACCTTAGGGCCTAGCCGCCTTGGAGGCGTTAATGATAATTATAACCTAAATGGCGGGGGAAAACAACGACCTAACTGGCGTAAATATGGCGCGCGCCAGAACAACGCGCTAACGCGACAAAATTCGTTAGATCTATCTAATCCGGCTTTTCTTCTTGGGACTTCTTGGAACTTAGTGGCCCAACTTTACAAGTTATTTTAGTTTGCGCTAATAACTACTAGTGGCGTAAACGCGGCGGGTAGATGAGGGGAAGGTCAACGCCATTTATCCGGGGAGATCTTAAGACGGCCGCGCAAGCGCCAAGGGGGCTCGGAAACGGGCCTCTGTTCCTTAAGAAGTCAGCCGAGGCCATAGCGCCAAGGGTTTTCCGTGGGAAGGGCTAAACATCAACCGTCCATACCAACGAGAAAGGTTACCCTGTGTGTGGAAAGCGGAATACCGGAAAACGGGCTGGACTGGGGAAGGATAGGCTAGAAGCCGAAAGTAACCAGAGAGCGCGGAGCATGGGGGCTCGAAGAAGGAACCATGGACAACATCAAGACTTAGGTGGGTTGATGAACCGCCCTATACCGAACGGTACATAGGGTTCGGGAGGACGGCGGGGGAGACCCCGCCTCCTACCCGATTTTACTCGGTGTTTAAGCCAGAAAGTTTGAATATATTTTGAGAAATTATGTGAGAAATTATATTTCGGGAATTCAGACAGTATAATTCCAACACCAAAACTAACAATTAGCCCACCAGAGTCCAAAAACAAACTAAACTCCAGCTGACTCAAGTCAAGGTTGCCTAGTAATATAATAAAATGTTGACCCATTCAGGTGACAACACGTATTTTCCTGGGATATTTTTCTCGGAAGATGGCTAAGAGGATCTTAATATGACTGGAGTCTAAAGATCTACAATATAGATCAGTGGTTGATTTTGAATAATAAAGTGACAATAAAACTAATAAAAATATTAACCAGTATCCGTCCACTTTTAAGGCGCCATATTCGGGGGGCAAACATAAACGTAAAAAGCCAGATTTTTTGACTAATTTCTTACTATAAAGAGTAAATTATATGGTTAGCTTAAAAAATAAATTTATCAGAATTAAAATCGATTATTTTACTATTATTTTAAATTTCGTAATTACTTCACATTGAGTTTCTAATATTTCTAACTCCGAAGGTTGCATTTTAAACTCTATACCCGCCAATGCGGCAACTAATAGAGATTTCCATGTTAATGCATTAGATATTACACAACCAATAAAGCCGTTATTTCGTATATAATTAATATATTGACTAAATAAATATTTTGGAAGAATATCAACTGAGCCTTCATACTCTCCTAATTCATTTTCAGTTAAATTTGGTATAAAAAACGATCACATAGAAATAAAAATAGCAACCAAAGATGTAATCATCGCAAAAGTTGCTAAAAATTGAGCGAAAGACACCAAAAGAATTCCTGCAGTTAAATATCATATACTTTGAGAACAAGTTCTAGTAGAATTAAAAACTATATCAACAATAGATATAACATTTGAGTTAATATTTTCTGGGATATTATCTCCAAATGTTCCTTATCCCCACATGCTATTAATCACCGCAACATAAAATTCGGAAGTTGTTGGGTAACTAATTTCAGACATCATCATCCCTATCATCATCCCCTATAAGCTTAAAAAATTTAAAAAAAATAGTGATATTTATTAGAAGAGATATAAAAATTGAACTTGTCAGTTTTAGGGACAACTTTAAAAAATTATACATAAAAATTGGTTGAAAAGCAATAATTATGCAATAAGATAAAGAAATAGTATTAAAAATTAATGAGACAATAATTAAGAATTTTATCTTTTTATTGGAAAATTCATAATTGTTAAATGATAAAAAGTCACCTTTAAGCACTAATATTGCGTAAATTAATAATGAAATGATTGAATTAATTAAAAAAATATAACCCCGGGACGCTAAGAAACAATTAATGACAGTTAATATATTTAATATAATAAAAGTTTTATTTAACATAAAGGTTAAATTTTTATTTGATTTAATAACATACAAAATAACATTATTTTTATTCAATCAATATTCGCTAAAACCCTAATTGATTATATGAAGCGTTAATTAATTCGCAATAAATTTTTCCAGCGCTCGAATTTTTTCGATTTTTTCGATTTTTGTATGCTATTACTTTTTCTTAATATTGTCAAATTTTTCCAGCGCTCGAATTTTTTCAGTCCTTGTAAATAAAAGCTAAATCTGTTTGACCTATTTAACTACCCTAAAAACAAAGTATCTATTGGGAATTATTGGAGAATTCTGATACTATTCGCAATAACTTGTCAAGTCGGGCTCAGTTTGGCCCTTAGGGGTTTTGGCGGGGGTTAGCGGACGGATCTCGTTAAAAAAATGGACGGATCAAGGGCTTAGATTAAGCCCCGGAGGGGATCCCCTCCGGGGCCAAAGCTTCCGGGCGCGCCTTTAAAGCTAGGGGCCAAGGGGGTTAAGAGCCTTTTTAGGCTTTAGTCAAGCGATACCGAAAATCGCAAAAAGGGGCCCCTTCCATTAAGGTCTGGGACCGGGTCATTTTTATCTTGGGGTTAAACCCCTCGATAAAAGCCCCGTCCCGATCGCAGGAGAGTATAAACCCCAAGTCCCCGAGGCCTAAGCTTTGGTACAAAGTCGCGTAAGCGCAATGGGTGACGTTATAGTCAAACCGCTCCGGCGTTTCGGCTAAAACGTCCACTTTTAAGGCGTCATTGGCCCGCCACAGCTCTTGGATCTTAATAAAGTTGGCTAAGGTTCCGCCGCCCACCTTAGCCGCCATTTGTCGCCCAGTCTCTTTCGCCACCTTGATAATGGCTTGGCCAATAATCTCTTTAGCCGTGGTTTCCCCAAAGCGCTCCTTTAGAATCGCGTACACCGGCTTTAAGATCTCGCCTTCCACCTGGCGGCGCGTGAGGATACTGAGCGATGGCGGGAGGCTCATCTTAGAGCTTTCCGGCGGGCAAGCCGATGGAGTGGACCGCGAGGACCCGTAGGCCCGAGGGTAAGGGGAGGATGGGGTTAAGGCTATCGGCCCCAGTGGTTTTTAAAACGTTCCCTAGCTCCAAGGAGGCGCAGGTTAAACCCACGTCCTGGGCCGCTAAACCCACGTGGATCCCGCCGACCGGCCCATCGGCGGTGGGGACGATGTAAACCAGGGTTAAGGGGGCTTCCCCAAAGAGATCCGTGTGGTCGCCCGACAACTGGAGTTCCAACTGGTGCCGTTCCCCGTCATACCGCCAGACGCCGCTACTTAAGACCGCGTAGACCGTTAAACGCTGCCGGTTATGGGAGGTGGGGATGGTCCTTAGTTTACCGGCTTCCCGGTTAACCCCAAAAGCCGACCAGAGGATCTGGCTCAGTTGGTCTAAGGAAAGCTCGGTGGCCACAAACTCCCGGTGGGACCGGCGCTTATTGAAAGCCTCGTATAAGAGGATCCCGCCCGCTTTGTCCGGGGCGGGCAAAGCCATGACTTGACCGCTTTGGGCCAAGGCCACGGGGGCCACCGCTAATGAGAGGCCGGAGGCGACTAACAAAAAACCGAAAGCGAAGACCAGACTTTTCACGATAAAATCCTATAGCGCTAGAAAAAAAGAAGTTAGCTCTTAATGGGTAAAGTTAGCTCGATCATAGCAAAATCGGGGGCTGGTAGCTAGGGAAAAACGCTAATTCTGGATCGTTCCCTAGGGGCGCCTAGATGGGAACCGCGGTTGGGCGCTCTTAGCCCCCCAAGTTTCTCCCCTAAAGCCTTCCGCGATCTGGCCTTTTGACCTGGAAAAGCCTTCCGTTAAGGGCCAAAGGACCCCGGAAAGTCGAGGGGCCACCTTGGGGCTCCCTAGTCCCTAAAGACCCCGCCTAAGCCCCTTTTTTGGCGTTTTTGGCCGGGCCTAACCTGGACAGGCCGGGGCCCGGAAGGCCCTTTTAGACTCATAGCGAGTTTAGATATATTATTAAGTTAAATAGATGGTTTAGAGAAGAAAACTATCGCTTAAGCGCCTAAAAATCTAAAAACTAGGCGCGTTATAAGTTATTGGCCGGGGCTAAAGGTCTAGTTAAGGCCTTGGTCCTCAGGGTTAGCCACGGGCCGACTAGTTAAAGTGATAAGGCCTATTTCCGGCCAAGCCCCCAGCCGAAAGGGCAAGCCCGCGGCGGCTAGGCCATTGGAGATGATTAAAGTGGTGGGGGCTAAATAATAGGTCCCTTGGGTGAACTGATAAGAAAAGGTCATGACGTTTAAACGGGGCCAAAAGGGAAACTGGAACTGACCCCCATGGGTATGGCCAGCTAAGTACAGATCCGCCTTGGCCTGGGCCGCGTCCACTAACCCTTGGGGCCGATGGCGGATAACAATTAGATAATTACCCGGGGGTCCGGGGTACCCTTTAATAGCCTTAAAGTTGAGGGTGTCGCCCGCGGGGTCGGGTTTATAAAAGACGCTTCTGGCCCCGGAGTCGTCAAAGCCCACCAGGGTGATGGGCGCCTTGGGGAGACTTATGGCCTCGTCCCTTAAGATCTTTAAACCGCCGGTTAAAAGGAGCCGAACCTCCTCGTTGGGTTGACCGGTGTAGACGTCATGGTTGCCCAAGACCCCGTAAACCCCTAAAGGGACGCCCTCTAAGCGCTTTAATGGCTCCCGAAAGTCCCGGGCCAAGGTGGCCTTAGAGTCCAAAAGATCGCCGGTCATGATGACCAGATCCGGCTTTAAGGCCGCGGCTTGGAGCAAACGGCGCTCCAGATCCAGATAATCGCTGCCCAAGCCATAGTGGAAGTCGCTTAAGTGGACGATCCGTAAACCCTCCAGCTCCGGGGGGAGGTTAGGGGAGCTAACGGTGATCCTTTTGACGTTGGCCGGGCCCAGTTGGACCCAATACCCATAATACGCGGCCCCTAAACAGACTAGCCAAGCCATAAAGATCCAGTGAAAAACCGTTAAGCGACTTTTTTTGGCCCGAAACAACTGGGGCAACCCTTTGGGCGGTCGCCCGATGATGGGGGCTAAAGCGATGGATCCCAAGTAAAGAGCCGCGGCCACGGCCAACCACATGACGTGGGCGAACTCCCAGGTTAAAGCCGGTCGGTACAAGTAACTCCAGAGGAAGGGGTCCGGGGGGATCCGCTCTAAGACGTACATTTGGGCGATCGCGATGGCCGCGGTCAGATTGATGAGAATATAGGCGGTTTTAACGGACGAGCGGGCCACTAGGCCCTTAAGGCGCTTATTCCAGAGGAACCAGGCGGTCAATTGGCCAATCGCGAAAAGGCCTAATAAGGCTAAGCGAAAGGGGGTCATCGGGTCGGGCTCCCCAGGAAGGGCCGAGGGTTAGGCGGTCTCAAAACACGCCGCCTTCAACGCCCATGGCCGCCGGGAACATGAAGGTGAAAGAGGCCCCGCTGTCCACGAAGTCCGGCGGGTGGTTAACCACGGTGATGTGCCCGTTATAGCGCTCGACGATTTTTCGCACGATGGAAAGGCCCAAGCCCGTGCCTTGGCTTTTGGTGGTGAAGAAGGGGTCAAAGACCCGGGCGAAGACCTCCTCCGAGACCCCGGGGCCCGTGTCGGTGACCTGGCAAGCCACAAAGCGGCTTTCGTTCTCTTTGGTCTCAAAGACCCGGACGTAGATGGTCCCGCCCCGGGGGGCCATGGCTTGGATGGCGTTATAGATGAGGTTTAAAAAGACGTGGGTCACCTGGCGGTCATCGGCCGAGACTTTGGGTAAGTTGTCCTCGACCAGGCAATCGATTTGGACGTTGGAGGTGTTAAGCTCATGCTTTAAAGACTGGAGGCACTCTTTAGCTAAATCCTCCAAAGGAAAGTTCCGCACTAACCCCCGCTCGTCGCGGGAGAAGTTTAAAACGTTATTTAAGACCTTATTTAACCTTTCCACCTCCTCTAAGATGACTTTAGGGTAAAGGTATAGAGGATCAGTGGGGGCGATTTTCTTTAAGAGCCTTTGGGTGAACCCGCCAATGGAGACCAAGGGGTTACGGATCTCGTGGGCCAAGTGGGTGCCCATCTCCCCTTGGGCCGCTAGTTTTTCGGCCTCAATTAAACGTAAGCGGACTTGGCTTAAGTTTTGGTTAGCGTGCCTTAGCTCATCGTAGATCTGGGTGTTCTCAATGGCCAAACCGGCTTGGTTGGCCAGCATGGTCAGATCCCTTAGGCACTCTCTAGTTAACGGTTCCCCGGAGACCGAGCGATCCACGGCGATGACCCCGACTTCCCGGCCTTTGGCCAGCATGGGGACGGCGGCGTAAGCCCGTAGACCAAAGTCCAAAAGATCCAAATCATCGGAAGTGTCTAAGGCCCGAAACCCCAATAAGGGTTTTTTCTCCATGATGACCCGGGTTAAGATCCGTTTGGAGTCGGGCCGAATGGGAATGGCTAGACTCATGGCCTGACCGTTTTCCAGCATCAACGAGGCTTCTTCTTGAGAGGATTTTTGCAACAGTTTGGCCAGGGGTTGATCGAGCTCTAAGCGACTTTGGTTGGCTGGGGTCCAGTAAGAGGAGCTCTCTAAAACCCCGCCCCCGTCCCGGTCCCGCACCAGTAAGATTAAAACTTTGTCAAAGCCTAGGCCCTGCTTCGCGGTTAAGGCTTGGTTAATGATCCAGATGAGCTCATCGTACCTAACCGTGGTCATCATGGCGCTGGAGACGTCATGGAGGTTGGATAAGTTGCGGACCATGTTCTCGTTGGAGCGGGCTAAGCTTTCCACTTCCTTAAAAGTCAAAGCGTTTTCCACCACCCCGGAGATCATGCTGTTCATGGCCTTTAAGAGCTCCAAATCCTCCCGGTCGAAAAGCTGGGGTTTGACCGGGAGACCGCCCCGGTAGCCACCCAGCTTATTAAATAAGGAGATGCTCCCTAGGTGGTGCCCTTGGAACATCAAAGGGGCGCTAATAATGGTGTGGGATTTTTCCTTAGCCGTGAGATCCATGGCCTTCGGGTCATCCCGTAAGTAGCCCATAAAAAGCTCTTGGCGGTTTAAGGAGGCGGAGATGGCCGGGGGGATAGTTTGGCCCTCGTAGCGCACAAAGTTATAAGACGGCGGGACCACCCCAAAGATGGAGGCGAATAAAAGCCGGTCCCCAGCCCCATCCAAAACGCTTAAAGCGCAGCCATCGGCCAAAAAGACCCCCGCCGCGATTTTGGGGATCATGGTCATGACCTTTTCCACCTCAATGGTGGTGGATAAGGTCCGGCCTAAGTCGGATAAGACGTTTAGGACGCTAAGCCTTTTTCGGATATCAGTGGCTAGCTTATTGTTTTTAATGGCCAAAGACAGTTGGTTGGCCACGGACTCGACGATTTGCCCGTAAGCTGGGCCGCTTAGGTCCAAAGGGGTCCGATTTAAGGTCATGAGGACCCCGTAGCAGGTTTTGTCGTCCACCACCGGGTTGACGGCTAAGCTCGGTAAATAGGCGGATAAATAGGCTTGCCAGGGGTCGGGGAGGTTCCCTAGGTCATAGGGGTCAGCTAAAAGGGATTGGCGCGAGGAGATGGATTTTTCAAAAAAGGTGTCCCCATAGGGGATGGGCATGGCCGGGGCCCCAGTGTCGCCCACCGTGACGTGGGGAAGAAGCCAGCGTTTTTCCCGCTCCAAGTAAAAAAGAAAACTACGCTCTAAGCCGAGTTCCCAGGTCAATAAGCTTAAAAAATTACTGACTTTGGAGTCGAACTGCACATTGGAGTTGGCCAACCGGATCAGCTTGGCCAAAAAGGCGGCCGTATCGCCGGATTGTCCCGCCCCAGGCACTAGTTGGTCTCTCCTTGGGCGAGATCTAAAGCTTGTTGGTAAATGGCCGCGTAGGATAGAGCCGATAGATCCCACGAAAAATCGGCCCGCATGCCCCGAAGCATCAGGGCGCTCCACTGGTCAGTCAGCTTAAAGACCTCTAAAGCTTTGGCTAAGGCCCCCACCAGGTCCTCAGGGGTGTATTGCGGAAATTTGTAACCGGTCCCTTGGCCCGGGTGATCGATCTCATCCTGGACCGTGTCGTCCAAGCCGCCAGTGGCCCGGACCACTGGGACGGCCCCATACTTCATGGCGTACATCTGCTCTAAGCCGCAGGGCTCAAAGCGGGAGGGGGCCAAAAAGATGTCGGCCCCAGCCATGATCTGGTGGGTTAAAGCTGGGTCATAGGCCAGTTTAAGACCCACTTTACCCGGGTTTTGCCGGACCGTTTCCCTTAAGAAAGAAATGTACTGATCCTCGCCAGCCCCCATAAAAACCAGCCTTAAGGGCATTTCCAGTAAGGCGGGCATGGCCCTAGCGATCAGATCAAAACCCTTGCGGCTTAATAAGCGGCTGACCATGACCACAATGGGGTCGGGCCCCGGGTCTAAGCCAAAAAGGGAGATTAAGTTGGCCCGGCAAACTTGTTTGCCTGAAAGGTTGTCCGGGCCGTAGGTGGCCGGGATGAAGCGGTCGCTAGAGGGATCCCATAAGCTATAGTCCACCCCGTTTAAAACGCTTCTTAACCGACTTTGCCGCTCTTTTAAAACGCCCTCCAAACCGTGCCCAAACTCTTGGCCTAAGGTCTCTTTGGCGTACTTATGGCTGACCGTGGAAATCAGATCCGACCCAAGTAAACCGGCTTTAGTCATGTTCAGTTGACCGTGAAACTCTAACCCCCGAAAGTTAAAAAGGTTCCAGTCCAAGCCGGTCATGGTGAAGTCGTAGTAGGGGAAGGTCCCTTGGTTGGCCAGGTTATGGTAGGTAAAAACGCTGGCCGCCCCCTTTAGTTTGGGGGAATTGACCCGGGCGAGCTTAAGGTACATGGGGACTAGGCCGGTGGGCCAATCGTGGCTGTGGATGACCGTGGGGACGGATGGCTCAATTAGCTCCACGAGTAAGGAAAGAACCGCTTTGGAAAAGAAGATATACCGCTCAGCGTTATCGTCGTAATCCCCAAACTCATTGCCGTAGATGCCGGGCCGAGCGAAGAGCTCATCGCAAGAGACCAGGAAGACCTTATGGGCGTCCGGCAGATCGAGTTCGTAAAACTGGGCTAAGCGGTTGGAGATGGAAAGATCAACGTGGCGATCCAATTCCCGACGGTAGGTTAAAGCGCACTCTTCCGAGCCATTGTACTTGGGCACTAAAACCGTGACCTCATTCCCCAAGGCCTGTAAGGCCCTGGGGAGATGATAAGAGATATCCCCCAGACCTCCGGCGCGGGAGCAGGGCACAGCTTCAGGAGTAACAAAAAAAATCCGCATAATATCACTTTAGGGCGGAGGAAATTTGAGGTTAGGTCTAAATGCTTACACTCCCACGCCGCGCGAGGCCCTTTTGGACTTAACTAACCGGGCCGGTATAACCGTTTTCCTCATGGATAAAGTCCACAATGGTTTTTAAAGTTTCCTCGACTTCTTGGCTGTCAATCTGACAAGTGGCCACCGCCTCATGGCCGCCGCCGCCAAAATGCAAGGCGATGCTTCCTAGGTTGGCTTGGCTGTCCCGGTTAATGATGCTGTTGCCCATGGCTAAGGAGACGTTTTTATCGTCACGAGACCAGGTTAAGTGGATACTAACCTTGCACCCGGGGAACATGGTGTACGGGAGAAAGCGGTTGCCAGGGTAAATGACCTCCAAGTCCCGAAAGTCAATGATGAGAACTTGGCCGACTAAGCGAGCGCAGTTCTGGATCATGTTGACGTAAAGGGGGGCTTGGTCAAAGTAAAAGGCCGACCTTTCTTGGACGTCCGGGTCTAAAAGAATGTCCTCCGCCGTTTTAGTGCGGCACATCTCGATCAAGATTTCCATTAATTTGTAATTGGAAATGCGGAAGTTATGGAAACGGCCTAAGCCGGTGCGGGGGTCCATTAAGAACCCCAAAAGGATCCAGCCCGTGGGGTACTCGATCTCCCGAACCGTGAGGTTGGCGCTGTCCACCTTGTCCACGGCCTCCATCATGGGGTCCCAGTGGGGGGAATAGCGCGAGGCCCCGCCTAAAAAGTCGTAAATGACCCGAGCGCAGGATGGGGCCACCCGGGACATGCCCCGATAAGAGATGGACCCTAAACGCTCGCCTTCGCTGGTGTGGTGGTCAAACCACATGCCACAACCAGTGGCGTAGGGGACATTGGCCAGAATGTCATTGGAATTTATCTGAATCAGCCCATCCTGAATGTCTTTGGGGTGGACGAACTGGTAACTATCAATCAGTCCAGCTTCTTTTAAAAGAGCTCCGCAAGCTAGGCCGTCAAAATCAGAACGGGTTACCAAGCGCATTTTTGGCCTCGAAAAAATACTATAAATATCGTAAAAAAGGCTGGTGTCAAAGCCTTCTAGGAAAATGTGACAACTTTGAAACTGACAAATCAAAAAGCTATTGAATAGTGACTGGAATAGGCGAAATACTTGGGCCAACGCCTGAATTGGCTTTTTAAGAAAAGCCTCAAAGGGAATTAATTAAGATCAGAATATGATATTAGCCCATTTTTGTCAAGAACTTTAAGGCTTAAACCAAAGGGTTAGGGCCGATCTCCTAACGACTATTCGCTGGGGCCTAAAGCCCGGGCGGCCCGTTAAGGCGCGTTTTTTTCACTATGGGCCTTCTAAACCCCCTGATTCTAACGGCGAAATTGGGTCCAAACGACGAAAAGTTAAAGGGGGTAAGGTTTTTTAAGGCGTGGGCTAAGGCGGTTTCAGCCCTCTGGCCAGGATTAATTTTATATGTTATAGCCAATCTAGGGCCACTATATAGATAACGCTTAATAATTAAGAGGAAATTTTGTAATGGTCAAATTATACTTGGTATTTATAGGTCAGATTTTCTAAAATGGTCGGAAATAACCCTTCCCTAGAACTGGCTAGAACTGGTTAGGACCAGCTAAAACCGGTTAACCTCTATTCGCGGTCCGCGAAGGGGTTACCCCCATAGCGATGCGGCTATGGGGGCTAAGAGGAACTAAAGTTAGTCCCAAAATGGTCGTAAATGGGCCAAAATGGCGGGGCCAAAAGAGCCAAAAACGGGTTAACCCCTTTAAAAGGCGGTGGTTAGGGGAGGTCACGGCCTTTAGCCCCAAGAAAACGGTCTTGACGTCTTTTAACCAAGGGCCCAACAAGAGAATAGACCAGGGAATAGATAAGGGCCCCTTGGGACCTTAGCGGTCAACCTGGCCTAATGGCTTAAGCTCGGGGGGCCAAGGTTTTAGGGTTTTACGATAATTTTTCGGAAAAATGGCCCAGGTAAGGGCCTAAAAGAGCGGCCCTAAAGGTGGTTAGCCCCTTACTCTTTGGGCGGGGCCGGGGGCGGCGGACCGGCGGTGGAGGCGTCCGGGGTGGCCGCTTGGCTTAAAGTCTGCTCCAGTAAGGTCCTTTCTAAGCTCTCCCGGGAGACTTCCGGGGGGGGGCCGCCGGGTCTTCGACCCCCGCCGGGCCGAGGGTTAGGCCGAACTAATGGGGGTCCGGGTTGACCGGTTCTGGGGTCCAGGGAAGGCGGGGTTTGGGAGCCGCTAGCGGCGGGCGTCTCGCCGGGTTTAGGTTTCTCGTCCCAGATCATGATGGCGATCCGCCGGTTAACCGGGTCCGTGGGGTTAGTCATGGGTAAAGGCTGGGTGGAGGAGTAACCGGCCACCATGGTCAAACGGTCATCGGCGATGCCTTGACGGCCTAAAAACCGCCGAGCCGCCGAGGCCCTAGCCGTGGAGAGCTCCCAGTTGGTCAGCTCTTGACTGGAAGTGGCCACCGCGTCGGTGTGCCCTTCCAAGGCGATTTTATTGGGGATGGTTTGGAGCCTTTCGGCCACGGTCTTTAAAATGGCCAAGGCTTCGGGGGTTAGCCTTGGTTGGCCGGACACGAACATGGGCCGGCCCTCTTTGTCCATGAGCTGGATCCGTAAGCCGCCCGGGACAATTTCCACTAAGAACTGGTCATCGGCTTGGCCGTTTAAAGCCCCGTCCACGGCCTGTTTAAGCCCGGTCGCGAAGTCGGCCTTGGCTTTTAAAGCCTCGGCGCTGTTTTCGGCGGTTCCCATACCCGGAGTGACATTGGGGACTGGGGTCGGGCCCGAGCCCGGGGCCACGCCCCTTTGGGAAGAGCCTTCCCCGCCTTCCACGCCCTCGGGCAATTCCGTCACGTCCGGCGGTTGGGGCCGGTCGGTGGGGAGAGTGGAAGCCGCGTTATCCCGGTCATCGTGGCGGTCGGTTAAGGCGTTCTCCCTTTCCGTGAGGCTCTTTTCCCGTTCCTCTAGCTCTTGGCCCATCCTTTGGAGGTCAAAGCAACCGCCCTGCAAAATGCCCGGGCTAGGGTTAGAGGCGTCAAAGGCGCTGGGCATGCCGCCGTTAAAAACCGCGTCCGTCATGGTCAGGCTATTAAAGTATTCCTCCAAGGCTTTTTTCCCCTGCTCCGAGGAGATGGCCAAGAGCCACATGACCAAGAAGAAGGCCATCATGGCCGTCACAAAGTCGGCGTAAGCCACCTTCCAACTCCCGCCGTGGTGTCCGCCGTGGCCTTTTTTAATGACCTTCTTGATTATGGGGCGTTTTTTATCAACGGACACAAGGAACCTTCCGGGCTACTTCTTAACGGATTTTAAAAGCTCTTCCATTTCCTCATAAGCGGGTCGACAGTTGGAGGGCACGGCTCGCCGAGCGAACTCAATGGCCATGACCGGAGGTAAACCTTTGGCGAAGGCCACGAGGACTGATTTCGAGACTTTGAGGATGTTGTTTTGGTCATTGGCCTGGTTCTCTAAGGCTTTGGCCATGGGGGCCATATAGCCGTAACTTAGAAGAAGGCCCAAAAAGGTGCCGCACAAGGCCGCGCCCACGCTGGCCCCTAAGATCTCCGGGGGCTCGGACATGAGGCCCATGGTGGTGATGATGCCCAAAACCGCGGCCACGATGCCCAAACCCGGCAAAGAGTCGGACACGGTGGTCATGGCCGTGGGGACCAAGGTGCCATGGTGCTCATGGGCGTCGGTGTCAATGTCCATGAGGTTCTCAAACTCCATGGGCTCAATGTTGCCGCTGACGAAAACCTTGAGATTGTCGGCTAAAAAGTCCTTAAGATGGTGGTTATGAAGGATGGAGGGGTATTTAGCGAAAATGGCCGAGGAATCGGGTTTGTTGGCGTGCTCCTCTAGGGCCAGCATGCCCTCGCGGCGGGCGATGGACAGAAATTCAAAAAGCAACAGCAAAACGTCCACGTAGGCGGTCTGCTTCAGTTCTTTGCCTAAGAATATCTTCGGCAGGGAACCCAAGGTCTCCTTGATTAAAGACGGCGGGTTAGCCATCAAAAAGGACCCAAAAGCGGCCCCGCAGATAATGATGACTTCGTTGGGTTGCCACAGGACGGCCACCACCCCGTGGTGCATGACGTAGCCGCCGATAACGCAGCCAATGACAACGATAAAGCCTACGAAAACCATCGCTCGTTCTCCCGAGGCCCTTGGTTGGCCTGACAGTCATTCTGTCCCTGGGAACCCCCATGGCTCAGGGTGGGGAGGGATCCGGTATTCTCATCGGCAAATGGAAATAAAAAGTTAAATTCTATTTTCAAAACGATAAATATAGTGGCTCCCATATGATATTTGCCCACATTTAGAGGTTCTCCCGGATGGCCGCCGCCGTAAAAGGCAGCTTGGTCAAATCCGCCGGGGCCCCGCCAGGCAAAGGCAATTCCTGGGGGTTCTGTCTGGGCACCACGTGCAGATGCCAGTGGCTCACCGCCTGGCCAGCCTCGGGGCCATTATTGATCAGGATATTAAAAGCCGGGGACCCCACGCCTAAAAGGACGGCCTCAGCGATTTTTTTGGCCAAGGGCAGGGCCTTGGCCAAGATATGGTCGGGGACGTCCAAAGTGGCGCCATAGTGGTCCCGGGTGATGATCAGAAGGTGGCCAGGGGTCAAAGGGTTTATATCCATGAGAGCGATAAAATCCGCGTCCTCGTAGACCCTAATGGATGGGATACGCCCGTTTACGATGTCACAGAACACACAATCGCCCATGATCCCCTCAGCGTATGATTTTAGGTAAAATCATCATTCAAGAGCTATTACCAATACAAGACAACAGAAAAAAACGCTAAACTATCTTTTTGAGTTTTTTGATCGTAAAAAAGGACATATAAGGGAGAATAAAAATGACTCGTCCATTGACTGATCGAGCCATCAGCGTTACTCATGGGCCACGATAAACAAAGTCGACCTTAATAAAAGTTTAGCCGTTTTTGGCTTTTTTATCAACCTATAACCCCCTGAAAACAGGGAGAAACGGGGGACTAACAGTTAGTCTCCTCCGACTAACATCCTGAAATTAATAGTTAAATTCGCCTCAAAAAACGGGCTAGCCTTTTTTTGGCTTTAAACCGGGGCCTTCTGCCATCTGGGGCGGTTGACGCTAATAAGCCTTAAGTTTGGGGGTTAATCCTCAACCCTATCCCCCGGGGGAGAGGGAAAAATTAGGGCGGATTGTCGCTCTTATTAAGCTTGGTTATAAGGTTTAAAGGCTAAGTTGGGATCTTAGAGGAAAGGTTTGGGGTTACGGCCCCTTTAAGCTTGGCCGTAAGACGCGTCAAATTATTAAGTTAGCGGCGATGACCTATCCAGAGGGCCTTATTAAGCGACCGCGGAAGGAACCAAAGGGACCTGGTTGGCCCTCGGGCGTCAAGGTTTTAACCCCCAAAGCCCCCTAAGCGCTAGGCCTTTATATTTGTCAATAAATAAACTTGGTTTAAGCAAGTGGCTTAAAAGGGTAAAAAAGGGCTTTAAGCTAAGACAAGGATTAATGGTTCTGGAACCCTAGATCGCTTAAGGCGCCCAAAATGGGCGCCTTAAGATCGTTAATAGAGCTGTGGTTTAAAGGGTTAGGGCGCGATTAAGCCAACTGCGCTTTAGAGCCCTTATGAGTTTTTAAAAAGGTTTAAGATCCCTAGGAAGACGGTCGTCAGGCTCTAGGCCTCTCACCCGTCCGACGCGGGGCTAGCTTCGGGGCTAGCTTCGGGTTTGGCCGCGGCCTTGGTCTTAGCTGGGCTAGCCTTTTTGGCCCCATCAGGGGCTTTAGGGGCTTTGGGCTCTTTAAGGGCCTTGGGTTTGGCTGGATACCTGGGCGCCCTTTTGGGTTTGGGGGTCGGCGCGATCTCTTGGCCATCCGGCCCCAGTTTCCGGTTGGAAGGGCAAGAAAGGTTGGGGCAACTAAGGCGGGACTCATCGTTTAGATCCGCCACCATATAGTCTAAGCCGCAGTCCGGGCACTTTTGGGCCACGGGCCGACCTTTAATGATCACCCGGCAAGCTGGGTATTTGGAGCAAGCGAAAAAGGCCCCGCGCTTGGAGCGCTTTTCCACGATGTCCCCATCGCAGTCGGGTTTGGGGCACTTAAAGCCGGTGGGGTAAGACTTGGCGTTGGCGCAATTGGGGTAATTGTCGCAAGCGATGAACCAACCGCCCCGGCGGGTCTTCTTGGGGACCATATGGCCGCCGCACTTTTCGCAGGTCTGGCTGATTTCTGGCGGCCAAGGGGGCGGTGGATCGTTGGAGACCTCGGCTAACCCGTCTTTATTGATGATTAAGGGTTTAGCGTTATGGCAGTTAGGGTAAGCGGAGCAAGCCAAAAAGGAGCCATACCGGCTCTTCTTGGTCACCATGGGTTGACCGCATTTCTCACAGAAGATTTCCTCAGCCAAGGGTGGGGGCTCCACGGGTTGGGGACGCCCGCTTTGGTCCCGGACGTAATCCCGGGTCAAGCCGCAAGCCGCGCAGGCTAAGTAAAAACCATTCCGGCCATAGCGGATGGTCATGGACCCAGTCTCGCCGCAAGCGGGGCAAGGGAGATCCACCTTCTGGCCATCGCGCCGAAAGTTAAGCATGTCCTTTTTGGCGGTCTTTAAGCTCAGCTCCAAGGGGAGGTAGAGTTTTTTGAGGATCTCCAACCGGTCGGCTTGGCCTTCCTCGATCTGGTCTAGGTTCTCCTCTAAGCCCGCGGTGAAGTCCACGTCCATAAGCTTGGGGAAGTTGGCCACTAATAGATCGTTTACCGCGAACCCCATCTCAGTGGGCTCTAAAACCCGGTTCTTATTGGCCTTGACATACTCTTTGTCTTTTAAAACCGAGATGATGGTGGCGTAAGTGGAGGGGCGGCCAATGCCCTTTTCCTCCAGCTCTTTAACCAAGGTCCCCTCGTTAAACCGGGGCGGGGGTTGGGTGAAGTGCTGTTTGGGGTTTAAGGCGCTCGGAGTAAGCTCTTGGCCTTCGGTTAAGGGCGGGAGGATGGTCTTATCCTCTTCCAAGCCACTGTCCAGCATGGACAAGAACCCTTTAAACTTAATGGCCGAGCCCGTGGCCCGAAAGGTGTAATTATTAACCAAAAAGTCCACGGTGGTCTGGTCCAAGATGGCCGGGCTCATTTGGGAGGCCACAAACCGGCGCCAGATGAGGTTATAGAGTTGCCAATGCTGGTTATCCAGGTGGTTTTTGAGCTTCTCCGGGGTGTTCTCCACCGAGGTCGGTCGAATGGCCTCGTGGGCGTCTTGGGCCCCTTTTTTGTTTTTAAAGTAGTTGGGTTTGGCCGGGGCGTAATCTGGGCCGTAGTTCCTATTAATATAGTCCCTGGCCCCTTGGGTGGCCTCATTGGACAAACGGACCGAGTCGGTCCTCATGTAGGTGATTAAACCGGTTAACCCCTCGTCTAACTCCACGCCCTCATAAAGCTTTTGGGCTAAGCGCATGGTGTTGGAGGAGGAAAACTTGAGCCGGGCGAAGGCGCTTTGTTGTAAAGAGCTGGTGGTGAAAGGCGGGAGTGGCGATCTGGTCCGTTCCTTAGTTAAAAGGCTTTGGATGCGGAACTTGCCGTCCTTCACCCCGTCCAAAGCCGCCTGAGCCTCCGCCTCGTTACGCAGCTCGATTTTTTCGCCTTTAAACTTGGTTAGCTGGGCCTCAAACTGGGTCTCGGACTCGTCAAACAAAGCGGCTAAAGTCCAGTACTCCTGAGGCTCAAAGGCGAAGATGCTCCGCTCCCGTTCCACGACCAGCCGTAAGGCCACGGATTGGACCCGGCCAGCGGACAAAGAGCGCTTCAGTTTTTCCCAGAGGAGCGGGGATATCAAGTAACCCATCAGCCGGTCCAAAACCCGGCGGGTCTGCTGGGAGTCCACCCGAGCCATGGAAATGGGCACCGGGTCAGCTAAGGCGGCTAAGATGGCCTTCTGGGTGAGCTCATGGAATAAAACCCGTTTAAACTCATGTTCCCCGCCCAAGATGTTAGCGATATGCCAAGCGATGGCCTCGCCCTCGCGGTCCGGGTCGGGAGCTAGGTAGATGGTCGTCTTGCTCTTGGCCGCTTTCTTTAGGGAGGTGATGATCTTTTCCTTGCCCGTGATAGTCACGTATTCGGGCTCGAAATCATTTTCCAGATTAACGCCCAGGCGATTATGCGGTAGGTCACGGATATGGCCCACGGAGGCAATGACCTGATAATCATCGCCTAGATATTTGGCTATGGTTTTGGCTTTGGCCGGAGACTCGACAATGAGGAGGTTTTTGGACATTCGTTAGGCAGCCTATAGAAAGCGTACGACCCTAAAAAAGGCCAGAAAGAGTTAATATCATAATCGGTCGGTTCTGGCAACCGCTCGGGATTAACGTAAAAAAGCGACTATTTCATAGTCATATCAGTCTTTTTTCAGCCTTTGGTAGGCTTTAAAGGCGTATTGAGGCTAATAAAAATAAGGCCCGAAAATCCGCCTTAAATCATCGCCTGAGTTGGCTCTAGGCTAGGGCTAGCTCTCTTCTAAGGTTCGGGTTAAGCGAAAAGAACGGGTTAAGACGGACCTATGGGTTAAGATAAGTCTTTTTTTCCGAAAACCAAGCCTTATTTTGGAGGGGAGAAAATAAAGAATAAAAGATGGGTTTTAAAAAATAAAGGGAAATAATTGTTGATTTTAAATGTAAATATTGATAATATTGTAAATAAAAATTTTTAACCAATTAAACGCTAAAATTAACAATAAAAAAACGAAATACAACTCAAAGGAGGTTTAAAGGCTTGGCTGACCGGATAACTAAGAAGCTTAAATCGCGGGCCAACATCAGAGAAACTTCGAAAAACTATCGTCAATAAATAAGGTGGATAGGCGCTCTATAAGCGCCAGAAATCCGATAAGACTTCAGGTAACCGCGCGCTAGCGCCCGAACGACCGATAAAATCAGGTTTAGCCCACGCGGCCCTCAGGTTTTAACGAAAGACGAGCTTTAGGGGCGGATAAGCCGCTTCTAATATTAGGCCACGCCAAGGTCAATTAAATATTTTCCCAAAAAAAATAACCTGACGAAAAGGCCTTAAAGTTATGACCGTGGACCATTGGCTAAAAATTTCCCCATAAGCGCCCTCCAAAAGCCAAAATCGCCAATCACCAGAGGTTAGAGTCCTAAGATTAAAGCGGAAATATTATTTTTATGACTCTAATGTCTCAAACTTAGCTAAAACGAAAGTCCGTCTGGCCATGACCAAGGCGACCATGATAACCGGTTGACCCGCCCCTCTATACTTATCGGCGTATCGCTTTTGGATCTGGCGTAAAGCCTTATCGGCTAAATCGGTCATTGACTCCCTTAGTTTGGCTTTAGCCGCGTCGTTTATCGGCGGA
>JAISRZ010000153.1 GCA_031273455.1 Deltaproteobacteria bacterium | reverse complement strand
AAGCTTTCAGTTTCTAAAATAGCGTTAAAAATGTTAGTTCCAGCAGATATTATGGTGTTTTCAGCTACTGTAACTATATCGTCAAAAACGCTAGTCCCAGTGGAGCCGAGACTTAAGTTGCCTAAGCTCGCGGCCCCAGAAACATTGACATTAGCGTCGTTACTAGTGTCTAGAATTCCTAAAGCGTTAAGAACGCCATTGACCACGGTGTCGCCACCGGTCAAAGTGACGTCAGTGGCGCTAAGGGAATTGAAAGTGTTTAGCCCGTTACTAATGTTAGCGTCATCAGTGACAGCGACATCCCCAAAAGTAGCGGTTCCAGAGGAGCCAAGACTTAAGTTACCTAGGGTTGTGTCCCCAGTGACAGTGATATTGGCGTCGTTACTCGTGGCTAGAGTTCCTAAAGCGTTAAGGTCGTTAGCGATCGAAGTGTCGCCACCAGCGAGATTAACGTCAGTGGCGTTAAGAGAATTAAAAGTGTTTATCCCATCGCTAATGTTAGCGTCATGAGCGACAGCGACATCCCCAAAATTTCCATAGCCACTGGAGTCAAGGTTTAAGTCGTTTAAGGTCGTAACCCCAGAAACATTAATATTAGCGTCGTTACTAGTGGCTAGAGTTCCTAAAGCGTTAAGATCTCCATTGACCGCAGTGTCGCCGCCAGCGAGATTAACGTCAGTGGCGTTAAGAGACGCGAAAGTGTTTAGTCCGTCGCTAATGTTAGCGTCATGAGCGACAGCGACATCCCCAAAATTTCCATAGCCACTGGAGTCAAGGTTTAAGTCGTTTAAGGTCGTAACCCCAGAAACAGTGATATTAGCGTCGTTACTAGTGGCTAGAGTTCCTGTGGCGTCAAGATCGTTAGCGATCGAAGTGTCGCCCCCGGTCAGAGTAACGTCATTGGCGCTAAGAGAATCGAAAGTGTTTAGACCGTCACTAACGCTAGCGTCATTATCGACAGCGACAGCCCCAAAAGTCCCAGTTCCAGAGGAACCAAGACTTAAGCCGGCTACGTTCGTGGTCCCAGAAACATTAACATTAGCGTTGGCGTCAGTGGCTAGAGTTCCTAAAGCGTTAAGGTCGCCAGAGACCGAAGTGTCGCCACCGGTCAAAGTGACGTCAGTGGCGTTAAGGGACGCGAAAGTATTGACACCGTTACTAACGCTTGCGTCATCAGTGACAGCGACAGCCCCAAAAGTCCCAGTTCCAGAGGAGCCAAGACTTAAGTTACCCAAGGTAGAGGTTCCACCAACAGTGATGTTACTCGCGCCGCTAGTGGCTAGAGTTCCTAAAGCGTTAAGATCGTTAGCGATCGAAGTGTCGCCACCGGTCAGAGTGACGTCAGTGGCGCTAAGGGATTTGTTGAAATCGTTTCGCCCGGCGCTAATGTTAGCGTCATGAGCGACAGCGACATCATGCTCAAAAATTCCTTCGCCAATAGAGTCGAGACTTAAGCTGTCTAGGGTCGTGGGCCCATAAATGTAGATATTGGCATCGTTACTGGTGGCGAGAATTCCGGAAGAGGTAAGATTTTGGAAAATATGAGTGTCTCCACCGAAAAGTTTCAAGTTTCCGGCGTTAAGATTAGCATAGAAGATACTACTACCATTGATTATGATGGCGTCGTTAAAAACGTTAACGTGATCCCCAAATCTGTTATCATCGCCACCTGTAATAGTTAAATTTAGAGTTTCTAAAATATCATCAAAATAGTTCGTTCCAGCTGATATTGTGGTATCCCCACCTACTTTAACCGCCTTTTTAAAAACGTTTTTTGTGGAGCCAAGACTTAAGTTACCTAGGGTCGAAGTCCCATTAACAGTAAGGTTACTCGCGCCGCTAGTGGCTAGAGTTCCTGAAGCGTTAAGATCGTTACCGATCGAAGTGTCGCCACCGGTCAGAGTGACGTCAGTGGCGCTAAGGGATTGGTAGAAAGTGTTTAGCCCGTTACTAATGTTAGCGTCATGAGCGACAGCGACATCCATATCAAACCACCCCTCGCCACTCGAGTCGAGACTTAAGCTGTCTAGGGTCGTGGTCCCATAAATATCGATATTGGCTTCGTTACTGGTGGCGAGAATTCCAGAAGATGTAAGATTGTGGTTAATATAAGTGTCTCCACCGAAAATTTTCAAGTTTCCGGCGTCAAGATTAACACCGAAGACACTGGTACCGTTGATTATGATGGTGTCGTTAGAAACGTTAACGTTTCCCATAAATGTGGTTTCGCCATCTGTAATAGTTAAATTTATAGTTTCTAAAAGATCTTTAAATTTGTTATTTCCAGCTGATATTATGCTATTTTCGGCTACTGTAACTCTATCTTCAAAAACGCTAGTTCCAGTGGAGCCAAGACTTAAGTTACCCAAGGTCGAGGTCCCATCAACAGTAATGTTACTCGCGCCGCTAGTGGCTAGAGTTCCTAAGGCGTTAAGATCGCCCTCGACCGCAGTCTTGCCTCCGGTCAGAGTGACGTCAGTGGCGTTAAGGGACGCCGCGAAAGTATTGACACCGTTACTAATGTTAGCGTCATGAGCGACAGCGACATCCCCATAAAATGTCCCATAGCCACTAGAATTGAGACTTAAGCCGTCTAAGGTAATTTTTTCCCATACTAAGAAACTGGCGTCATCGCTGGTGGCGAGAATTCCGGAAATTCTAAGATCGCCCCTGAAATCACTGTATCCACCGGTAATTTTCAAGTTTCCGACGTTAAAATCATTATTGAATTCACTGTCAACGTTGATTATGGCGTCGTTAGTAACGTTAAAGGCATAGTTGTCATTAACAAAACTGACTGTTCCACCCAATAAATTAAAAAAAGAAAGGTTTTCTATTTGTCGGACTAAAGTGGTTGAACCACCTTCTATTGTTAGATTATTACTTACATTAAATTTATATATATTGTTTTGGCCACCTGTAATAGTTAAATTTGGAGTTTGCAAAAGAAATTCAAAATTATTATTTCCAGCTGATATTCTGGTATCGCCATCCACTATAACCCCGTTGGTAAAATAGCTATATTCCGCTAAGCCTTCTATAGTTAACTTACCTAATTCAATTGTCCCCCATCCAAATCCATTATCGTTACTAAGCGAGACTCTACCGCCATTTATTAAAAGACCATCGGCGGCCTTCAAATCGGATTGAAGAGTATTCACGCCGCCAACATAAGTTACGTCGTAACGAGTGTCATCGCCCGAAGCTACGTCATTAACGTAAATACTACCAGCGATGTTAGTCCCATTCAAAACAATTGAGTTATTCGCGGTTAAAACGCTAGCGTTTTCGGAAAAACCGCCATAAACATTACCTGAAATTGTGACATTGTTTAGTGATATTTTGTTACCGTCAGCCGTTGAGTTGACTGAGTAGCCGCCATACACATTGTCAATCTCACGAGCGTGGGAAATCTCAACGGTGTTGTTATCAGCGTGGCCTACCGAGGAGCGCCCACCAGTCACGTCACCGCTCACATTCCCATTATTAATGACCACTTTATTGTTGGTGACGTCCACCTCCGCGTTATTCGCGGCGTAACCGCCGTAAACATTCTTGACCTTGGCTCCACCACTAATATAGACTTCGTTTTCCGATAGCGCGTTATTTGTGGAGCCAACATAACCGCCGTACACTGTGTCATTAATTTTCCCGCCAGTGACATTAACTATGTTGCGGCTGACGTTGGAGTCGGTGGCCCCGGGTAACCCATCAACTTTACCACCGTAAACGTTGTCGGCCTCGCCGCCTTTAAAGTTGACTTTATTGTCCACCATACTCGTGGAGTTGCCCGCGGAGTAGGCGCCCATAACCGATTCGGCCTGACCGTTTTTAAAGTCCACTTCGTTGCCAGAAATTTCCCCAACGACCTCAGAAGTTGTGTATCCACCATACACATCTTTGAGGTTTCCGCCTTCGTTATCGACTTCGACTCTGTTCCCTTTAACGGATCCATCTAAAGTCGCGCCAGCTATCCGCCCACCGGCCACCGGCCCTTCCGTGACGTTACTCGCGCCGGTTATGGCGACACTGTTGTTATCGGCCACCGCTTGTCGCGCGGGATCGCCAGCGAAGCCCTCTGAATGGCCGCCCACCACTGATTTATTAATGTTAGAGCCATGGACGGAAACCGTGTTGTTATAGACGACCGCCCCGCTACCGCCATAAACGTTCCCGAGCGCCACGCTGTTATTCAGATGCGCTTTATTTAGATAATTAGTTCCATTATCGGATTTTCCACCAATAACATCATCTCTTAGCGTGCTATTGGTCACATTAACTTCATTTTCAAAGGCCTTTCCATTAGCCGTGACCAGACCGCCGACGGTTTTACCGCCCACGGTCACGCCTTCCATATTAACCTTGTTATGACGCGCGTTGGCCGTACCGGTGGTCACATTAGAATAACCCCCAATCACTGAGCCATTAATCTCAAAATGAGTCCCGCCACTATGGACGTTAACTACGTTATTGGACACGTTGCCGTCATTCGCGGTCTCGTTAGTGTTGGCCCCGCCGAGGACGGTGATATTGGCGCTTCCCCCGGGAAGAGCCGTGACGTTGACCTCATTATTGGAGGCGTTGGCCCCTGACAAAAAGCCATTGACCCCGCCAGGCACCACAATGCCAGACGAGCCGCCCTCCGGATCTATGGGATTGCCGTCCGTGGTGGTGTTTAGAAAATAATGACTATCGTTCGCGAAATCTGACGAACCGTCAATGGTGAGATTGGCCTCGGCCCAAGCGACCACTGGGCTCCCCACTAAAGCCAAAGCTATAATTAATAGCCCGAAAACTAAACTCTTCACCTGGGCAGCTATTCGTTGACCTGGCGAATCAATTACGCTCATCTCTTTCATTATTTTCTCCTTAGGCTAAAAACCGCCAAATTGGCCTATGAAAACTTATAACTATATTAAAATAGAAAATTGAACGCTTTTTATATTAAACTAATTTTTATTTAATTTATTTATTAATCAACTATAATTTTTTCACTATTTTCATGAGGCCCACGTTAGGGTCTCCGTTGGGACCTGGCTGGTTTCCGCCGCCCCAGCTAAAAAACCCTTAAGGCCATTTGAATCCCTATCTTCATCCTCAAAAAACCCGGCAAAAAATTAAATTTTTAAAACAGAATAAACTTAGGAAATTCAACCGGGACGCGAATAAAGGCTATTTGTATTAGTCAATTAATGATAATGATTCTCAGAATCAACTTCAGTTTAAATTGGTTTTCCCCCGGTGTCAAGATTGAATCAATTTTTTATTGAACCTATTTTTTTATACAAAAAGTAAATAGAAGCCTAGAATCAAATAAAAAATATAAAAACACTCAAAAATCGCGTGAATGAATATTTTTTTAAATTTAGATCCTGAAAATTTTTTTTGTAATTTATTTAAGTTTTAAAGACGGACGCCTTTAGATGGGAACTATTGACTGAAGATATGTGGGTGAAGCTGTTTAGCTTATTTAATGACTATTTTTTTTCGGGCCTTAACCTTAAGGCGGGATGGTTTTTCGCGGACGGCCCCTAAGGGAACTAACGTCTATAAGTAATCCGCTTAAAGTCGTAAACGCTACGGGTTTAACGATTCACCAAACTGCTTGATTTTTCGTGGGGGCGATCGTCTTAAGCCGCTTTTAGGGCCCTACGGGGCGAGAAGCGTTTAAAAGCGTCAAAGGGATCTCTCTGGGGATCTCTCAACAACCTGGCCTTTTAGCCTATTTAGGGCCTTAAGTCTGGGGGGATCTGGGGGGAGTTCTGAAGGAAAATAGCCGTTTTCCGTGGTCGGCCTTTAGCGGGCCACCCGATAACGGCGCCTTAAACAGCTAATATGATTGGTGTAAATTGTTAAAAGTGGAGTTAATAGACTTTTTTACGATAAAATTTTAAAAAGACGCGTCAATAATTTTTCCCTTGACTGGAGTCAATTTATTAATAATATGTTAAGAATCAAGAAATAAACCAACCGCTTAAAAAACGGCTGGGCCGTTAGGGCTTAGTTTTTTTCAAACGGCCTAAGAGACGTCAAAAAGGCTATCGACCCCTAATCTAGGGGAAGGTTCCTTTATGGCCCCTTTATGGCGCTTTTAGGGCTATCTAAAAGGGTTTTCAGCCGTAAGCTTCGGAATTTTAGGTATTTGGGGCTTTATGGCCCTGACATTGACCTTTTACTCTCTTTTTTTGTCTGGGCGACGACCAAAGCTTAAGGATTGTCCTCTTCGCTAATTTAAGCGATCAAACCAGGGCGCTTTACTTAATTTAGGTTCTATGGCTCATTTTTGTAAATGATTGTGAATCAAGGAGAAACAACTGTGCAGGCCCAATTGATCATTTTGATCGTCTATGTGGCGATCCTTTTGGCCATATCCTGGTGGTCGTCTAATTTGGTGAAAAGAGGCACAACCAACCGAACCTTAAACTACCTCTTAGCTGGCCGGAACCTGCCAACGATCTTAGTGATTGTCATGTTGGTGGGGCTAGCGGTGGGGGGCGCCTCCACCGTGGGCGTGGCTCAAACCGCGTACACCTTGGGTTTTTCCGCTGGCTGGTACAACGCGGCCTGGGGTTTAGGCGGCATCTTTGTGGGTCTCTTTATGGCCAGCCATTTCCGGCGGATGACCATTAAGACCATCCCCCAGCTCATGGGCCAAATGTTTGGGCCTTACACCCGTTTTATTAGCGTGGTCTGCCAACTTCTGGTCATGATCAGCATCACGGCCTTACAATACGTGGCTGGTGGCTCCATCCTGACCGCTTTATTGCCGGAGGTCTTCACCTTGCAACAAGGGATGATGGCCTCCTGCGTCATCTTTATCCTCATCACCTTGCTGGGCGGTTATTGGGCTAGCGGACTGACCAACCTTTTTAACGTCATTATCATTTACGTGGGTATTGTCGTGGCCTTAAGCTTTAGCTTAAAAGGGTTTAACGGCTTTAGCTCCTTAACGGCCCAACTGCCCCCAACCCAAGATTGGTTTAGCCCCATAACCGGTCTAGGTTTACCCCGCGTGGTCGGTTACGTGGCCGTTATGATCACCATGGCCACCACCACCCAAGCGGTCTCGCAGATCTGTTTCGCCTCCAAAGACGAGAAAACGGCCCGCTCCGGCTTCCTTTTGGGCGGAATTATCATCCTCCCCGCTGGGTTTTTGTGCGCCGTTTTTGGGATCATGGCCGCGGTCAAATTCCCAGGGTTAACTGGGGCGGACACGGCTTTAGCTTTACCTAAACTCGTCACTGGTCTATCCCCCATGGTGGGCGGGATTTTCTTAGCCGCCCTCTGGGCCGCCGACATCTCCACCGCCGTGGGGCTCTTAATGGGTTGCTCCACCCTCATCTTGGAGGACGTGGTCAAGAAGATCTACCGGAAACCCTTAACCGGGTCCCGAGAAATGCTGACCTCAAGAATCGTGGTCTTATTAGTCAGTCTCCTCTCCTTCGCTCTAGCCTTAACCGTGGAGGGCATCCTAAACACCATTGTCACGGCCTTGGCTTTAACCACCTCTTTCACCATCATCGTCTTGGTGAGCGTCTATCTGCCTAAGCTCATGAAGAAAGCCGCGGGGTTCTGGATTATCTTGGCCTCTTTGGTCCTCTGGCTCCTGTGGACCTTCTTCCCGTCCCTAAGGATTTTACCGGCCCTCATCTACGCCGAGTGGCTAGTCTGCGGCTTACTCCTCATTGGCTTCGCTATTTTGGCCAAAACCCCGGCGGGCGGCATCTTTGATCAGACCCCGGAGCGAGAGGCCGAGGCCAAGCTGGCTAAGGAAGCGAGTTAAACCCCAAGCTTATGGCCTTACGGGTTTTATTTACTAGGCCGGTCCGATAAAATAGGACCGGCCTAGCTATCGGTTCGGTAGTTTTTTGGGGGCTAAGGCTATTTTCTGGCTATGGGCGGGGCTTTGGGGCGACTCATCCCTAGTCGCCTATAAGGCCGCCTTTAATTGATATTTGGGGCTCTTCATGACTGACCACGTTGATTACACGGATTTACTCAATCTTACGGCCACCCTTTTGGAAAGGGGTTATGGCTACACGGCCACTGAGGCCCAGATAACGGCCAAGGTCTTGGTGGAGGCCGACGCCCGGGGCATCCCGTCCCACGGGGTCTCGCGTTTGGCCTTTTACCGGGCCAACCTGGACCAAGGGCACGCTAAACCCGGCTCAATCCCCAAGATCGTCCATGAGACGCCCTGCTCCTTGGTGGTGGACGGTTTAGCCGGGGTGGGCTGTTACGTGGCCGATTTCACGGTTAGAAAGGCCATTTTAAAGGCCAAAACCGTGGGCGTCTGCCAGGCCGCCGTCCGCAACTCCAACCACTACGGCATCGCTGGCTATTGGGCCGAGATCATCGCCCAAGAAGATATGATTGGCATGGCTTTCACCAACACTTATATCGCGGGCGTCCCCACTTTTGGGAACTTAAGGATCTTAGGCACTAACCCCATCGCCGTGGCCATCCCCCAAGGGAATGGCCAGATCTTTTTATTGGACATGGCCACGACCACGGTCACCCACGGGAAAGTCGAGCTTTACGACCGCCGCCATAAGCCCATGCCCCACGGTTGGGTGGTCGATGAGAGGGGTAAAGTCGTGACCGACGCCACGGCCTTTGAGAAGACCTTTTACCAGACCAACTTTGGCGGGCACTTGTATATCGGCGGCGAGGGCGAGGAGTCGGGCGGTCACAAGGGGTTTGGGCTAGCCTTATTGGTGGAGCTTTTAAGCTCGGGGTTGTCTTTAGGGGCCAGTAGCTTAAACACCTTCCCCAAGGGCGGGAACGGGGAGATCACCCACTTCTTCTCGGCCACCCGCTTGGATCTCTTTGGCGATCCTTCGGCCATTAAAGACCATGTGGCCGAGATCTTAAGGGCCATCCGGGAAAGCGGGAAGGCCGAAGGCCATGACCGCATCTATATCCACGGGGAAAAAGAGGCTGAGGCTCGGGAAAAAGCCTTAAAAGACGGCGTCTTTTTGGACGAGGCCACCCAAAACTACCTCAACAAGTTAGCCGCGGAGTATGGGGCTCCCTCCATTAAGGGCTTAGGCTCATGACGGCTAACCTAACCATCCCTTACGGCCAGGGGTCTTTGACCTTAGAGGTTGACCCCCAAAGGGCGGTGACGGTCTTAGCCCCGGACCACGCCGAGGATTCGGGGGCGGTGGACGAGCTCGGGGTTATCCAAAAGGCTTTAGACGAACCCCTTGGAACCGCGCCCTTAAAAGACCTAGCGAAAGGCCGGAAAAACGTGGTTATCTTAACCTCGGACCATACCCGGCCTTTACCCAGCCATTTGACCCTGCCGCTGTTACTGGCCGAAATCCGGAAAGGCTCCCCCAAGGCTCAGATCACCGTCATCGTGGGCGTGGGTTGCCACCGGGCCATGACCGAAGAGGAAATGATCCAGCGGTTTGGGGCGGCGGTGGTTAAAAAAGAAAACATTATTAACCACGACCCTCATGACGACAACAACTTAGTTTCTTTAGGCCGCTTACCCTCGGGCGGGGAGTTTCGTTTAAACAAAACCGCCGTGGAAGCTGATCTTTTAGTGGCCGAGGGGTTTATTGAGCCCCATCAGTTCGCCGGGTTTAGCGGCGGGCCGAAAAGCGTTTTACCCGGGGTGGCCGCCTTTGGCACGGTTTTAGCCAGCCATAACGCCGAGTTCACGGTTCACCCTAAAGCTCGGCCTGGCTCGGTGGCGGGGAACCCCATCCACGCGGACATGCTCTTCGCGGCCCGGAAAGCTGGTTTGGCCTTTATCTTAAACGTCACCTTAACCCCAAGGAAAAAGGTGGACCAGGCCTTCGCCGGGGACGTGGAAATGGCCCATCAAAAGGGCCGAGAGCGCGTCTTAGCCAAATCCGCCGTGAAAGCGGCCTTAGCCCCCATTGTCATCACTTCCAATGGCGGCTACCCTTTGGACCAAAACATCTACCAATCCACTAAATCCATCATGCAGGCCGATCTGACCTGCCAAGATAACGGGGTCATTATCGCGGTCAACGAGTGCCGCGATGGCCATGGGTCCCAAGCCTTTCTAGATAGCTTCCAAAAGGCCGCCTCCTTAGACTCTCTATTGACCGAGATCGAAAGCCGGGGCCGGGACAGCGCTATCCCCGACCAATGGGTGACCCAACTGACCGCCTCCATCTTAAGGCGCCGCCGGGTGATTATGGTCACTAAAGCCGAGGCCCAAGACGTTTTAACCCTAGGGATGCGGAAAGCGGCTAGTTTAAGCGAGGCCTTAACTTTAGCCGATGAGCTGGTGGGCGATCCGCAAGCCCCCATCACCGTCCTCCCCAACGCGGTGGCCGTGGTCATCCGGTAACCTAAGTTTTTTGGAAAAGAGAACGGCGGTTTAAGGTTTATCGCCCCAAGCCGCCGTTAAAACTCGCCCCGCCCCAATCAAGCGTCTATTCTTCTAGAGCTATTCTTCCGGGGTCTCTTCGCTAACGGCCTCGACCTTAGCCTCTTTCTCTTCCTTGGGGGCTTTGGGGGGCGCGTTCAGATAGTTGTTTAAAGTCTCCAAAATAACGTCCGAGTGGTTGTAGATATCGAAAACGTTTTCAACGGGGATTTTGTTAACCGTTTTCGATTCCTTATCGTTAAAAAAGACCACCTTTTTCTTGGACACATCGTTAAAAAACAGCTTGATTAAGGGTTTTCTGAAGTTATCTAAAACAATGGAGCAAGACCCCTTGGAATCCCGCAAAAGGATCCTTTCAATGGGGACAATGGCCCGGACAATGGATTTAACGATGGCGTGGGCCTCAATCTCCTCGGGCGTGGTGATAACGCCCTCCTCGCCTTCCAGCTCGCTGGGGCCGCCTTTAACCGGCGTTTCCGCGAGGATCTCCCCGCTAGAGACGTTTTGGTTAATGGCCCTTTTAAGAACCCCATTGACCCGATCCCGGATGAGCTGGTTAAAGGCGTCCTTGATGACCCCGGAGTAGGTCGAGACGATTTGCTGGGTCCGCCGGCCCGGGAAGATGTCGGTTAAGACGCAGTTAACAAAGGCTTCCGAGGGGTTGGTCATGTAGGACTCCAAGAGCTTGGCCACCCCGGCCCGCCTTTTATACTCCCCGGCCTTGGCCAAAATGGACTCCACGTTAAAGACGCTTTTGGCGAACTGCTGGAGCTCAGCCACCTTTTGGTCGTCAAGGTCCAGGATGTCCAGGGTGAAGAAGGGGATTTGGTCTAAGACGTTGTCGTTGTCCATGTCCGAGAAGAACTGGTACTCTAAGCCATTGGTCAAGATGGCGATCCGGGTGTTCAGTTTGGTCCGTAAAGCCCCAAAGTACCGAAAGAGCTGGGAGACGTTCTTTTCGTCCAAAGTGGCCGCGCACTTTTTGCACTCCACCAGCATCAAAAACTCCTCGCCCGACTTTAAGGCGTAGTCGATTTTCTCGCCCTTTTTGTCTCCAATGTCGGCGATGATCTCCGGGACCACTTCCAAGGGGTTAAAGACGTTAAAGCCCAAAGCCGCGAAAAAAGGCATAATCAGAGCCGTTTTAGTGGCTTCCTCGGTGACAATCTGCTCGCGGGCGTTATGGTAGGTTAGGGCGATCTCTTTTAGCTTGCTGATCAATTTGACTACTCCAGTCACTACTTCAGGCGGGTTGTCCAGAAAAGTTAAGGTTAGGTGGGCCAGAAGAATGATTAACTAGTTTTTAACTATATATTATGCGTTTTTTGTTTTGTTAGACTATATAACTTTATCAAATCGCCTTAAATTAACTAATCAACAGGTACCCAAGTTTAGTTACCCCGCGGAAACCGTTACCCTTAGCTCGGGGCCAGAGTAATTCGGGTCGCCCCCAAAGAATTATGGCCATATTATTCGCTGACCGCGATTAAATACGCGGCTAATAATCCCGATTATACCCCTGTTTTAGGATAAGTAAAGGGATTTTCTGGGCTAATTTCTTAAAACGCCTCATTCGCGATTAGTCAATCGCGTAACCTAAGGGGCGCTTTTGGAGGCTTTTTACCCAGCTAATGGCCTTGGTCCTCCTTTGACCCTGAAGACGCGGTTCATTGAACCGGAACCGTTCTGGGGAGCTAGAGCCTTTCGGCTAGATACGCCCTAACCCAGACGGTCCCCCTAAAGGCCCCTAAATCTGGCCCCAACGGACCTTTGGCCCCGGAGGGCGACAACAAACCCTTTAGCTAACCTCAAGGCGGCGAGAGGCCCTTTTAAGGCCGAGGTCACGCTCCGCCCTTAGGGCGGATTGTTCCAAGATATGGTGGGGTTAAAGGCGGGTTTTGACTTTAGAGGGGGCCAAGGGGATTTAACCATCTTTAAGGCGGGTTTAATCAGCTAAGGTTAATCTTTTACCCAAAAATATTGGAAAATATTCGCTCCGTTTTAATCTTTATCGCTAAATGTATATAACTAAATCCGCTTATTGTAACTTATAAAATTTACTTTGCGTTATATTTTACCATACACGGTTTTCCCTCTCTTGAAACATTTTAAGAAATGTGGTAACCTTTGGCCATTGTCTTTGGGCCGAATATTCCCTCGCGGGCTGGCGGATCGCTAAAATCAATGGCCCATCTAGCCTATTGAGCCCAGGTCTTATTATCTCTCAATCGCGACCGTTCCACGCGCTTTTCGCGCTCAAATATATTTTTCCGGTATTAAGTTAGCGGTTTTATTTCAAAATGATCAACACCCTTATATTTGACATCGACATGACGCTCATTGACTCCCTGGACGCTTGCCATAAGGGGGCGAATATCCTGGCCCAACGCTTTGGGTTACCGGAAGTGTCGAAGGCAACGGTCTTAAAGGCCATTAGCTTACCGACCGAGGACTTCTGGAAAACGGTCTGGGGCCAAACCAAGCCCGAGTGGATGGACTATTTCGTTCAAGAGATCATCCCCAACTTAAACCACGAGATTAGCGTCTACCCCGGGGTGGAGGACTTTTTAACCACAGCCAAAGAGCGCGGCTACCTTTTAGCCGTGGCCACCAACCGGGCCAACCCCTGGTTCGATCTGGCCGAAATAGGCCTGGCCAAGCACTTTGACACGGTGGTGGGGGTGACCGACGCCCCCAACCCTAAGCCTGAGCCGGACATCTTATTGACCGCGGTCAAGCACCTGGGCAATGGTTGTGATGAAGCCGTCTACTTAGGCGACGCGGTCTCGGACATTCTGGCGGCCAAAGCCGCTGGGTTAAAGGGCTTAGGCGTGGCCCAGGGCGGGGCTTCTCTAGAGGAGCTCGCCAAAGCTGGGGCCTGGATGACCCGGCCCACTGTCGCGGCTTGCCGGGACCTATTCAATTTTTAGGGAGGAGCCAACTAGTGGCCGACCAAGCTATTAAACGCGATAATTCCCTAAGGCCCAACCCCGCCAGAATCCGGGAGATGTTTGGGAATATCACCCGGCGGTACGATTTTTTTAACCACCTTTTAAGCTTTGGCCAGGATATCTTCTGGCGCCGAGCTTTAGCTCGGCGCTTACTCGTTTTAGATCCGCCGGGGAATTTTCTGGATCTGGCCACCGGCTCGGGCGACCAGCTCATCATGGCCCATAAGGCCTTTCCCGAGGCCACCTTAACTGGCTTGGACTTTTCCCGGCCCATGCTGGATTTAGCCGACGCCAAGCTAGCCAAGATCCCAGTGAAGCTGGCCTTGGGCGATGTTTTGGAGCCGCCCTTTGAGGACAACTCCTTTGACTCCATCTCCATTTCCTTTGGCCTAAGGAACGTGGCTGACCGGAAGACCCTGTATCGGCAGGTCTTAAGGCTCTTAAAGCCGGGGGGCCGGTTTTTGGTCTTGGAGCTTTTCTATGACCCCCGTAAACTCCTCTCGCCGGTGGTGGGGCTCTACACCAAGACTATCTCCCCGTGGATCGCCAGTTGGCTCTTTCGAGCCCCCAATGACGCTTATAAGTATTTAGGCCTTTCGGTCATCCGTTTTCCCCACCCAGCGGTCATCGCCGATGAGATGGAAAACGTTGGGTTTAAGGACCTAACCTACCGGATTTACACTTTAAACGTGGCTATGCTGGTTTGGGGCCACAAACCTAAAGAAGGCTAAAAGCCCCTTATGGGGGTTTTTAGGGCCTAAAGGGGCCATCACCCTTATAAACCGCCAAAAAAGCCCTTTTTTAAGGGCCATGATTGGCTTTTTCCCAAAAGATGGGTTATTTTTAACTTGACCCGGTCGGAAGATTTGTCAATTTGTGAGACCCCTTTGGCCCTAATGGGGCCCCAAGTTTTTGGGCTATTAAAACGCTCTGGTTTTTTCCAGCGATGCTGATAAAATAAATGTGTCAGAGCGAGCCTTTAAGGGGGCCTCCGGTCGCCTTAGAGGGAGTTCTCTGGGCCAAAAACGTTTTAGACCGCTAGGCTGGACCTAAATAAGGTTAAGCTTAATCAACCTGACCTCTAGTCCTTTAGGATAATCACATGAGTAACGCCAGTTCCTCCAGAATCCAGCCGGAACCGTCCAAAGGCCGAGCGGCCGGGCAAGAAGGCAAATTTCTCACCTTTTCCCTGGCTAACGAAGAGTACGGCATCGGCATTCTTAAGGTCCGGGAAATCATTGGCATGATGCCCATTAGGACGGTGCCCCAAACCCCGGGGTTCGTCAAAGGGGTTATTAACTTGCGGGGCAAAGTCATCCCGGTGGTGGACTTGCGCTTAAAGTTCTCCATGAGCGAAGTGGACTACACCGAGCGCACCAGCATTATCGTGGTGGACGTGGCCTTGGACGCCGAGCGCTTTATCCACATCGGCATCGTGGTGGACTACGTCTCCGAGGTGGTCAACATCAAAGCCGATGAGATCGAGGCGGCCCCGGCCTTTGGGTCCCAGCTCAACACCGAGTATATTTTGGGCATGGCGAAAATTGGCAAAGGGGTCAAGATTCTTTTGGACATTGACCGGATCTTGGTGGGCGAGGAACTGGCGGCCATGGGTTTTTAAGGTTTGGCCTTCAACGATTTTATAACCCCTGGAAACAGGGGTTTTTTTCGGCCCCATATAGCTAGCGCTTGTTCCAAGAATTTTGTCGGATAACTCGATATATTATTAGTGGCTCTTTAGGCGGGAGCCACTATGGCGGTAAGATATGTCGTCACTTTATTATTTAAGGAACTGGAGCGACTTACGGTGCGGACGAAAAAGGGGAAACGCCGTAAGCCGGGCGGTTTTGTTGGCCAGGGCACTGTCGCTGGGCAACGCTTCTTGGCCCGAGTAACCACTGGCCCACGGAAGATATCAGTTTGGCCTTGGGGTTGTCTGGGCGGACCATTGAGAGGCTAAAAAAGCGGTTCGAAGGGTTGGACGCGGTTTTGAAGCGTAAACCCATGACCTGATGTTGGGACATCAAGCTTAACGGCGCCTTTTTAGCCAGGCTAATTAGCTTGGCCCGCTTCCAGTTTAGATGCGCCTAAGGGCAGAGACAGGTGGACGGTAGGGCTTTTAGCCCAAAAAAGCTGTTGAGCTTAACTTGGTTGACTTCTAAGATCTTGTGGCGGTTTAAGACCGCCAACGCGCGAGTGTAATTAAGGCGCCTGTATCAGTCAAATTAGCTGATACAGGCGCTAGGTGGACCGGGTTAGAAGTTATAAACCGCCGTTATGGCCCCAGCGTGACTGGTATTATGCCGACTAGCCGCGCCATCGTAGGTCAACTTTATATCCACTGAGTCATTGACGGCGATAATCGCGTTAAGCCCATAAGCCACATTGTTTTTGTCAAAAGGACTGGTTTCGATCTTAAAATAAGAGGGATTGGGTTGATCTCCAGAGAAATACCCAGTGTGCTCATTCTTCTTCTTAAAGTTACGCCCCCAACCTATCTTACCAACCATAGTCAAACGATCGCTGTGATTCCAGATAACGCTGGTCCCTAATTCCGTCCGCCACAGATCTGTTTCATTCCCAGCGATGACTTGGGCCTGGGGACCACGACCGGATTCAGAGTAAGCGTCAACATCCGAGTGGTTGTAACTAACCTGGCCATAAGGACGTAAGGTCCAGGTCTCGCTGAGGTCGAAGGAGCGCCCAAGCTCTAAGGTGACGGCCACGGCTTTACTGTCATAATCAGCGGTGTAGTCAACGCCATCGCTCCAACGCGTCTGGTCAAAATCAAAGAAGCTATAGGTCACTATGGCGCTGACGTCGAACTCATATGGTAAGGCGGAGCTAAAATAGCCAGAAACCGAAAAGGCCTTGCCTTTGTTATTAATGAAGCGGCTTTTGGCTTCTGGCCGCCCAAAGCTTAAAGCCAGGCCGATTAACGGCGAGCCATCCTGAAAAGTATGGTCAAGACCTAAGGTTAGACCATAAGACTTGACGGAAAAGCCTTCCGAGCCGTATTGAGAGTCATGGTGGTCGTAGCTATACCAAGGAGCCAGCCAAAGAGCCCAAGCTTGGTCGTTTTCGCCACTGGATGGGGCGGATCGCTTCCTTCTCCTGGCGGTGGAAGTTTCGGAAATATGCTCAAACACGCTATTCTGGGAGTTAGTCGTGGTATTCACGGTCATCTGACTAGCCGATTCCGTGGACTGAATCCCACTCCGCTCCTCGCTCACTTCAGGCGGGCTGACAATTTGCATGATCAAAGTGGTTTTATCATCATCCCAATATAAGTCAGCTAAATAGTCAAAAGCCCCAACCGCGATATTTTTAACTGAAACAGTCTGAAACTCTGCCCAAGTCTCGCTTTTATTAGCGAAATTAAGTAAATTATATTTACCTTCAGGATTTACCAATTTTAGGACATTGTGTTTAGAATTATAAACGAGAGTACCACCAAAAAGAAATGTTTGATCTAAATCAACGATACTACCTTTTTTAAGATTAAAATCGTTGGCCGTAATCGTTGGATAAAGGCCATGACCAAAATCAGCCGTGGTCAGAAGAGTGGCCCCAGACTCCATGGTGAAACTATTGACGTTAATGGTCGCGTCATACATAAGAGTGGTTTTGCCCCCATGCAACTCCACGTCAAACAACCCTCGACCGCTGTATCTCCCTTTATAACCATCCTTAACCTCAGCCCCATAACCTAAAATATCGTTTTTAATTATGAACCTAAAACTAGGATCTGGCTCTGAGTTATTTATAGAAATATTATTAGTATGATTATTGACTGCGTACGCTTTACCAAAAGTTAATTTAGTAGATCTACCATCACTTTTATAGTAATAATCATTAATTATTGGCCCTCGTATCTCCGCTGAGTTACCAATTATATTAATTTCATTGACATGAGAGTTACCACCAATATATATAGCCGCTAAATTACCTTCTAAATATCCTTTAACGTTAAATTGATTAACCAAGGCCCCATCAAGATACTTACTCGCCTGGGTGAACTCTTGCTTATAACTTCCATCCCCCCAATACCAAGGGACCTTATAATATGAATACTGCGCGTAATCCCCATAACCGTCATCCGTATAATTTTCATCCACCATATTTACGCCAATATCAAAAAACGCGGCCACGCCGCCTTGTCCAGTGGCTTCAATATGACCCTGATGATTAACGTTGGTGTCATGACCATAAGCGACTAGAAGGCCGGTCCCTTGGGCTCCATTAGCCGAAATAGTTGAGTTAGGGGCTATATTAATTGTATTTAAATACCCATCAGATCTAATACCAACAGACGCGTCTCCATTTACTCTAATATTACCGCGTTGAGTAAAATGATTATTATCGCCATATAAATGAATGCCTATAGAATATTTATTATCAGGCAATAAATATGAATGATTATCTATAATTGATTTATCTGATGAATTATCCGATGTATAAACTGATCGACCAAAATACTGTTTTAAATCCACTGGTAGACCTAAGTCAACAAAGGCGGCCAACTCAACTTCGATTAAACTCGCGTAATTTCTAAAATTCCGGTGAGTCATAAGAGTGTTGCGCAGACCAAAATGGCTTTCAACTTGCTCATGCGCCTCGTCTTCCATAGGTACAGCCCGATTAGGATCGTAGTTTCCATCGTTATAGACTGTAACGGCGGTCTTTCCATGAAAATAGCCATCAAAATCAGCGGGATTGTAGGTGGCCGTTATGGCTGGTATCCATAACGGATCATCATGAGGCCTTAATTCAGCGGGAAAATATCGTGAATCAAAGCCTACTTGGATTTTTGTGCCATTATTTACGTTTATATATCGCACAGCAGTTGCGACAATTGTATCACCATATTCTATTGCATCAATATCATATTTATCACCATTTATATTAATATTTTTATAAAGATTAAAAATATATTGAACGGCTTGACTATGCTCTGAAGCATTATTAGCTCTCCAGTCTGTAAAATTTCTTGTTGTAGGATCTAAATTATAAAAATCACTGTAATAATATTTATAACTAACGCTTTTCACTATTGGTGGAGCGTCAGGATCTTGTAATAGAGCTTCATATTTCGAAGGCCCAAATCCATTTTGAGCGCTCCCATTAACGCCAGCTGGCGTGTCTCCTACTATACCAAAAGCGTGTCCTAGTTCATGGATAATAGTAGTTTCTAGATTCCACGGCATTACATTTTGGTTTCTATTCACGTCATATGTCCAATGCTCTGAGGAAAAGCCTATACCTATTCGTCCATGGCTAGACGCGCAACTTAAGGAAAATTCCTCGCAATTTGGGGAAATAGATGGTAAAGGGCCAAGCTCTTTAGCGTCCATAAACGCGTATACTGTATTATTAAAACTCTCATCAGCAGCGCTCCAACTATTTGACCCAGCGAAAGCGTTTTCTTCATTTACAGTATAAACGTCAAAATATAAATCATCACGTTTAGTTTTGTAATTTGAAAGCATATTTGCCCAATATTTTCCAGCTTTCATTACAGAATTCACTTCATTAAGCGCTAAAGGTCTATATGAAATTTTATTAGCAACACTATAATGTATATCACCTTCTTCAAGAAATGTAAAATTTAATGTTACAATTTTATTATCACTTATTTGTGGTATAGTATTTCTATTTTTACTAATAATATTATCAAAAGAAAGATATACATTAGCTAAATTAGTGTCATATCGCAGTTTAGGACCTAAGAAATCAAAATCAGAAGTAATGCTCTTAAATTCTCCCACTAAAATTTGAGAGTCTAAAATTAGCCATTCTTTAGCTTTATCCACGTAATTAGCCAAAGAGCCTTCCAGGGAAAAAAGACGTAATATTCCATCTAGAGTGGCGGTTCCGGTCACGACCGCTTTATCGGAATAATCTTTATTAATCTCGACATCATAGTATCCTTTGGAGGCGAAAGATAAATTGCCGTCTATAGTTAAAGTCCCTATGTTGGAATTGCCGGGGGAAAGGGCGCCTCTCATCTCTGACGAGCCGATTTCCGCCTCGCCTATTATTTTTCCATGCCCTCCCAGCCAAGGCTCAATGTTAAGATAATTATTATAATTATTAGTTACCAAAACATTGCCATTCAATGTCACGCCACTTTTAGCCGCAGTCTCACCTACGATTAGACCACCTTGATAAATATTAGCCCATGATTTTACTACTGAATTATTATTTAAAATTGCTTTTCCATAATCAAATTTTTCTAATATATTGACTTCCATTGATGTAATACGTATATCACCACTAATAATTAAATAATATAATAATTTATTATAAGTTAAATCAAGATCAGTTATCTGGTTGTAACTAACATCAAGGAACTCCAGAGCCGCGTTATTAGAGACATCCAAGGCGGTTAGAGCGTTACTATAAACATCCAGGGACACCAGGGCGGTGTTATGCGTGACATCCAAGGTGGTTAGAGCGTTATACCCTACATACAGGTACTCCAGGGCGGTGTTGTGGGTGACATCCAAGGCGGTTAGAGCGTTATTATCAACATTCAGGCGCGTCAGCGATATTAGTGAATTGAGGTCAAGCGTTCCTGACAGTCCCTTGGAAGAAATAAGAATTTCTTGTACCCGGTAATCGTCACTCCCGGCGTTAACCCAAGTAACGCCAGTCCAATTATTGTAATTATTGTCATAGACCGGAGAGGTATCCCAGTTTAGATTGTTAGAGGGATCGTTTGAGGGGGTATCGAAGGATTTGAGTAAATTCGCTTCATAAGCGTTGTAAGCGGGAGCGGCCAAGACCTGGGAGGGGGCCAAGGCGGGGCAAAGGAGCGAAAGGGCTAGGACTAGACCCCACAGCCTGAACGATACACGGTAGACCTGTTTTTCTAAACTCGCGGCGATATCCCCGGTTTTAGAAACGCTTGATTGACGACTGGATTTCATTGGACAGAACCTCATGAAAAATATTTGTTATAACTAATTTTTAAACTAGGCTTCCCAAGGTGGGGCGACCATAGCGAAGAGCGGCTAGCCTTTTCGCGATCATTACCACCAGGTTAGATCCTTACAAAATTTTTGATCTAATTTTAGCTAACTAAGTCACGATGAAGCCCTCCCTATCTGAAAACAATTTTCAGAAAAATAAAGCATCTTGAGACCCACCTAACGCGGAAAAACGCATTTCCGCTAAACCGAGACCGCCTACCCTAAAAACCTAACCAATCGTTAGCTGGCCTTTTAAACTCCTATAGTTCTTTTAACTCGCTCCACTAAACAAACCGCGCTTAAGCCCCACCGATCGCGGCGATCTTCATAAGCGGCTTAGTTAGCCCCAGCCAGATAGGCGATAAGACCGTGGCGAGAACAATTCCGCGTCTTCCAAGGGCGATAGTGAGCGCGTCGTGAGGGTTCTAAGGCGTGGCCGGGGTTAAACCAGTTAGAAGGCGCAAAAAAGCCAGGCCCCCATAAAGCCCGGCGCCTGGCTAATATTAATGTTATAGTTATATATAAATTTAGATTTTTATCTAAAAGAAGTAATGAAAGAAGAAATGAGAGAGAGAGAGAGAGAGAGCAAGAATCGTGCCAATCTGGATATAATATGGACCAAACATTTTTTCATCTGAGAAAAAGTTACGTATCCTCTCCTGAAGCATGTTATTCTGATTTATATCAAGATTTTGTCTCACTTAAAGCTCCAATAAGGCAGTAAATCACACTTTTTAGGTGGAAATAAAAAAAAACAAGTTCGCAAAAAAAAAGCTTCTTTGTAATTTAGCGCCCAGTAACTGATTTGTCAAATTGTTCTTCTCCTATTCTCCTATCTCGGTGTCGAAACGGCAAATATCCCCTGAAGTATCTTAATTCCAAGGGTCTATTCCAGAAAATGGTAGATAATGGCCTTAATCTTGGAGAAAAACTTCGGTTGGGAAGTGAGATTAGATCGCGAAATTTCTCTCTCGCTGGGGTCGCGACGCCTAAAGATAAGCCAAGAAAATTAAGGCTTCCCTCAATTTTTTGGGCTTTACTGACCTTTTTAAAGCGTAGACCCGGTCACGATAAAGTATACAAAAACAAATTTTTCGCCGGAAAGGCCATAAAGATAGAGCCTGGTTGTTTGGTGGTCCAGAGCCACTTAAAACCAGAAATTACGCCTAAACGTAACATTGGTTTGGTTTGTTTGAACGTGGCCACGCCGACTCTGTAATCCGAAGATAAATTAAAGCAATTATTGTTAAACAAATCTTTAATAATCATATATTATATTTTTTTGTTGTGGTTTCCATTAGGAGCGGTGTAATAATCGGCCTGAAGAGCTTCTATAACCATAGGTTTACCGAAAGAAAGATCAGAGATGATTGGGCTCACTTAATCAAAGACCTTTAAATTAGGCTCTATCCGGCGGCGACTAGAGCGCGGCTGGTGGTGGACAACCTCAACACTCAAGACATCGCCTCATTTTACGAGGGTTTTCCCGTTGAAGAAACTTTACGGCTGGCCAAAAAGCTTGAAATCCATTTTACTTTAAAGCGCGGAAGTTAGTTAAATATGGCCGGAATTGAGCTCAGCGCTCTTATTACTCAATGTTTGGACTGGAAATACCTGACATGGTTATCATGAAAAGCGAAGTCAAGGCTTGGGAGCAACAGTTCGCGACAACCACATTTAGAAGCTCTCGTAGCGGTTTAAGACCGCCAACGCGCGAGTAAAATTTAGGCACCTTTATCCGACATATTTACTGGCGTAAGGCGCTAGTTTAGTAAGTAAGGTCATTTAAAATATCCACTAGCTTTGAGTGGAGACGAGAGTTGGAGGCCAAGATATCCCGGCTCTTTTCCAGTTGGTAAGTTTCCCCAGCGTAGTCGCTAATGGCCCCGCCGGCTTCTTGGACTATAATAACCCCGGCGGCCACGTCCCAGGGTTTTAAGCCGGTCTCAAAGTACCCTTCCGAGCGACCGGCGGCCACAAAGGCTAGATCCAGCGAAGCCGCCCCGCCGCGCCGCACGGCTTGGACTTGGCCCAAAATCCGGGCGAAGGGGCTAACGATTTCTTGGACCCTTTGGTGGACGTCATAGGGAAAACCCGTGTTGACCAAAGCCTCAACCAAAGTCGAAGCCGGGCTGACGGTTAAAGGGATAACTGGGCTAGTGGCTAAAGGCGCGTAATCATCGCCTAAAGTTTGGCGAAAAGCCCCTAAACCTTTGGCGGCCCAAAAAACTTCCCTTAAGATGGGGGCGTGAATCACCCCGACCACCGGTTCCATTAGACCACTTGGGTTAGGGACGGCTAAAGCGATGGACACGGCGAAAAAGGGGTTTTGGTGGACATAGTTGGTGGTCCCGTCCAAAGGGTCCACGTACCACTTGGGGCCAAGGGCTTCTTTAGCGGTTAAGCCCTCTTCCTCGGCTAAAAACTCATGCTCGGGAAAAGCCTTTTGAATATTGGCCCGGATAACCCGTTCCGACTCCAGGTCATATTGGGTGACCAGATCAATGGGACCTTTGTGGCGCACCGTTAGATCCCGATCCCAATAACCCAACGCGATGGCTTTGGCCCCCAAGAGAGCGGCTTTTTGGGCCACGGCCAAAGCCGCCTTTAGTTCGTCCGGCTTAGGGGTAACCACTGGATGGTTCCTTTCTTAGTTTATTAAACTATAAAGTTTATCTTAGGTTAGACTTAAGTTAGCGCAATTAGCTTTAATCCACTAATGATAAATATTAGAACGCTTATTTAAAGAATATATTTTAAGTTTATGGAAGCTTGGATTCTTGGCCGTCATTAAGGCCGATTGACGGCTATCATAGCGCTTTTTGAACCTAATAGCCAAAAAAAACATATTTTCGTCTTTTCGTTGTGACGAGCCTGGGCAAATTCTAGCCTTTAGGCGGAAGACACTCTAGGCTTAGGCCTTGGCGCTAATCTGAAGCCTAAGATTTTCACCTTAGGCTTATAAACTTCGATAGCTTGAATGGGGGCCGCGCGCTTAGGCGTTTATTCTCCAGCCATCGCGCTAAGGTTGATGGAGGTCCAGGTGAATTGGGATGGGTTGAACCGGTTTTTTAGAGGCCCTACGCGCGCTTGACGCTCTATTACTAAAAAATAAGCGAAAAGTCAGTTATTTTTTATGATTAAAAAATAAAGAGGTGATTAATTTACCAATTAGGTATTTATCCTTGTCCTTTAGGTAGACTATTTAAAAACCGCTTATAATGGACTTTAACTTATCAGCCCTGGTTTTTTCGGCCTCAAATGCGGCTTTTAAGGCGTTTAAGGCATTTAAGGCCTCCTCAAATTTGGCTTTTTCGGCGCTTATGGCCTCATCAGCCTTGGCTTGCTCCTCTCTTCTGACCGCCTCTAACTTGGCGGAATAATAATCGCCTAATAAGTCTTGCGCGTATTGGTTCATCACATCCTCCCCTACAAAGGCGGTAAGCTCTTATTTTTAAGAGCCTAGCCAAATTCCAGCCTTTAGAAGACACTCTACTTAGGCCTTGGCGCTAATCTGAAGCCTAAGATTTTACCCTTAGGCTTATAAACTTCGATAGCTTGAATGTGGCCACGCGCTTAGGCGTTTAGGCGTTTATTCTCCAGCCATCACGTTAAGGTTGAGGCGGTCCAGGTGGATTGGGATAGGTTGAACCGGTCTTTTTAGGGGCCTGGCGTTCGTTTGACGCTCTATCACTGAAAAATAAACGAAAAGTCAGTCTTTTTTTATGATTAAAAAATGAAGGGGGATTAATTTACCAATTAGGTATTTATCCTTGTCCTTTTGGTAGACTATTTAAAATGGCCTTTATCTTGTCAGCCATGGCTTTTATGGCCTCATCAGCTTTGGCTTTTTCGGCCTCAGCTTTGGCTTTTTCGGCTCTTAGGGCCTTCTCAAATTCGGCTTTTTCGGCCTCAGCTTTGGCTTTTTCAGCCTCAGCTTTGGCTTTTTCGGCTCTTAGGGCCTTCTCAAATTCGGCTTTTTCGGCCTCAGCTTTAACTTTTTCGGCTTTTATGACCTCCTCAGCCCAGGCTTTTACGGCATTTTTGGCCGCCTCTACCCTGGCGGAAATCAATTCGCCGAATAAGTCGTCCGCGAATTGGTTCATCACATCCTCCCCTACAATGGCGGTAAGCTCTTCTATGTTTAGAAAAGATTTAGCCGCGATCATGACTAAGGTTAAAGTTTTTTTCTGGTCTGGCCAAGAAAA
>JAISRZ010000076.1 GCA_031273455.1 Deltaproteobacteria bacterium | reverse complement strand
GGGTATGTCCTGGATCGCCTGCGAGCCGAGTTCGTTCCAGGAAGCGTGTTTTCCTAGCCTTTTAAGTTTCGTGATGTGCTTCTTGAGCGCGTTGACGTCAAGATGTTTTCCGAAGAGGCAGTAATAGCGTCTGTGAAGGGCTATACAATGATTCCAGATGACACCGGCCAGGTCGACAGAACTCCCAAGTCGCCGCCTGTTCCTTTTCGAGTAGTAAAGTTTGAATTTATATGTTCTCATCGCGATTTCTGAGTCTCTATATATCGCCGGATGGTTTCTTCCGAAATATGTCCTACGCTCTCGCGGAAATAGGAACGGGTCCACAAGGAGCGGTATCTTCAAAAGGCTGGGAACAACCGCCGCCAGCGTCTCGATGTATATCCTGTAAGGGAACGAACCGTGTCAGCCGGACTGACGGAAGGGGATGTTTTCACGAACACATGAACATGAAAGGGCATCGCCTCCATCTAAACTCCACATGGGTTGGGGTCGGCCCACCCCCCCAATGAAACTGTCGGGGATAGTTTCATAAAAGACTAGCGATTAAGTCAAAGGAATAAATGGGCGCCACTTTTCTAGTCAATTGAGCCACTCCACCGCCCATTTTTACCCGCCCGAAGATCAGATTAAAGCGACTAGCCGGAGTCAAACCCTTAATCCCCCAACTTGCCTGGCGCTTGCCTGGCGCTTATCTTGTTGAGGGTCTTATGGGATATTAAACCCACCAACTAGTTGATATAATACGATTCATCACCGTAAAAATAACAATTATTGTCTACCACAGGAACTAAATCAATTATGTCATGACAGCGACTGCATTTTAATGTCAGAGCGAACCCTAAACGAAACTTTCTGATATCAATGATTTCAAAAAAGCCAGAACATAGTTTGTTATAACATTTTATATTTTTTTCTTCAATCTCTTTCCATAAACTATTGATATCGTCATAAGACGATTCGAAGTCTATTTCGCCAAGCGCATCGAAACAATCATTGATCATAGCTCGCATAGTTCGGGTACTTTCATCCATTTGATTAATAAAAGTATAATTTAAAAATTTTAAGCCTAAAAAGAAAAAACATTGTTACGCTATTTGTCTTAGCAAAACTAAGGCCAAAACTATATTTTGCGTAAAAATAAAATAAACTGGCTAATTATCAAGGCCAAACCAAAGTTCCGCTCTGTTTTAGATTGGCCTGGTGGCTAAAAAGAACAAATGGTAGCCTATTTTTTAACCATTTACCAGGTTTATTTTGGCCTTTTTTACCCAAAACTCCTCAACCCCTTTAGCCGCCGCGCCCTTTAAGGTTTAACTTTTCTTAACGTTTTCCCGCGAGCGACCTAAAATGGCGTAATGAGCCAGGACTGTTCTGGTTTTAAGCTCGAAAGAAAATGTTAAGGCCATTCAGGAAAATTTAAGTTCGGCTCTGGTAAGTCTTGGCCCCCAGGGTTAAGGCCAACCCCCTAAGCTTTAAGGCCCAACAGTAGGGCTAAGACTTTCTCAGATGGTGGAGGCGGGCTTAGATTAGGTTAAAGGGTCAAAGGACGGCGGAGGCGGTTTAAGGGGGCTTTTTTGGCTTGGTTAGGCCCCAAGCGGCGGCTAAAGAGGAAGCGCCTCCGGCCGATCCCTCTAGGTAGGGTCGGCCGGGGCGCCTTCGAAGGTCTGAGCGGGCGCCCTTTCTCCCGGCCCAAAACCCACGAATTATTGGTAGAAAATATCTTTCTTGAAAGATGTTTAAGGCCAGTTAGTTGGAGGGCGCCGGTCTCGCCATAAGCTCATTACCGGTCGCCCCGCCGATTAGGGCCGCGACGCTCCCGATCTTAGCGGTGATTGTCCCGACGGTCATGGTCCCGATGATCATTGTCCCGACGGTGATCATTCCGGTCATTATCCCAGCGGTCATTGTCCCAACGATGGTCGCGACGGTCGTTATCCCGGTGGCCAGACTTATGGTCATTCCGGCGGTTATCGTGACGGTAGTTATTATGGTCTTTGCCACCCCGACGATTGTCTTTACGAGCGTTTTTCTTACCTTTGTGGCCATCGCGGTCATGGCGCCCATCAAAACGGTCATTACGATCCCGGTCATGGCGGTCGTCATAGCGGTCATGGCGATCCCGATCATGGCGGCGGTCAGCGATGGTCTGGACCGAGCCATCGCTAAAGGTCGCGGCGAAGACCAGCTGGTCCCCAAGGCTAGCTAAAGAGGCCTGGGAGCCGTTAACCGCGCTCGCCTGGGCTGGGTTGGCGATCGCCAGGGCGACCAAAGCCGCCAACGGAACTAACAGAAGAGATAGCGTAAATTTTTTCATTAGGTAACTCCCTTTTAAAGGCTGAAATTAAACTTTATGGCCTTTAGCTAAATTAATAAACTAGATTCAAAAATCTTAAGTTTGAAAATCAAAGTTAATTTTGACGTTTTGTATCTGAGCAAGATTAGGGCCAACTCCAGTTTTTCCCGATCTCCAGCCGCTAAGTAGCTAATTTTACAGGTAAAATTTATGTTAAGCTTTTTTGTGTTCTGGCTTAACCGGGTAAGAAGGTCATAAACGATTATTTTTTACTCAGGCTAAGTAGTCTTTCTGGCTATTTTTACTCACCGCCTAGCGGGAAGCGGAGAAAATACCCTCTAAAGCTCCCCGAAGCCTGTTTTTAAGCCAATTTGAACGGCTTGAAGACGTTTTGGCCCTGGCCCATTAGCTGGCCCGGCCTTAAGCTTTCCGGCCAATAGTTGGCTGGATAGGAGCTTTCCGGTCAGGGGCTTTCCGGTCAGAGATCGGCCCGGCCTGAACTATAAAGACTAGTCAGTTAAGTCGGCCCAGACCACATCTATATGGTTCGACCTTGACCGAACTAATCCGCGGCCAAACGCCGTGGGATATTTGGGCCGGATTGGTCAATGACCCTTAACCTAATAGCCTTATTCTTAGGCTGGCGGCTCATTTCTGGGCCAGGTGGGTAATATTACCCCTAAAAACAGTTAGGGCCGGTGACTAATAGTCACCAGCCCTTTAAACTCTCTATTGACCGCGGCTTTTTTAAGCCGTCCCACTTTGGCGGTCTTAGCCGCCTTTTAAGCCCTACTTACCTTCTCTTTTCGCGGGTGTCTAAACGATCGCCGGACTTAGGCCCATCTTTAGGCTGATCGCCCTCGGGGCCGTAACGCCGACCATCTCGGGGGATGTCCAGGCTAACGTCTTTGTCCGAGCTACCCGATTTAGATTTCTGGTTACTATTAACGGCGCTGGGTTGGTTTTGGCCTTTCGCGCCCGAGTCGTTCTTTTCGGCGATAAGTCGCGGGGAATCGGTGGGGTTAAGGGCCGCCTCGCTCGAAGCCGCCGTCTCCACCTGACTGACTATGGCCACTTCTACGCCTTTTATGGCCGCGGCTTTAACTGGGCTGGGGACCAGGGCCGCCCCCAAAGCCACGGCGGGTAGGATTAGAAGCGCCAAGGGCGATGTTTTCATAAATCACCTCTCTTAATAGCGAAAACGCAATTTTTAGAAACTTTATGGTTAAAATAGGTGGGATAAAAATTATTAGAGTCAATAGGAAAATTTAACTAACATTATTAGTTAGAGCAAGAATAAGGCCAACTCCATCGTCAGAAACCTTAGGTAGATAAGTGGCTGATTTTCTAAGGGAAAACTGGGATTTAAGTTTATCAAGCGGGATATTGACGTAGCTGACGAAAAAAGGGCCTGAACCTTTTTTATCCAGTTTACGAGTAATCTGGGGACTTTTTAACCCACCGCCCGAAGCCTTAGCTTAGGTCAGAAAGGTAGATCTTTCGTCAAATCGCGGTTTCGCCGGTTTTTAGAGGAAAAGATCCTCATTTATTGGCCTCTTCCTCTTCCTTAGTGGGGTGGGCGGCCCAGGGCTCACCTATTTGGCTAGCGGTTAGGCCAGCGGCGGTGGCCAAGGTTTGGCCAGCTTTAACGGCCTCTTCTTGGGTGGCGAAAAAGCCTAAACGAATTCGGTATTGGCGCTGGCCATTAACCGTGGTTTCGGAGCGATACAGACGAACCGGTTGGTCGCTGGACCCAAGCTTTTTTAAGGCCCTCTGGGCTTTATCGCCCGTAAGAGCGGTCCAAACCTTGGCTGAGTCTTCTTTAACCGGGGCTGAGGAGATATTAACCGCCCAGAGGTTGGATAAGGCTTGACGGTAATACTTATTGTACTCCCCGACCGTTGGCTGAACCAGCCAAGGGGAACCGGGCAAACCCGCTTCTTTGGCTAAAGCGAGGCTGGCTTCCTCCGCCTCTTTTCGGGTCTTAAAAAACCCCAAGCGGATCCGCTTTTGGGCGATGCCGCCAACCGTGGTGTCATAACGGTATAGAAGACCCTGGCTCGGATGGCTCTCTAAGCGTCGCCAAATCCGCTCGGACTCGGCCTCGTCCGGGGTGGAGTTAAGATTGCTGACCCAAACCGGGGCGATGGCCTCGACCTCTTCCGCGGCTTCCTCTGGGGATTCCCCCGGGGCGACCGGCTCCGCGGGTTGGCGAGCGGACAGGTTAGCCGCGTCTAAACCTTTAGCGGGAGCCTCCGCGGGCGGGGTTACTTCAGGGGCGGCTTTAGGCTCTGGTGGGGTCGCGGCCTTAGCCGGGGCTTTAGGCTCTTTCGGAGCCGCGGTTGGCCCCGGCTCGGGCGAATCGACCGGGGGCTCGGGGGCCGCCGGGGCTTCCACCTGGCGGTCCTCTGGGATATCCCCTGGGGTTATGGCTTCCCCTGGAGATTCCGTTGTAAGATCCACTGGGGCTTCCGCTGGAGTCGTGGGGGCGCTCGGGTCCGCCGTAGGGGTCGGGGTGTCCGTAGGCGGAGTTTCGACCGCTGGCTTAAGCGGGATTTCCGGAGGCGTAGACGCGGCCGAAAGCTCCGCTGGATCGAGCTCCGAACTATCGACCACCACAAAGGACTCCGGGGGAATCCGGGGTTCAATAGTCGCGTTATCCGTCTCCACTGGGTTGACGGGCAAATTATCCGCCCCCACTTTATCCGCCGGGGAATCGGGCGTCTCCACGGTCAGATCTAAGGGTGGACATTCCGCCCCTAAACACGGGACTGTGAAGTTGTCAGTGGTTAAAGGCTCTTTGGCAATGGCTAGGGGTAAAGAGCTCGGGGGTAAGTTTTCCCCGTCCAAGGGAGTTAAGGGGTTAGCCGCCTCGCTGGGGGTCTCGCTGGGGGTCTCGCCTAGGGTCTCACTGGGATCAGTGGATAGATCGACTGGCGGGTCAGCCTCGCCTTGGCCAAAGGTCGAACCATTATCCAGGTCAGTTGGCGGCGGAGGAACCGGGGAGAAGACGTAGTTCGGCGTAACCTTGGACGGCGCGACCGCGGGCTCTTCGATCGTCGCGTCGGTCACCGCGGAGTCGGGCTCTGGGGCGGAAAGGTTGGCCTCTAAAGGGTCAGAAGCGGTTTCGGGCGCGGCTTCGGGCGCGGGTAAAGGCGTGGGTAAAGGCGATTTAGCCGCGATGGGCGGTGGGCTGGGCGGCCCTAAATCCACCGGGGCCGCGCTGGATTTATAGAAATAATACCAGAGAGCCACTAAACCAATGGCTAAAGAGATGGCGATAATGAGGACCGGCGGCCCTCCGCCCCCCCGACGCGGAGGAAAATCCGCCTCGTCGCCTTCCTCTTCCTCTTCTTCTTCCGGCTCGCTAGTCAAAAGAGGATCCGACTCGCTGGTTTCTAAGTCATCGTCGGGGCTAGAAGGACTCAAGTTGGGTTCATCAACCATATCGCTTTACTTTAACCACTTTTCTCGATCTTAAGATCTATGAGGTCAGCCTACTTCTTCTTCGGCGTGGCTTTCCCTTTCTGGGGTTTGGCTTTAGCCGCCGGTTTGGCCTTAGCCGCCGGTTTGGCCTTCGAGTCGCTTTCGACCTTAGCCTTATCGCCGTTAGCGGCCTTATCGTTACCGGTCACGTTCGCCGGGGACGCCGGGGCCTCTTGGCTGGCCTTATCGCTAGTGACGTTAGAGCTGGCGTTGTCTGGGGTCGCGTTGGCGCTAACGTTGTCAGAGGGCGCGTTATCGGCGCTGACGTTATCAGAGGTCGCGTTATCGCTAGGCGCGTTGGCCGCCGGGCTGACCACGCTCCCCGCCGCCGGGGCCATGGGGGCGGGATTTTGGGCTTTAGCTTTACTGAACTCCGCCGTTAAAACGGCTAGACGGTGTTGGGCCAAAAAGTCTTGAAAAGAGGTCCGTTCCGGGTAAGTTAAGCGCATGGTCTCGTAAACGCGTAAGGATTCCTCGCTTTTCCCGGTGGCTTCCAAGATCCGGCCAATGGCCAGGGTCAACTCGGACTGGATGGGCTCGGTGACCGAACCTTCCGGCCCGGTCCCCTTGGCTAAAGACTGGGCCATCCGGTAATTGTTAACGGCCTTGTCCAGGTCCTTTAACTCCTCGTAGAGTTGCCCTAAGTAGGTTAGGGTAATGATTTTTAAAGGCTCTTCCCCCGGCTTTAAGGTCTGGACAAACTCTTCCAAAGTGGCCGCCGCCATGGCGTAATCTTTGGCCGCGGCTAAAGACTCCACCAAAGCCAAGGTCAAAGCCCGAGACGAGGGGGAGCCGGGATACTTATCCCGGGCCTCGGTTAAAGCGATAACCGCCTGACCGTCGCCCGAGACCGTCAAAGCCGCCTGGCTGGCCTCAGCCACTTCTTGGCGGTTCCCCTGGCGGACGTTGGCGATGATCAAGATCGCCGCTAAAACGGCCACTAAAGCCACGGCCCCGAGGATAAAACGCTGGGTGTGGGAGAGAAAGTAATTGTAAGCTCTTTCCGAGGTGGAGAGGAAAGCGTCATCAGTCCGTAAAAGCTTTTTAATATTAACCTGTTTCGCCATTAAACCACTCAAAAGTTTCAAACAAAGATAAAATTATAAGGACCTTAAGGGAAGCGCCCCCTAAGGTGAGGCCCTTAAAGAAAAACAGCCAACCTAAAACCTGAATCCGCCATATCGGGGCGTATTATACTTTATCGATAATAGTTGAACAAGGCGGGCTAAAACGCCCCTTAAAGGCCCGGCTTTTAGGCTTTGGTCTTCTTTTGGGCCGCCCGGATGGCCAAGGCCCTTAAAACGCCCCGCTCCACGGCTTTTTCGATTAAAGACGACAAATCCTTGGGGGACAGCTGAGCCACCGAAGTGGGGCTTTGGTCCAAGGCCGGGGCTAAAGCGACCGGGGCCTTAACCCTAGAGCTAGGGGGCCGATAGACGTCATCCGGCTCTTCAGTTAGCCTTTCCGTAAGTAAGATGGTCCCGCCGTCCAACGGCGGGGCCAAAGGCTCTTTAACCCTGGGAATAACCGGGGCTGGCCGAACTGGCGGGCTAACCTCAGGGCTAATTGGCGGACTGACTGGGGGTTTGGGGATAACCACCGGGTCAACCGGGGGCTCAAAACCCAAAGGCGACTCAAAAGGCTCTAAAGTCCCCATCTCGTCAATGCGCTTAATGGCCCGATCCAGCTCCAAGTCCAAGGCTTCCGGGGGAAACTCCTCGGTGGCGTCTTTGGGCTCTGGAAAGCTCAGATCCTCAAAACCCTCGATGTCAATGTCAAAGCTATCATCCCGGCCCGGGTAATCATCGTCGCGGTCCGAGTCGCTCATATTCCCCTCCTCATAGGTCTATTGGACCTTAAAGCTCCTCGCTGGCGAACCCGGTTGGCCGCTCCAAAAAGAAGACCTCCCGGGGCCTAACCGCGCCTAAGGCCACGGTCGAATACCTGATATCCAAAACCCGGCGATTATTGGACCCGCCTAGGGTGGCCGTAATCTTATGGGGAAAGAGGACCGCCTCTTGGTTGTCGCGCCTAACTACGCTCTTTTGGTCGCTAAAGGCCACCACTAAAGCCTCGCCTAAACTGGTCTGGGTTTTTAAGAGCTTTAAGACCGGGGCCGCGGGCGACTCCGGGTACCCGTCCACCGTTATTTGGTAGGGAACGCCGTTTTGGTCGGTCACTAGAACCTCGCTTTTGGGGTCGCGCTCGCTCCCTAAGCGCTTAGCCTCGGCCTTAACCGGCGGAGCCGGTAAAGAGCCGGTCAGGATAGCTAAAAGCTCGGTCAAGGTTAAGGGGACCGGTAGGCGAGCCATATCCAGCCTATCTTTATGGCCCGTTAAAAAGACCTTCTGGCCATAATCCACCACCGTGACTTCGTCGCCCATTAAGATGATCCTTAAGACCGGCGTTCCGGTGGGGCCAAAGACCACATAGACAAAGATGTCCGGTTTTTGGGCGTAGGCCTCAAACTCAAAGTAATGCTTGGAGCCACTGGCCGCGGTGAAGGTGGCCGACCCTTTAGCGGCCACCGCCGTTAAGTTTTGGCCCGAGGCGTACAGCCTTTGGGCCAAAGCCAAACCGCCGCTCGCGGCTCTTTCCGGGGACAGGGCGACTTTAGTTTGACAGCCCCAAAGCCCCAGGGCCAGAACCCCTAATAGACAACCCTTAAGGAGTGATTTTACGGAGCTTATCATAGATTTTCTGGGGGTCCTCGTGGGCTTGGCGAATAGCTCGATCATAAGCCCTCCGAGCCTCATAGGGGCGACCGGCTTTGGCTAAAGCGTCGCCTAAGTGCTCTAAAACAACGGGATCAAAATTGGATAACCGGGCCGCCCGCTCCAAAAGGGGCAGAGCTTTTTTCACGTCGCCCATCATGAAGTAGATCCAGGCTAAGGTGTCCACGATATGGCCATTGTCCGGCCGCAAGTTATTGGCCCTTATGGCTAAGGCCAAGGCCTCGTTTAAGTTCTCGCCCAACTCGGCCCAGGAGTAAGCCAAGTAGTTTAAGGCCTCCACGTAGTTGGGATCCAAGGTCACGGCTTTCCGCATGGCTTTTAAGCCATCGGCTTTCCGGCCCAAGTGATCCTCTAAAGCCCCTAAGCGGTAATGAATCTCGGCGGAGTCCGGAAAAACTTTGAGCCCCTCCACGTAAGTGTCCCGGGCCTCGTTTAAGCGGCGTAAGCTTTCCAAAAGGACGCCGCTGGCCACCAAGAGCTGCGGGCTTTTGGGGGCGTCGCGCCGAGCCGCCCCCAAAAGGGCCAAAGCCTCGGGGATCTGGTTTTCTTTGACCAAGATAGCGCTTAAGTAGAGCTGGGCGTCCACGTACTGTTCGCTTTTGGCCGGGATCTTTTGTAACAGTTCTTTGGCCTCCAAGGTCTTCCCTTGCTCTAAGTGGACCGAGGCTAATAAGTACTTGGCTTGGTCATTGTCCGGGTAGCTTTTTAAAACCGCTTTAAACTCAATGGCCGCCTCTGGGAGCATGGACTCCTCAATGAAGACTAGACCGATTAAAACGCCCGCCTGAGCCGGGTCTTGGGCTTGCCCGCTAATTTCCTTTAATAAACCCAAAGCCTCCTTCCGGCGACCGGACTTTAAAAGGATGCGCGAGAGCCGGGCTTTGGGCATGTTAGCCTCGGGCCGAGTCTTAATCAGCTGGCGGTAGCTCTTTTCGGCTAAAGCCACCCGGCCCTCTTGCTCGTAAAGGATGGCTAACTCGGTCATGGCCGAGACAAAGCCGGGGTTTTTGTTTAAGGCCCGTTGAAAGTGGCCAATGGCTTCTTTGTTTTTACCCTCTTTTTGGGCCAAGCGGCCTAAAAAATAGTCGGGTAAAAAGGAGCCCGGCGATTGGTCGCCCAGTTGCTTAAAAGCCTTATGGGCCTCGGCCAGCCGACCGCTTTCGGCGTATAAGGCCCCTAAGTAAGATAGGGCCTCCTCGTTATAGGGGTCGAGCTTTAAGGCCTCCACGTAGCGTTTTTCCGCCGCGGCCCACTGCCCGGTGGCCGCGGCCAGCCAAGCCGCGAAGAGACGGATCTCCGGGTCATTGGGGTTTAAGGCGATGGCGTTTTCCACAAAACCCCATGCCTCGTCCACCCGACCGGAGCGGCTTAAAAGCTTAGCCAGCTCTAGCTTCAGGTAGTAAGAGTCATCCCCGGCTAGGTTGACCGCCTTCCTTAAGGAACTGACAGCCTCATCGTCCTGTCTTTCCAACTCCTCGTACTGGGCTCTTAAAAAGTAATAATAGCTCTGGGACCTCGGGCTATCGGAGATGACTTTGGAGCTTAAGCAACCTGGCCCGAATAAGGCCAGCCCCAAAGCCATCGTGAGCGAGGCTTTTAACCAGAGACCCTGTATACTAAACCGCATAGAATATTCCAAATCCTAAGTCGGGCTCATAAAACTTCAAGGCAAATAATCGGAGGATAACTCCGGCAATTCCTTTAACAGAAAAGCCGTGATGTTTTTCCGCAGCCTTTCCTCCAACTGCCGGGCCCGCTCCCGACTGACGCCAAACTCCTCACCGATTTCCTGTAAGGTCACGGGCTCCTCAGCTAGAATCCTTCTATCCAAGATGATGAGCTCGCGACCGGATAAGTTTTGGCGGTAGCGAGCCAGTTTGGTTTTGACCATATCCTTTAGCTGGCGGTCAGCCAATAAGCTATCGGCCCCCTCGTCGTTGGAGGGCAAAAGGCTAATCTGGGTCTGGTCCGAATCCGGCCCCACCGGGGCGTCCAAGGGGATCTCCCGCCCAGCGTTTAAGCGGACGCTCATTTCCTTAACGTCGCCTTCCGAGACCCCCAGCCTTTCGGCTAAAAGGCCATACCCCGGATCCAAGCCCTCGCGCTGGATCTTTTCTTGTTCTTTTTTCAAGTTATAAAAAAGCTTCCTTTGGGCTTGGGTGGTCCCGACTTTCACCAAACGCCAGTTATCCATGATGTACTTTAAGATATAAGCTTTAATCCAGTAGGAGGCGTAGTAGCTAAACTTCACCCCCTTAGAGATATCGAACTTCTTTAGGGCTTGCAAAAGACCTAAGTTGCCCTCTTGGATCAGATCCTGGAGGTTGTTAAGCCAATGGCTCTGAAACTCCATGGCGATCTTGACCACCAACCTTAAGTTCCCGGTGACCAGACGCTGAGCCGCCTCTTGGTCGCCGGTCCGCTTATAATTCTTTAAGAGATCGGTTTCCTCTTCTTTGGTTAAAAGCTTAAATCGCTTAACCTCCGCCAAATACGCCCGCAAAGAGTCCGTGGGCCGGGGAACGGGCGGCCCAGCCGGCGGTCTCGGGACGGGCGGCGGGGCTGGGGCCCGGGGGGCCGGAACCGGGGCTCCCGGTCTTTCCACCACGGCCAGCGTCGAAACGCTTGGATCCTGACTCTGATCGTGGATCATAATAAACCCCAAAAACCCTTTTAGTTAAAACCAATAAACTAACGGAAAATTTAAAGCCAGCTCCAAGTGGAACCGGCCCTCAACGCTTCACCAAAAAAAAGCTGAGCCAAAAGGCCCCAATGAACCTCTGGCGTAAAAAAAACCCGGCGAACCATTTTCCGCTCCCTTATATCACGAAATATGGCCCTTTGGGGACGCTTGGCCCAGGAATAATTTGACCCGAAAAAAATCAGCGTTGACTTTACCTTTATAAACAGGCTATTAATAGTATTATTAATAAAAACCTCTAAAAAAATCACTATTTTTAAGTTACTAAGTGAAATAGAGGTAAAACTAAGCGCGAATCTCAAAACATTGGCGACCGGCGAACGCGCCGACCCTGGTAAATCTCCTTAATTTTAACATAAGGTCGCTCCCTTGTAAAAAGAAAGATCAAAACCGTTAAGTTTTTATTTTGACGCTTTGTGGCCCCCCTAATTCCCCTTCGGGGGCCGATAGGCCCCCGATCCGACCCTATAATAATGGTTAGGCGCTAAACCTTAGCCATTCCGCGAAACTAGCCTAACGCCCCTTTCCAGCTCTTCCTAACATTAACCTTTAAGTTTAGTTAAATCTACAGTTAAGGTCGAAAAAAATTAATTTTTTTTAAAAATTCGTTAAAGTTCTTTTCCATGATTCCGATAAGATAACTGAAGTAAGCTGGAGCGGCCCTCCAACTGAAACTGGCTTAAAAGTTTGGAAGGTGATTTATGGGAATAGTTTTAAACCACAACATGCCGGCGATCTTCGCCGCTAACGCTTTGGACCGGAACTATGACTCGCTCGCCTTAAACACCCAGCGCCTCTCCACGGGCCTTCGAATCAACTCCGCGGCGGACGACCCCGCCGGGTACGGCATTCGGGAGATCATGCGCTCCGAGCTTTTAACCATGAGCCAGGGCATGCGGAACGTCACCGACGCCATTAGCTTACTGGAGACCGCTGAGGGGGCCATGGCCATCATCGATGAAAAACTCGTCCGCATGAAAGAGCTAGCCGAGCAAGCGGCCACCGGCACTTACACCACTCTGCAACGGGAGATCATCAATTCCGAGTATCAAGCCATGGCCGCCGAGATTGACCGGATCGCCAACGCCACCGAGTTTAACGGGGTGAAACTTTTAGACGGCTCCATCAACGAAAAGCACCATGGTCGGGGGCTAAAGGTCCACTTTGGCTTAGAGGACAGTGAGCCTGAGGACTATTACTTCATTCAGATCTGTGACTTACGGGCCACCGCCTCCACTGGCCTACGGATCGCTGGCGACGCTAAAAACGATATCTGGAGCTCTAACCCCCAAATGGCCACGGACAACACCGAAGGTTGCTGCGGCGGGGGGATCCCCAGTTTATCCCAAGCGGTCTCCGGGTGGACTAAAGGCCAGATCTTTAGCTACGGTTACAACTGGGACCAAGCTGAGCCCGTGGACACCAACCTGAATAAAGGCCGCTACGTCGCCGGGGCTTACCAGATCCAAGACAACGAGTCTTTAGGCCAACTGGTCAACCAGGTCAATCAAGGCACCCAGTCCCGGGTGCGCATTGACATTAAAGACACCGCCGATGAGGCTTATTTAGTCGGGGAAAGCGCCAGCCAGAACGTCACCCGGATCTGCTTGGACAACGAGGTTTACTACTTAGGTAGCTACGGCATGGCCGTTTCGGCTTGCGGGGATAAGGCCTCGGCTTACGAGTTCATAAGTATTAGCGCCCACAATAGCGCCCAAGCTGGCTATAGTTTATCGGCTTACAACAATATCGCTTTATCTCTAGTTCGGGCCATTAATAGCGAAAGCAACCAATTTTGGGCCAAACTGGAGGACACCCAATATCGGGCCGGCTACACCACCATTTACGTCTTTAACCAAGAAGGCGGCGACCATGACGATTTAGCCGGCAGCGACGATAGCTTAGGGGCCATTGGCGGGGTCCCGGGCATGACCTCAGCCATCCTTTGGTACAACGACGAGAACGAGACCGAAGGGGCCAATGGCTCTTACTTTGGGAATGGCGGCCAGTACTGGGGAACCATGCGGGCCGAGCCCACGGCTTACGGAACCTGGGCCGTCCGTTTAGAGGGTCGGGACTCGGGGGCCGAAAGAGATCTGTGGATCTTAAACGCGGGCCAAAGCTCGGCCAACCCTTCAGCTTATGATCTGGACTTTTACTACACCGGCGGCTCCGCTTTTGGTTACTACGCCAACCTGTCCGGCGAGTCTTGGATCCCCGGGCTCAATCGGGAAACCTTCACCGAGATCCAGAACGCCTCGGACGGCGATTGGGCTGGGGCCAACATTAGAACCCAAAGCGGGGCCCAGGAAGCCTTGGAGGCTTTGGATCTGGCCATCGCCAAAAAAGAGCGGTGCCGGGCCAACTTAGGGGCTTACCTTAACCGCTTGGAAAACACCTTAACCAACATGGAAATCGAGTACGAAACTCTCCAAGGAGCGGAAAGCCGGATCTCGGACGTGGATATCGCGACGGAAATGACCGACTTTGTGGCCAACCAGATCCTCGCCCAAGCCGCCGTGTCCATCCTTTCCCAAGCCAACGCCTTACCGGAAATGGCCTTAAGCTTATTAAACGGGTAACCCCCCTAATCCCTTAACCCTCAACGCCCCGGTTAATGACCGGATAATAAGGAGACGAACATGACTAATCTCAAAGAATTTCGGGATATTAACGTCCTGGCTGGCCTCTTAGCCAATGGCTTGTCCGAGGCCCCGCCCGCGGACATGCCCGAGGACGTGGCCGAGGCTCTTAAGGCCGCCAAAAAGCAGTTCGAGGATCTGCCCGGGGTTATTGACGACCTTAACCTGGCCTTTAACCGGTACTTAACTTTAAGTAAGACCATCAAAAGGATGCAGCTTTTGGCCAAGGAAGCCGGAAGTTTATCCACCCGGGACCCGGAGGACAGTCAGTACTTAGAGGAACTAGAGCGGGAGTTCGCCGGGTTAGCCCGAGTCGTAGCCAGCGAGGCCGGTTTAAGGTACTTTCAGGGGAGCGGGCTAACGGTTAGCGACCCCAAGTCGGCCCGGGCCGCCACCACGGTCTTGGCTTACCTGGACCCGGTCATGGAAAACTTAAGCTACGAGATCCGGGGCCAAAAAAGCCTCATCTTGGAAGCCATCCGCGAGACCATTAACTTTATTGGGATCGTGGCTCAGTCTTACCCGGAGGCCAAGGGCGTCGCGGCCATTAACCAATCCTTAGTTAAGGTGAAACTCCCGGAAAACCTGGACGACCCGGTCGTTATCGCCCCGACCCTCCATTAAGGCCAAAAGCTAATGCGAGAATCTTTCTCTTGGCTGGCCAAAAAACCCCCCGGAGCTTTAGGCGCCCCTAAACTCCGGGTCCCCAACCCAGACCCTGTCGAAAGACCAAAACCGACACGAACGGGCTAAAAGACCCTAAATGGCCTTTTAGCCCGTTCGTTTACGCCTTCCTAGCTGGCCCTGGTCGCCACACCTTGTCGCCGCCCTATTCCGCCTAACCCCCCTAAAAACTATCGTCTTTTGGGCCTTTCCCCCCAATTAGCCTAATTAAGGCGCTTAGTGGCCTCCCGGAGCGATAACGGGGCTAACTTAGGGCCATGGCGCTCGACAAAAGACCTGACCCAGTCCGGGGCGGTTTTACCCAAAGCCCGTAAGCTCCAACCAATGGCTTTGTTAATAAAAAACTCGGTTTGCCCGAGGTTATTAAGGATAACCCGCTCCAATAGGTCCCGATCGGTTGTCTCTTGACGGGCTAACTGGTGGATTATGGCTAGCCGCCTTAACCAGAAGCTAGAATGTTCGCTCCAGGCCAAAATAGTCTTTCGGGTTTCCGCGGGGTGGCGATAGGCGATATCCCCCACCACTGAGCTTAAATCGTCAATGGTGTCCCACCAAGGTTTAATCAAGACTATTTTCTCGATCTCTGGTAGGTCTTTAGGGGTTAAACGCCCCTTAACCATCTTGAGGTAATCAATGGCTAGATACTGACACTCCCGCTCGTCTAACCCCCAAGCCTCATTAACAAAGCCCCAGTCCACGCTTAAAAAAGCGCTTTTGGCTTTTAAAAAATCTTGACAAACTCGCCGCCGAACCGGGGTGGGTAGCCCGAAAAACGGGAACTTATCGCGCATGTACTTCTTCATGGGGGCCGCTTTTTGGGGATCGGCGGCGGCCCGCATTATCTGGTATATATCCATGATAGAGCCTTTTTGGTCAATAAATGTCTTAAAATTTCTAAGCTTAGCTTAAAGCTTTTAAAGGGCCTTAAGCGCCCCGGGGTAAGTCGCTAAACTTTGGGGGACGAAAAAAAAGACCGCCCTAACCATTGACAGAATCTAGCCGCGTCATTACATTATAAGAAGCTTATTGATTAAGCTTGGGCCTCTTTTTTTGGTTTTTACCGCCCCGCGATTATAGCGCCCTAAAACCTCTTTTTTAAGCGCGTTTATCTTTTTATTTTTGATTATCCCACTTTAAGGAGTCCACTCATGCCTGAAGACTATGATTTGCCAGCTGGAGCCACTGAAGGGCCCATCGTTAGCGCCTGCGCCGACCGCCAGACTCGCGAGGTCCGGATCGTGGAAGGGCCTTGCCCTCTTTGCGGCCAAACGCAAGAGTACTTTACCGATGAGCTTCGGGATAAAGAACAAGTCCGCTGCCATAGTTGCAAAGAATATTTTAACCCAGCCTTGTTTAAACCTTCTAATTAGCCCTAACCTTTTTAACCGCTTCACCTTGGCTGGTCTGACCCCTTAGCCCCATTAACTTCTGATTATTGGGGCTATAACCTTCTCCACTATTCATTAACCCTTTTAAAAACTGGATAACTTAGTCACAACTCTTGGCTTCTCCCGCTCTAAAAGAGAAAGGCCCATAGCCTTTAAAAAAGACTATGGGCCTAAAAATGGGTCAAAGGTCGCGGGATCTAAAATAGTTCCCGCGAGACTCTAAGGGTTACGACCGGGGCTCAATAATCATCGTCGTCATCGTCCGAGGTGAACATGCCGCCCAGATCCATCAGCCGGTCAATGGTGGCTAAGCTGGCCATCCAGATACTGAAGAAGTCATTGCCTCTCCGACCGCCGCCGCCATTACTGTTATTGTAGTTGTTGTAGTAGTTATTGTAGTAGTTATCGCCGCCGTAGTCGCCATCGCCGCCTTCGTAGTAGCCATCGTCATCGTAGCCTTCGTCGTCGTAACCTTCGTCATCGTAGCCGCCACCGCCGCCGCCACCGTAGCCGCCATTGAAGTTATACACTGGCATGTGGAGGATGGTTGGTCCTTGGTCGCCGCCGCCGCCGCCGCCGTAATTGTAGTACTCAGAGCCGCCGCCGTCACCGCCGTCGTAGTAGCCGCCGTCACCGCCGCCACCGCCGTTGTAACGTTGCCGGGCCTCATAATGACGTTGCCTTAACCTTTCCCTAGCCTCACGCCTTCTTTCAAAATTTTCCCCGCCAAAACGCCTGGGGCCATCGCCACGACGCTCAAAACTAGGTCTCCGGCGTCCATCCCGATCGGCGAAACTAGGCCGACCGTCCCGATCCCGATCCCGACCGCCAAAACCAGGCCGTCCATCGCGATCCCGATCCCGACCGCCTAAGCCAGGCCGTCCGTCCCGATCCCGATCCCGACCGCCTAAGCCAGGCCGACCATCCCGATCCCGACGATCCCCGCGATCGCCTCTCCGGTCGCCTAAGCCAGGCCGACCATCCCGATCCCCGCGATTGGCTCTCCGATCGCCTAAGCCAGGCCGACCATCCCGATCCCCACGGTCCCCGCGATCGCCTCTCCGGTCGCCTAAGCCAGGCCGACCATCCCGATCCCCACGATTGGCTCTCCGGTCGCCTAAGCCAGGCCGACCATCCCGATCGCCGCCAGGGCGGCCATCCCGCCGATCGCCTAAGCCCGGGCGATTATTGTCACGATCCCGACGGTCGCCTAAACCAGGCCGACCTTCCCGATTATTCCCTGGGCCACCGCCTGGGCGGCCATCCCGCCGATCGCCTAAGCCTGGGCGATTATTGTCACGCTCCCGACGGTCGCCTAAACCAGGCCGACCTTCCCGATTATTGCCCGGGCCATTTCCGGGCCGACCATCGCGCCGATCGCCTAAACCCGGGCGACCGCCATCCCGACCGCCGCCAAAGGAAGCCTGTCCAGGCCCTTGTCCCGGACGACGAGACTCTAAACCAGGGCGCTCAGGTCTTCCAGGCCTTTGACCGCCAGGCCTAGTGGCCTCGGGCCGTCCTGGCCTTTGACCGCCAGGCCTAGTGGCCTCGGGCCGTCCTGGTCTTTGTCCGCCAGGCCTAGTGGCGCTGGGGTCAGGCCGTCCGGGCCTTTGTCCGCCAGGCCTAGTGGCGCTGGGGTCAGGCCGTCCGGGCCTTTGACCGCCGGGCCTAGTGGCGCTGGGGTCAGGCCGTCCAGGTCTTTGACCGCCAGGTCTAGTGGCGCTGGGGTCAGGCCGTCCAGGTCTTTGCTGGCTGGGCCTTTGTTGACCGGGCCTCACCTCAGGGCGAGAGGGCCTTTGTTGCTGGGGCCTTTGAGCTTGTTGGGGCCTTTGCTGTTGCGGCCTTTGAGCTTGCTGGGGCCTTTGCTGCTGGGGCCTAGCTTGTTGCTGAGGCCTTTGCTGCTGCTGGGGCCTAGCTTGTTGCTGAGGTCTTTGTTGTTGCTGGGGCCTAGCCTGTTGCTGAGGCCTTTGGGGTTTTTGAGCCTGTTGGGGCTTGGCCGCGGGTTTGGGGGCTTCCTTTTTTCGCTCTTCCCTTTTGGGGCGGTCGGGCCTTTGGGCCACTTGAGCCACCACCGGGGAAGGGGATAAAGGTTGGAGGTAGTCCCTGGCGTCAGCGCTAGGCTGGCCCACTAAAAGCGTGGCCGCGAGAGCCAAGCCAAGCGACCAAAAAAATGTTGACTTGCCGTTAAACATAAAAGCACCTCAAATGTCTTAGGGAGCTTCCCCCAGCAGACTCACAACGAAATGACGTTAATTAAATTTGCAATAAATATGTATTTTAAAAAATATTGACATTTAAAATCTTAAACTATATAAAGTTATTTTTTCCGCCATTTATCGACTCTTAACAGATATTAATTATCTGCAACTAACTTAATTCTAATAGTTTAGGTATAAAATATTTATAATGATATACTTTATGCTTTAATTTATTTTTATACATATTGTATTTGTAAAATTTATATTAATCAACAGAGTATTAATGTTCGATTTAATATTTTACTAATACATTTAATTATTATTATTGTAATTTTATGAACCGTCTTTAACAACTAAATTAACAAAAAAATTCATATTGTCAAGTAAAATTTTGAGTTCGATTTGGCGGCCTAGCTCTGACCTAGCCTTTTTGCCCCCTTTATTCTTCAACTCATTAAATTTTTAAAGTCAGTATCTTCCACTAAGGGCCAAAAAATTGAATTTTGGCGTAGAAATACTCATCGATTTTCCGCTGATTAGGTTATGAGCAAAATAAAGGCCAAGTCTGATTTTTCCGGGAACTTTTTAGGTTTAGCCACTATTTATGGCGATAAACCTCAGTCTCCTTAGATAGGTAAGCGGATAATCTAGCTGGGGCCGGGGGAAAAGTAGAGTAATTTTAACCCACCCCCTAAGGCGGGTCGATATTTTTTACTCACTAAGGATCTTAGGAGGTTAAACTTGGGGCTCTGGTAGAGAAAGGCGGGTGGCAAAGCTAGAAATGGGCTAGGGCTAAACTTCCAGACGAGCTGGTTTGCGCCAGGAGCTAAAAATCTCGGGGGAGCGTCCGTAGAGAGGAACCACCGGGCAAGAGGTAGCCGCCCCGTGGGTTAAGGCCTCATAGGCTAAGGCGGCCAAAATGGCGGCTTGGGGGCCTTGATCCGAGCCTAAGGTGACCCCATTAGGGAAATCGCCTAAAAGATCCCGGCCCGGCCCAAAGACCGTTAAAGACTCCCCTAGGGGCCTCACCTCGTCCAGTAAAGGCCAGAACCGGGCTGGCCCTAAGGCCAAGATCTCGGTTAAAGGGGTGATTTTCTGGCCCTCGACCCGGTAAATGACCGTAAAGATCTCCCGGCGCCGGGCGTCAATGACCGGGGCCACAAGGCCTTCCGCCTTCTCCCCGGCCACCAAGACCTCTAACGACGGAAGACCCAAAACCGGACAACCGCTGGCTAGAGCTAACCCTTTAGCCAAGGCCAGGCCGACTCTTAACCCGGTGAAAGACCCCGGTCCCCGGCCCACGGCCAAAAGGCCGATATCCCGGGGCTCTATGCCTTCTTTAGCCAAGACGTTTTGAACCAAAGGGGCTAGGGTTTGGCCGTGGCTAGCCCCTTCGCCCCCTTCCACCTGAGCCAAGACGCGGCTAACGTTATTGGCCGCGAATTCCGTTAGGGCCAGGCTTAAACGAGGGGTGGCCGTGTCCCAGGCCAAAACCAGCATTAAACCGCCCTATTCCACGACCTCCACCTGGGACACCGCCGGGCCGGAGAACCGGGTCACCCAGCGGTGGATATCGTTGTAGAAAACTAGAATCATCAGGGCCACCATGGCCGTGACCCCGACCCATTGACAGGCTTCCCTAAACCTCAGACTTAAAGGCCGCCGTCTAATGGCCTCAATCAAGAAGAACAAGAGCTGACCGCCATCCAGGATGGGCAAGGGCACGAGGTTAATAATGGCCAGGTTGACGCTGATTAAGGCCATGACCCAGATAAAGTCCACTAACCCTTCCCGGGCCTTTTTCCCGGCCACCTCAGCGATCATTAAGGGCCCGCCTAAGACTTTAACGGAGATCTTGGTCTGGAAGAGCCGGATAAAGGTCTTAACCGTTAAAACCGAGACCGCCCAAGTCTCCTCCACCCCGGCGAAAAAGGAGTCCTTAAGGCTTAAGGGCCGCCGCATAATGGACATTCGCGGCTTTAACCCCAAGATCGGCGTAAAGCCGGTCTTCCCGTCCGGTTGGATGACCGGGTCCAAAACCGGGGTCAAACTTAAGATGACCTCTTGGCCATTTCGATCAATCACGACCTTTAAGGGCTTGGGTTTTTGGTGGACTATTTTCCCGTCCACCTCCTCGGTGACGTCCGTCCCCTTAATGACGCTCATAACGTCAGTCCAGTCCGGGGTTAAAACGCCATCAATGGAAACTATGATATCCCCGGGTAAAACCCCGCCCTCTTGGGCTGGTTTGCCCGCGATAGCCTCATCGATAATCGGCTTGGTCCGAGGTTTAACGCCAATGGTCCACCCTTTTTGGGCGTCGCCTAAAAGGTCGGTCCACTCGCTTTTCTCCGGGGTGACTTGGAGGTTAATAACTTCGCCCTTCTCCCCATTAGGCCGATGAACGGTTAGGGTGATGGGTTTCCCCGGGAAAGCGTTGGCGGAAATGTCCACAATCTCTTGGATTTCGGAAAAAGAGGTGATTGGGTGGCTATTAATGAGAAATATCATATCGTCCGTCTTTAGCCCGGCCTTCTGGGCGGGGCTTTCCTCGGCCACTGGGCCAACCTCTGGCAGGACATACTGAACCCCGGCGGAGAAGTTGACCACCCAGAGAGCGAAGACCGCGAAGATGATATTAAATAAAGGACCAGCGGCCACCACTATGGCTCGGACCCACAAGGGTTTGGCCGAAAAGCAACGGGCCTGGTCCTCGGGCGGAATCTCCACCCCTGGGTTTTCCCCCAATAAGCTGACGTAACCGCCTAAAGGCAGCCAGGCTAACTGGTACTCAGTTTCCCCGATCTTTTTGGACCAAAGTTTGGGCGGGAAACCCAAGGAAAACTTCTCCACCTTGACGCCCAAAAGTTTAGCGGCCAAAAAATGCCCTAACTCATGGACAAAGATGAGGACCAGTAAGAGGACGATAAAAGACACTAAAGTTGTTAACATAACCTAATCCAAATATATTTAAATAAACTAATATTTAATTAAACCAAAAATTTTAATTATTAATAATAGCGCTTTAAGGCGCCTTGGTCAAGCTTATATAAATACAAACGCTTAACCGCTAACGCTTTACGCCCCACCCCTGACCCAAGGCCGCCAGATATGGCGGTTTAGGGTCTTGGGGCCAACTAAGCCCCTTAACTTTAACCTGGTTTGATTTTTTAGACCCGCCACCCCCAAACCTAGGGCGCCCCATAAGAGCATCGGCGAACGAGGACGACCTCCCCAACTAGGGTTCCGCGACCAGATAAGGGTTTTAGGGAAGAGTAAGAACTAAGGAAGCGTTATAAAATTTCAAGCGAATTATGGTGTTCTAATCATAAACGCTTACCCACCAGCCTAAGGGAAGAGGAGCTTGTTATGGAGACCTTAATCCGCTTAGCGAACGCCATGCGTTTTGTTATAGAGTTCGCTAGATTAAACAAATAAATAGTAACAAAATAGCAACAATTATTTCTGACAAACCAGAACAAGACAAAAAAATCGCTAAGTTTAGGTATTCGTTAAAATCGAGTTTTTCATTTTAAAGGCATCACATCAGGATTGGTCGCTAAAATTGATAGAAGCTTCGATTTCCATGGGCTCAGTGGCTATAATTTAGTGGCTATAATTTAGAATTGCAAATATTCGGAACTGAGAAGAAAATTTTAGGGTCTTTCAATTTTAAAACCGCGAAAAACCTGATATAATCACGGTTTCCGCGGATTGTTTCGCGCACGCGTAAATATTTTTAAATGTATGACGCTAAACAATATTATTTAGTTATTGTAATTTAACAATTTTACATTGTATATATTAAAATAAAACTATTAATTAATTATAGCATTAATTCTGTTTATATCTATAATACATGGGTTATTATTAATATCGCCTAAAATAAGGCTTTCTAATTCCTTAGCTGAGTTTTGTAGTTTAAAATTCATTTCGCTTTCATAAATAGGTATAATTTGGTAAAAATTAACCAATTCATTTTTAGAAATAGCGCAAACATAGGAATCTTCACCAAAAAAGTACGGTAAAGATAGCAAGGCGGCACAAAATAAAGCGTTGTCGGCGTAAGGACTCGGTGGATCGGATGAAGCCACCGTATGGCCATAGCCCAGCCAAGTGCTGGCGTAAATAGGAAGCCTAGCCAATGATTTTAGGAGCCCGATGGGCCAATACCAAATTTCGTTTTTCTCATTTAGCTTCCAAGACGGCGGCAGGTTAATCATAAGCTCCGCCCTGTCTTTAGAACCCCTAAGCCCTTCCGGGACGTCCATCTTGTGGGCCCCCATGCCAAGGGTTATTAAAGTGAAAAAGTTCCTTTCGGGTTTTGGCTCAATAAGAATTACATCCACATGGATGTAGTCTGACAACATTTCATGCAAAACTAATGTATTTTGACCAAAGTATTGTGAAATATGGTTTTCTACGGCGCTATGGTCCGCTTCGTCGTAAAGCTCCAACGTTACATTGTCGAAAAAGTCTGACATGATAATTTCGTCCTTTGGGCAAAAGCTTCTTTGCGCCACTTGTGGACTCAAGGCCAGGAGACTTCGCTGGCGACGCCAGGCTTTCCAAGGCTAGCGCCGCCCTCAATGGGCGGTTTCGCCGCTTTTGCCCCCGTCCGGCGATTTCGAGGAGTCCATCTCGGCGACAAGGGGTATTTCCGGCGGCCTGGCTGACGGCGATTCAGGTCAACCGATCTAACTGGCCATGCGCCACTCAGTTGGGAGTAATTGTGGCTCTTCGCTCTCTTTTTAAGCGAGTGTAACTAAATGAAGTGGCCAGAAGACAGTAGTCGCGTCATCAATTAACAGCCAACAATGTGAATAGTTAATTCTTGACGCTTGATTGTTTCCCAAGTTATTTTCTTTGCCAAGCTCTTA
>JAISRZ010000073.1 GCA_031273455.1 Deltaproteobacteria bacterium | reverse complement strand
GCCGAGAAGGCTTTGACTCAGATTAAGGAAAAATACCTCGCCAACTTCGAAGGAGGCGACAATCGGGTCATCCTGGTGGCCTTAGTCATCGCTAGGCGAAATTTTGTTTTGGCCAAAGTTACGACGCTTAATAACGCGAGTCCCGAATAAGACCCTAGCCCTAAGGTTTTAGCCAATGGCCTTGGCGTGGCGTATTGGCTTCAAAACGGCTTATCTTCCCCCTAAGGCTCGTCTTTCGTTAAATCATTAGGGCCGCGCGGGTTAAACCCGGCTTGGTCGGTCGTTAGGGTCTTGGCCCGCGGTTACAATCCCTACCTATACTTAGGCGTAAGGTTCGCCCTTTTTCTCCCAACTAGCGAAAACCAGCCCCCAAATCAACCAAGGCCGGCGAAAGCCGACCTTGGAGGGTAGATTAAAGGTTAGTTAACCACAAAGTTAATGGCTGGGGGGCCCCCTTTAACGCCGGCCTCTTCCCTTAATTTAGCCGCGATATCCGTGGCCTCCCAGGAAAACTCCTTTTCCGGTCGACCAAAGTGCCCGTAGCTAGCCGTCTTTTCGTAGATGGGCCGCTTTAACTTTAAAATCTCGATCATGCTGGCCGGTTTAAAGGAGAGGATCCGCCGTAAAGCCTCAACGATCTTTTCCTCAGGCGCCCGGCCCGTCCCATAGGTGTTGACCATCAAAGACACCGGCTCGGCCACGCCAATGGAATAAGCCAATTGCACTTCGCAGTGGTCGGCTAAGCCCGCGGCCACCACGTTTTTAGCCACGTAGCGAGCCATATAACAAGCGCTCCGGTCGACCTTGGAGGGGTCTTTCCCGGAAAAACAGCCGCCCCCATGACGGCCCCAACCGCCGTAAGTGTCCACGATTATCTTCCGACCGGTCAATCCGCAGTCGCCCTTGGGCCCGCCAATGATAAACCGACCGGTGGTGTTGATTAAAAGACGCGTGTCCGCGTCCAATAGATTACTGGGTATGACCTTTTTAATCACTTCCTCGGTGATGGCTTGTTTTAAATCCTCCGGGGAAATGTCCGGGGTGTGCTGGGTGGCCACCACCACCGCGTCGACCCTTTTAGGCCGACCGTTGGCGTATTCCACGGTCACTTGGGATTTACCGTCAGGCCGGAGGTAGTTTAAAACCCCGTTATGCCGCACTTGAGCTAATCTATGGGTTAAGCGGTGAGCTAGGTAAATGGGTAAAGGCATATAAGCCGGGGTCTCAAGGGTGGCGTAGCCAAACATTAAACCTTGGTCCCCAGCCCCTTGCTCTTTGTCTTGGCCAGCGTCCACGCCCAGGGCGATATCCGGGGATTGCTTGCCTAAAACGTTTAAAACCGCGCAAGTCTCCCAGTCAAAACCCATGGAGGAATCGTTGTAACCGATTCTTTTAATGGTGGCTCTAACCACGTCCGTCAAATCAACCCAACAGTTGGTGGATATTTCCCCAGCTATCATCGCTAGACCCGTGGTCACCAAAGTCTCGCAGGCCACCCGGGCGTGCGGGTCGTTTTTTAGGATGGCGTCCAGGATAGCGTCGGAGATTTGATCGGCCACCTTATCGGGGTGCCCCTCGGTCACTGACTCGGAAGTAAAGAGGAATGATTCCTGACTCATTGTTTAGTAGGCTCCTTTCACGTTAGCCAAAAAACATCTTTTTTATTCTAGCGATATTACTAAATTGAGTCAAGTTTTGAATCCTTTGGGTTCAGAATCTGTTTTAACTTTAAGTTCTCTAAGGGTATCCATTCCCGGGGTTAACTACCTAAAGCCCCCAATAACCAATCCTAAAAATGGCTAAAAAAACGTTCGGCGAGAAGTTTTCGCCGGTTCGCGGTTAAAATGGACCCTCCCGGTCGAATGGTCGAGCTTGAAGGTCGATCTTGAAGGTCGAGCTTGAAGTTCAGGTCGCGAACGAGGGCGACCGCCCCTAGCGCTTGGTCTTATTGGTCTAGCGCCTTGTAACATTATTTTTTTCGGTTGATACTGTATAATTGATGGCCACCGCCAAGGAGGTCGCCATGGCGACAAAATACCAGATTTTTCTTAGCGCCCAAGAGCGCGACGCTCTGGACACCATAGTGAAGAAGGGCCAGAACGCCGCTCGGGTCGTTCTTAAGGCCCTTATCCTTCTGTTTTGCGATAAAAGCCCTGACGGTCGCGGACCGAAGTCGAACGCGGAAATCAGCCGTGAACTCAACATCTCCGAAAGGACTATCGAATCCCTCAAAAAGCGTTTTTTGGAGGGAGGGATGGATTTGGCCTTACAGAGGAAGAAAAAAACCTTTAATCCCAAAGCCATAAAGTTCGATGGCTCTTTTGCGGCGAAACTCGTAGCTCTCGCCTGTTCTGAGGCGCCGCCTGGAAGAGTCAGATGGACCGCGCGCCTTTTAGCCGACAAACTGGTGGAATTGGGGATCGCGCCTCAGGGCGTATCTCACATGACAGTCCAAAGGGTTCTAAAAAAAACGAAATTGGACCTCACCTCAGGCGATATTACCAAATCCCCCCAGAACTAACGCCGAGTTCGTAGCGTCTATGGAGGATGCTCTTGAGGTTTATCATCATAAATATGACCCAAAAGAGCCTGTAATACCCGGCGGGCCTAAAGGAGTTGAGCTGGCCAGAACGTTAAGGTCGGCCCTTTTTTAAATTTTGGGCGCGGAGCTCTTTTGGCCTTGGGAATTTACCGCCAATTCGCGACCGCGAAAAGCGCTTCCTTATTGGTTGGCCCCGCTCGTCCTATAGGGATCCCCTGTCCGAGGACTTAAATTCCTTAGCTTCTTCGCCTAAATGTTGGCGACTTGGCCTACTGAAGGCGCTCATCGCCCAAGGCTCTGGCCTTTAAAGACCTATCTTTACGCCTTAATTACAGTTAAAAATTATAAAAATTAGGTCACGGATACGGCTTAATGGGGCTAAATTTACCCTTCTTAAGGGTCAACCGCGTTCTTAGAGGTCAAAACCGTGTTTTTTAAGAATTAAACCAATGGTCTTTAAGGCTTCGGGGGAGATCTTATCGGACTCCAATTGACCAGGGCCCGGCCAAAACTCGCGGCTCCCCTCTGGTCCCCCGGTCATAAGCTCGCCGTCCTCAACGGCCTTAAACTTTATTAAAGATATTAAGCGGGCGCAGGTGATGATGGCCACCATACGCAGCTTTTTCTCAACCATGGGGTTTTTTAGCGCCGGGCCTAAGCTCATTTCCTCCAAGACCTTTTCGGCTTGTTTCCGCATGTCCGCGTACAGTCTTTGAGCTTTTTTCGAGGACTGGTTTTCGTCCGCGATGTTCCGGGGGCGTTTTTTCCCCACGTAGGGTCTTAGGGCCAGGAGCCAAGATTGGTCTTTAGGCCCATTTAACAGAAAATAGGTCCCCGAGGATTTGGTCGTAATTGTTTGGTACCGCCGCTTAGCCAAGACTAAGACCATTTCCAGCCAGGCCAGATGCTCGCGCTCCGGGGCGGTCTCCTCGGGGGCTGGGTAAGTCGTTAGGTAATCGCTGAGGGGCTCCGCCGCCTGGCCCTCACCATTTATATCGCCCGGGCCTTCGTCCGCGCCCAAGCTAAAGAAGCGTTTAACCACCCGGGCGGCGAATTTACTGGATAAGTAGCCGGAATTAGGGGCCGGGAGCTGGAAGGTCAAGGGGGCTAAAGCGGCGCGGGCCTCCAAGTTCGGGCACTCGACCACGTAACGGTCGATCTTAGCTTTGGGCTTAAACTCCTTAACCGTTAGATAACCATTCTGAAAAAGGGCGATCAATGGGTCCAAGGACGCGACATCGTTAATCACCGCCCTTTCAGGGTCAAAGCCGGTTAAGGGGTCTTTAAGCCACTTTAAGCTCTCGAAAAAGGCCTTTTGGGGGCAGGGCAACCCCACTTTTTGGGGTCTTTTAACCCAGTCTTTCGGGTCGATCAGCCACTGGAGTAAATCCAGGGTCGCGTAAGGGTGATATACCCGGGTCCGCCCGTCCCAAGAGTGACCGGAAAACCAAGTCTGAAACTCCCTAAATAAATCCTCCGCCTGGCTACCTGGGGGCAGAAAACCGTCTCGACCCACGCTAGCGGCCAGCGGTTTATCCTTATAAGAGTCTAAGACCTTTTTAACCTCTTTCTCCGCCAACCCACAAACCCCGGCGAACCGCCGATCAAAGGTCAGATCCACGAGGTTATCCAAGTCCGAGAATATTAAGTCCCGCGAGAACCGGGCCACGCCGGTGATAAAGACGTGGCTAAGGTGATCCTCGCTGGTCTTGATGGCCCCGTAAAACCGATCGAGGGCGCTTAAAATCCGCTTGGCCATGGCCGGGTCGTCCTTTAAGCGATTTAAAACCGGGCCATCGTAACCATCGATTAAAAGGGCCACCTTCTGGCCTGATTGGGCCGCGAATCGCCTAAGCAGGCCCTCCAGCATGAACTGGGGCTCTTGTTTGGCCAGCTTAATATCCAGGCGCTCGCTAATCAAGCTTAAAAAGGTGGACAGATCCTTTTCTAACTTAACGTCGCTGAGGCTGAAAAAGCGGTCCATATCGATGTTTATGACCGGATAAACCGGCCAATCGTAGGCGGCGTCGGAAATCTTAAGGCCCAAGAAACGCTCCCACTCGCCTAAAAGAATATGTTTTAGCGTTCTTATTAACAGGGTTTTGCCAAAAAAAGGCGGCCTAGTTAAAAGACACGGGGCCTTAATCTTTAAGAGCCGCTCTAAATACTGGGTTTTATCCACATAGAGGGAGTTTTTTCGGCGGTTTTTCACGAAATCATTTTGGCCAACGGCTAATTGTCTCACGCGCGCGTCCTCAAAAAAGTCAAAAAAAGTCCAAGGAGATCAGTCAATAGGCCCATTAAGGAGGCCAAAAACGGCCTATTTTACCCAAAAAAAAGGTTAAAGGCCAATAATATTTAAGCCCAAGAGCGGCGATTCCAATTTTGGCTTAATCCCGGAAATCTTGTCTGACAACGGCTGAAGACGATGGATGATGGATGATGGATGAATTCGCCTAAGGTCGGCGATAAACTAATTCGCGCTTACAAGCGAGGGTAACTAAATGAAGTGGCCAGAAGACAGTAGTCGCGTCATCAATTAACAGCCAACAATGTGAATAGTTAATTCTTGACGCTTGATTGTTTCCCAAGTTATTTTCTTTGCCAAGCTCTTA
>JAISRZ010000033.1 GCA_031273455.1 Deltaproteobacteria bacterium | reverse complement strand
TTTTTAAACGCCAGCGTCTCCATCTCGGCCTTTTCCCTCATGCTCTCCTTTACCGTGTCCGCGGCCATTGGGCTCTTTTTTGGCTTTTACCCGGCCTATAAAGCCGCTGGCCAAGACCCTATCGAGGCCTTGCGTTTCCAATAATTTGCCCCCTCCTAGAGCTCTAGCCTTTGGCTAGAGCTCTAGAAAACCCTAGCCGTTTATCCCGCCTAAACCGCCCCGGATTTTCCTGACCCCTAAAGACATCTTTAAGTTGTGAAAGCCAAAGCGGCGACCTGCGTAGAGTGGCGTTATGGCCTAAGATACGCGGCTTACGGCCATAAAAAACCCCCTAAGGGGGGCTCTAAGAATTAATCTTGGAGCCCCCTTAGGGGGGGTAAATGGAAGCGGAAAGGCTTAGAAGAGGCCCTTAACCTTACCGGACGCGGTGTCCACGTCCACCCGACGGTAGGCCGGGTCAGAGGCGGTGCCCGGCATCAAGGTGATGGCGCCCGCCACCGGGACCACGAAGCCGGCTCCGGCGTAGATCAAAACGTCGCGGACAAACAGTCTCCAGCCCTTGGGCACGCCCTTGACCTGAGGATTGTCGGAGAGGGACAGGTGGGTCTTAACCATGCAGAGGCCCAGCTTGGAAGTGGTCGGATCTTTTTGGTATTGATCCAGCTTTTTGGCGGCGTCTGGATTGTAATCAACCCCGTCAGCCCCGTAGACTTGCTTAGCGATGACCTCGATCCGATCCTTTAAGGGCTGATCCAGCTCATAGAGGAACTTGAAGTTGGGCTTCTCTTTGCAAGCGTCAACCACGGCGTCGGCCAGTTCCAGAGCGCCTTCGCCGCCCTTTAACCAGTGATCCGAAACCGCGACCCGAGCCCCAGCGGCCTCGCACATGCTCTTAATCTTCTGGATTTCCTCTTTGGTGTCGGTCACGAAAGAGTTAATGCAGACGACCGGGCTAATGCCCGAGGATTTGACCGTCTTGACGTGGTGAATGAGGTTCTCCACGCCCTTTTCCACTTGACCAACGTTGGGGACCTTGTACTCTTCCGGCAAAGGTTTCCCCGGAGCCGGAATGGGGGCGCCGCCGTGGCACTTTAGAGCCCTAACCGTGGCCACGATGACCGCGGCGTTGGGGACGAGGCCCGAATAGCGACACTTCAGGTTCCAGAACTTCTCAAAACCGATGTCCGCCGCGAAGCCCGACTCGGTGACGTGGTAGTCAGCCAACTTCAGAGCTAGACGGTCGGCCACGATGGAGCTTTGGCCAATGGCGATGTTGGCGAAAGGACCGGCGTGGACAAAGCAGGGCTGGCCTTCCAAGGTCTGGAGGAGGTTCGGGTTTAAGGCCTCGACCATCCAGGCGGTCATGGCCCCAGCCACGTCCAGATCGCTCGTGGTGACCGGGTTGCCCTTCTTGTCATAAGCCACAACGATTTTGCCTAGACGCTCGCGGAGGTCTTTCAGATCCGAGGCCACGGCTAGAATAGCCATGATCTCCGAGGAGACCGCGATGCCAAACTTGGACTGCATGAGATAGCCATCTTGCTTCCCACCCAGACCAATAATGATATTCCGGAGGCACTGGGCCGCGAAATCCATAATGAAGCCGTACTCGACCCGGGTCGGGTCCACGTCCAAGCGCTTAAGGCCGCGTTTGGCTAAAGTGGCGTCATCATAGTTCCGCTCATGCTGCATACGGGAGTTTAAAGCCACCATGCCCAGGTTGTGAGCGTTCATGATGGCGTTGATATCGCCGGTCAGTCCTAAAGAGAAAGGAGTTAACGGCACGCACTGGCTCATGCCGCCACCAGCGGCGGAGCCCTTGATGTTCATGGTCGGTCCGCCCGAAGGCTGACGGATAGCGGCGGTGACGCCCAAGCCTCTTTTGCCAAGGCCTTGAACCAGACCCATGGTCGTGGTGGATTTACCTTCGCCTAAGGGGGTGGGGGTAATGGCGGTCACGTCGATGTACTTGCCGTCAGGCTTGCCGCTCAAGCGGCTTAAAGCCCGGGCGTAATCGATCTTGGCGATGTAGTGACCATAAGGCAGAACTTCATCGTCGGTCAAACCGATCTTGGAAGCGATGTCCTTGATCTTAATCAGTTGCTTTTCCGCGGCCTCGGCTATTTCGTAGTCCTTAGCGCCCTTGGCGGTATAATCCTGCCAGTTCAATGCCATAAAAAGTTCCTCCATTTTCATTGGATGGTAAAATAACGCCTTAGCCCGGGGTTCATCAACGGCCAGGCGCGAGTGAACCCAAAAACCGCCTTTGGCCAGGGCGAATCTTGGGGTAAACGCGTTAAACGCGAAGTTAAGGGATAATCAATCCAGAAACAGACAATTTTTGGCGCTAAAGGCCAGAAAAGCTGTTGATTACGCCTAAGGGGGCTATTAGGCCCTTTAGGCCTATTCCTACGCGGAAAATCTTCTAGTTTATTTCTGATTTAAGCCAAAACAAGAGCTAACTTTAGACTATTAACCTTTAAAAAAGCTTAAATTTGACCCCAAAGCCTAAGGCTAAGGCTAACCAATTGACCATAAAGCCCTAGGGTTTAAGCGCTTTTAGGGCTAAATCGCCCAACTACAGATAGTCCACCCAAGACTTTCCGTTTTTTTGTTTCCCCGATTATACCAGAACTTTTTTTAAATCAAAGGAAATATTGCCGGGACGCTCTTTTTTATTCAGTTCGGCCCTTAGGCCGTCCTTTTAGTCTTTAAATTGTGGCTCCAGTAGTAGAACATGGCCACAAAGAGAGCCCCGCCCACGTAGTTCCCGAGGACGACCGGGATGAGGTTATTGATCATTAAGGTTGGCCAGGTGGCGGTTAAGACCGCCGCGTTGGCCGTGGCCTGGTAAACGGCGTCGGAGCCAATAAATAAGGCTAAGGGGACAAAGGTCATGTTGGCCACGCTGTGCTCCATGCCCAAAGCCACGAAGGCGGTAATCGGCGGCCACATCAAGATGGCCTTGGAGACCCCGTCCGAGCTGGATAAAGCCATGTAAATGGCCAAACAGACCAACCAGTTACACATAACCCCGCGATAAAAGGCCACGTCAAAGGCCAATCCGCACTTACTGTTGGCTATGGCCACGGCGTAGGAGGCTAAAGGTCGCCCGGCGTCCGAGCCATCCATTAATAAAGTCCCCTTATAAGTTAGCCAAGCCACGATAACTGAGCCGATAAAGTTACCTATTAAACTAATGGCTAAAACCCTTAAGAACTTCGCGAAATTTATCCGCTTGTGGGCCAAAGCGCCAGTCATAAAGTGACAATCGCCGGTGAAAAGATCCGCGCCGGCCAAAAGAACCATTAATAAACCCACCGGGAAGACCCCGCCAAAGACCAGGCGGACAAAGGTGCCCCAAATCTCCGGCTTCATCCCCCCAGCCACTTTGATGGCCAGAATGGAGCCCAGGCCGATATAAGCCCCAGCCAAAATAGCCAGCAGGAACTGGCTTTTTAAAGACAATTTGCTTTTGCCGACCCCGGCTTCAATGGAGAGTTCCATAATCTCCGCCGAACTTTTAACTACGCTCACCTACTATCTCCTATAATGGCGCCAAACACCAAGTTTATCATTTAAAATGATATAAATAGACACTAATATTGTTATTAAATAAAATAAATTATATTATCTACAAAATAGTGGAAAAAAATTTAATAAAAGTTTATCAACTATGGCGATAGAATATTTTATCTATCTTAGTTTTAATAAATTCATTTTTTGCGCTTTTTTAGTTGAAAATACTGTTAGGTTACATTTAATTTACCCTGGATAAACCGATCATAAATAGATCTAAAATTGCGTAAAATTGTAAAATAAAATCTATAGGGCGTAATTTTCCTATTAAGATCTATTGAAAAAAAATTTTTTCTCTGGTCAGAGCGGTATCTATAAAATGGATTTATCAGAATAAATGGAGAGTTGTTGTTATCTTACTGGCTCCTGAGGGGCTTGTCTAGCAAAAAACGAATCTCCGTACGGTATACGGCTATTCGTGACGTTCCCGAAGAGCTAAAAGAACTACGCCCCGAAAAAATCCGTCATTTAAACCTGGGTCCAGACCAAAAAAGCCTTTTTTCCCGGCGTCATCAAAATCTGGACGCATCTAAAAGCCCGGATCCGCCCTAATGAGCGGCGAAGACCTAAAGCCTCTAATTTTATTAAAGTATATTTTTTTCTTTTTAAAATTGTTTTATTAATCTAAAATTAGCGATTGAATAATTTTTATATATAAAGTTTATTAATAACAACTTTTTAACAAGCGATAAGCCGGTCAACCCTTTCGCGGGCAGACGGGATCCGTTAAAAGCTGACCCCGACTATGATTAAGCTGGGAACTATGAGCTAGGAATTAGGGGGTCAGGCTAATTTTTCCCGCCAACCCTGCGTTTAAGGGCCTTAACCGCCCCCAGCGGAAAAATACTTGGTTTAAACCTTCTAAACCCTTTAAACACCTAAAATAATTGTTAAAAATATTTAAAAATCTTTTTAAAGCTCAAATAAGTCGATTGGATTTATCAAAACTAACTTTTCTAGGGCTAAAAAATTTTTTCCTCTGTTTCCTAACTTTTAATGATCCACTATCCTTATTTTAGTCGTTAAAGACCTCGCTTTACCCTTAGTAAACCACCAATAAAACACTATCTAAAATGCGCAATATTATCCTTAATTGAAAAATTATAGGCTAAAGCCAAAAATTTTTCAATTAATATCGCCAAGCTATTAACCCGGATTTTCCGAGATAGCTAAGAGCCGGTATTTACTTATTAAAACTGGAAGCGAAAAGTATTCTACGAGGATTTTGGGATTTGTCAAATGAAAAACGACAAGGCGTTCAGTTTTCGCGCCAATAAAGGCTTTCCTGATGGCAAAATCGCTTTGGCCGGGCGATTTAAGCGGCTTTCTTCAGGACCGCGCCCAAAAAGAGCCCCCAAAAAGGGCCTCATTAAAGCGGTCCACGAAAATTAGGGCGATTTTCTCGGCGAGAAAGCGGTTTTCCTTACGCCCAAAAATAAATAGCGTTAGCTTTTAACTTTTTAAAAGCGTTTTACAAAGTCTTTATCTAAGGTTAGATGGTTATTTATTGACAATTGGCCAAATTAGCTAGCTAATTTCGCCAATAGCTAAGAGCCCCAACTTCCCCTAGCTGGGGCCTTAGCGTCCTTAAGGACAAAAACCCGGCGGACCCTTGGTCAAGCTACCTTAACCTAACAAAATTAGTTAAAATTTACCTTAAAAAGTTTAAAAATCGTATTTATCGCGATTAAATAAATTTTTAAGTCAATAAATCACTAATATAAAAGTGTTTCACTCTTAAAAACCCTGGTTGACCATTAAATAAACCAGAATAAACCCATCGAAAAATGACTTAATATTCTATTATTTTGAAAAAATATTACTATTAAAAATAAAATTTTCTAAAAAAGAATACGCAAACATTTTTTGACAAATTCTAAGAGCTATCTTTGATATCCAATTCATCAATAAAAATGGGTAGTGAAGGTATTTTACGGGAATTTTTTGATTTGTCAAATTTAGCCAACTAAAATTCTAGTCGAAGGCCCGGACATTTTGGGGGTGTGGGCCTGGGGGGGAACTAAGACTGGGAGGCTAGCGGGCCTAAGGTTATAGGTGAAAAAAAAGCCCAGAAGAAAAAACTCTCTGGGCTCATTAAGTTAGGCGTAAAGGGGGTTCTAGACGAACCGGCAGATCTCGTCTAAAGACTTTCGAAGTTTAGGCCGCGGCTCTTTTTCTTTAGCCGCGTAGCCCACGGCGATAACCAAAAAAAACCTTTGGTCTTTCGGCAGATCCAGTAACTCGCAGAGCTTGGGCCGGTCGTAAAGGCCGGCCATACAAGTGGCTAAACCTAAGGACTCGGCTTCCAAACAGATACTTAAGGCCGCCCCGCCCAAGTCCCCTTTGGCGAAGTACTGGCTATCGATCATCTTGGCGATCTTGGGCATTAAAACCGCGTGCTCCTCCAAAACCACGATAAAAGCCGAGGCCTTGGCCAAGTACTCGTTGACCCCGAGCTGTTGGGTGGTCTCGGCGACTTTTAAGGCGATTTCCGGGTTATCCACCACCACAAACTTCCAGGGCTGGGCGTTACAGCCCGAGGGGGCCAAACGGGCCGCCTCGATACACTTAACCAGCTTTTCCCGTTCCACCTTGGCCCCGGAAAAGTTCCGGCAACTGTAACGACTACTCGCCAATTCCAAAAAGTCAGCCATGATTTCCCCTTCCCCCCTAAACCACTGGCCGGATTTCCGAAAAAATCCGGCCAGAAAAGCTCGAATTAGGTCAATGAAATCCTTAAAAAAGAATTTACGCGAAAAAAATCTACTTTTTCTTATCGTCTTTCTTCTTTTCCTCTTTCTTCGCCGGGGCCGCGGCCACGGGAGCGGCGGCGGCGGTTTTAGCCGCTTCCTCAACTTCCGCTTTTAGGCCCTTAGGCACGGCCACCACGGCCACCGGCAGATCCACGCCTTTGGCTAAAGTCAAGCCCACGGGCAGTTTGACCTGGGAAAGGTGCATGGTCTGGCCTAAGGCCAAAGAGGCCACGTCAGCCTCAATGGACGAGGGGATCTGGTCCGGTAACCCTTGGACCCGGATCTCCCGCTCCCCTTGCTGCAATTGGCCGCCTTTTTCCACGCCCAAAGCTTTACCAACCAAAGTTAAAGGCACTTTAACGGTGATGGGTTTAGCCGGGTCAATCTTCTGGAAATCCAGGTGGGTGAGGCGCCGACTCAAAGGATCCACTTGGCTGGCCTTTAATAAGACCATCTGGGGCGGTCGGCCCTCAATGGCCAAGGTGAATAAGGAGTGGGCCCCTTCCTCTTGGAGGTAAGCGGTTTTAAACTCCGCGTAATCCAAGGTTAAGGCTTCGGTTTTATCGGCCCGCCCGTAAAAGATGGCCGGCAACTTCCCGCTGGCCCTTAAGCGCCGGGCGGAGTTCTTGCCGCGCTCTTCACGGGGGGTGGCGTTTAAGGTGGTGCTAAGACCCATGATCAATGTTCTCCGTAGCTAGGCGCTATTCTCCGAGCTATGCGCTAAATAAATAATGAGCTAATGGAATCCTCGTGGTGGATTCTTTTGATGGCTTCCCCCAGAAGTTTAGCCACGGTCAAGACTTTAATGTTGGGTAAAGACCGGCCCTCCGGGGTTAAAGGAATGGTGTTGGTGACCACCACTTGGCTAAGGGCCGAGTTGCGGATGCGCTCAATGGCTGGCCCGGAGAAAACCGGGTGCGTGGAGCAAGCGATAACCTCCTCCGCCCCTAAATCCATAATAAAGTCCGCGGCCTGGGTTAAGGTGCCGCCCGTATCGATCATATCGTCGATAATCAAGGCCTTTTTGTTCTTAACCTCGCCAATGATGTTCATGGCTTTGGCCACGTTGGGGGCTTCCCGGCGCTTATCGACAATGGCTAAGGGGGCGGAGAGGCGTTTGGCCAAATACCGCGTCCTTTCCACGCCGCCCGCGTCCGGGGAGACTAAAACGATGTTGCCCGTGTCAATGTCCCGTAAATAGGATAAGACCACCGGGGCCGCGAAAAGGTGATCCACCGGGATATTGAAAAAGCCTTGGATCTGCCCGGCGTGGAGATCCATGGCTAAAACCCGGGTCGTCCCGGCGGCGGTCAGTAAATCAGCCACCAGTTTGGCGGAAATGGGGACCCGCGGGGCGGCTTTCCGGTCCTGACGGGCGTAGCCATAATAAGGCATAACCGCGGTGATCCGGCGGGCCGAGGCTCTTTTTAGAGCGTCAATGATCAGCAAAAGCTCCATGAGGTTGTCATTGACCGGAGCGCAGGTGGATTGGATGACAAAGGCGTCCCGACCGCGGACGTTCTCGCCAATCTCCACGAAGATTTCCCCATCGGAAAACCGGCGCACTTGAGCTTCGCCCAAGGGTTGCCACAGAGTCTCACTGATTTCTTGGGCCAGTTCCAGGTTGGAGTTACCGGAAATCACCACGATGTCGTCAGGCATGTTCAATCCTAAAAGGCCAAAAGCCGCGTTTTCGCGGCTATTTTTTCTGGATCCTAAGTTTTTTGGCTAATTACCCGCTAACTAACCGCGCTCTTAAGATCTATGGCTGGGGCGGAAGGATTCGAACCTTCGAATGCAGGAACCAAAACCCTGTGTCTTAGCCACTTGACGACGCCCCAATCACTTCCCAACGTTTTTTGGCCTTTATCAAAACTCCATTATTGGCGGCCAAGCCATAACCTAGCTTAACTAGTCTCTAGCTATTCCCTGGCCAAACTAGCCCTAACTGACCAAAACGGGCTAGCCAAAAGACTTTTCTGGGCCTTATCGGCCCTTTTCTCCGTGGAAAAGAGGGCCCAAAAGGTGGGGCCGCTACCGGATAAACCCCAATACTCCGCCCCTAAGCCCTTAACTAGTCTTAGAATCTCGTTTAGTTCCGGTTTGATCTTTAAGGCCGGGGCCAAAAGATCGTTCCGGCCTAAAGGGCCTATCCCGGACAAGGACCGCCAGTCTGGCCCCAGGTTATTATTGTCAGGCTCTTTTGTCAAGGCCAAGGCCCGAAAAACCTCTTTAGTGGCCAAAGGGAACCCCGGGTTAACCAAGACCGCCTGGGTCGGAATATTGAGGGCGACTGGGGTCAGTTTCTCGCCCCGGCCTTGAGCCACGGCTAAGGGCGGGCCTAAGAAAAAAGGAAGATCCGAACCGAGCTTTAAGGCCAGGGCCATCAGCTTATCTAGGCTTAAACCCAATAACCGACCAAAGTGGCTTAAAATAGCCGCCGCGTCAGCCGAGCCCCCGCCCAAACCCGCGGCTAAAGGGATCCTTTTAAGTAAATGGACCTTAAAGAACCCAATTTCGGGGTTATATTCCCGAACCGCGTCCAAGGCTTTAAGGGCCAAGTTCTGGTGGCGAAACCCCGGATCCAGATACCCCGAGCCAATAGGCCCGGCCATAAAAGGCTCTAACCCTTCCGCGGCCACGGTTAAGGTATCCTGGTTGGCCCCCGCCTCTTGGGGCTCTAAAGTCAGCTCATCGGCTAAGGTCACCCGAGCCATTAAGGAGTTAAGCTCGTGATACCCATCGGCTCGTTGGCCCAAGACCTCTAAATACAGGTTGATCTTGGCTAAAGCCCTTAGGCGGAGCGCTTTTAAGGTCAAGTTTAACGGCCAGGCCGGTTTTAGCGTAAAGGCCGGGTGATTTTGTCAGCCGGGTCAATGAGGTTGACCACGAGGCCATTGGAGACTTTAGGGTAAAAGTAGGTGGCCTTTCGGGGCATGACCAGCCCTTCCTCCGTGACCTTTAAGATCTCCTCCACCGTGGTCGGGTTGACCAAAAAAGCCGCCCGGGCGCTATTGGCGGTCACGGCTTTGACCGCTTCCGTGGTGGAGGAGAGGTAGTTAATCAGATCCGGGTTGTCCAAATCCTCCTCGGATAGGCCCAAACCCTTGTGGAAGATGATCTGGGTTAAGACGCTAACGTCTAGGGAGGTCAATTGGCTAGTGGCCGGGTTCTGGCTAACGAGTTCCTGCTTAACCTTTTCTTTGACCTTTAAAAGATAGCAACTCTCAGCTTCGGATAGGTACAGCCCAAAGACGGATAAACCCTTTTTATTGTCCTCAGCCAGTTTTAAGCCTAAAAGCTTTCGGGCCGCCTTTTCCCCTTGCGGCTGGAAGGGGTACTCTTTAATCTCGGCGAACGGGGCCAAAGCCTGTAAGATAGCCTCGTTGGTTAAGGCGAGGCTGGTTAAGAGGCGATGGGTGGGTAAAACGCACAGACCCGGATCGCTCATGGGGCAGAGGTAGACCATGACGTAGTTCAGGGCCGAGTTCAGAGGAACCTCGTAACCCAAGGATTTTTTCACGTTTTCCGCGTAAGTTAAGGCCGTTTCGTAGCGATGGTGGCCATCGGCGATATAGACGGTCTTATCCTCCAAAAGGTTAACTAGCTGGCTAACCGTCTCTTGGGTCTGGATGTAGCTGACCGAATGGCTGAGCCCCGAGCGCTCTAAAACGTGAATGTCCGGGTCAGTCCGGGAAAAGTCGTACATGATCCTTAAGATCTGGCCATCGGGATCCGGAAAAAAGCCAAAGACCGGGCTTAGGTGGGCGTGGGTTAGCTCCATTAAGTCCAGTCGCTCTTTTTTATGGTAAGAAAAGGTCTTCTCGTGGGGTTTGACTTTGGCCGTTGGGCCCGGGGTCTCTAAGCGCATTAAGGCGATAAAGCCGTGGCGCGTCTGCCGCCGCCCAGTGACCGGGTGGACCCAATCCGTGTCCATGAGGTAAATGGCCGCTTGATCCCGGCGGACCAAGACCTTGGCCTCCAGCCAATCCTTTAATAAACTGGCCGACCGAGCGTGCCAGGCCAAGGGATCAGCGTCCCCGGGAAAGACTTCGCCCAAGTCCAGGTGGAGAAAATTATGGGGATGACTGTCCAGATACTCTTTTCGCTGGGCCGGGGACAGCACATCGTAGGGAGGGGCGGTCAATAGCCCGCCGCTACTGGCTATTTCCTCCGCGTTATACACCAACCCTTTGAACGGGGCTATCTGGACCATGGAAAAGGACCTCCGGGAAAAACTTAACGATTATCAGTTACCAGCCCCAAAAAATCAAGCTATTTTTCCACCCGCCGACCATTCTCAATTTAGCGCAAAGTTTCTTATTTACCTATCTAATTATGGTTATTGTCCTATTTTGATTTCTATTGTTGTTCGGTATAACCTATATTTTTATAATAATTAACCGCTAAGCCGGGGCCAAACCGGGGCCAAACCCTTAAGCCCCCCAGTTCTTAAAGGGGTCGGCCCCAAGGCTTTGGGCCTTAAGGCTGTCGAGCTTCCCCGCCCCTAAGGGTCGGTTTTGGCCTTTCCCCCTCAGGCTTTTTTTGGCCCCAGACAGTCCTTTTTTTCTTGATCGTCAATAAATTACTGGTTACAATCTTTCTTTAACATTTAGCTAGGCGCCCGACTACCCGCCCTAACGTTTTTAGCTTCCGCGCCAGACCAATTTAGGGCTTTTGGTGGCCTTGGCCGCCTAAAGGATCAAGTTATGAGCGAATATTATAAGCCCTCGGGGAATTACCGGATAAGCTCCATTATCACCCTTTTTATCGTCACCGCCGTGGTTTCCATCCCTTTGGGTATCATCTACTCCTTGGCCCTTTGGTACTCGCCCATTATCTATCTCTCCATCCTCGGGCCTTGGGTCTACGGCGTGGCCGTGGCCGCCATCGCTGGTCGGATCATTAAATCCCAGGCCATCCGCTCGCCCGGGGTCGCGGGTTTAACCGGGGTATTGGGGATTCTTCCAGGTTACTATTTCTCTTGGCTAACCTGGGCCAACCTTTTAGTGAACACCTCCGGGACCATTGACTTTGGCTCCAAAAAAGGCGGAATCCACCTAGCCAAATCCATGATTGATCTTAAGGAGATTTTCCAAACCATCCCCTATTACCAGGATCTCTGGGAATTAATCAAGGCCGTCAACGTGGAAGGGTTGTGGAGCTTGGGCCGGATTAAACAATCCGTTAACGGCCCCTTTTTATGGGGGGTCTGGGCGGCTGAGCTTTTGGTCCTTTTGGGGACCATCGCCCTTCATTACCGGGGTAAAGCCCAGCAACCGTACTCTGAGGAGCTGTCCGCTTGGATCCCCAAGATAGTCTTGGGCCAAAAGCTGACTCTGCCAGCGGACGAAAATTTTGGCCAACGCTTACAAGAGGGCGATATCTCCTTTCTGTTCCAAGGCTCGACCTTAGAGGACCTCAATTCGGATAGCTACTTGGATCTGACCGTTTATTACGCCCCCGAGATCAGCAACGCTTATTTAGACGTTAAAATTAAAACTTTAACCAAGAAAAAGTCTCACAAATCTGATGATTTAGTTAATTTTATGCAAATTGGCCATAACGACGCTAAAAACCTGGTGGATCGCTTCGCTTAAACCCTGGGGTTGACTATAGACTTTAAAAAACCCTCCATCATGTGGTAGGGGTCCACGTCCCCGGTTAAGATCAGCGGTTTCGGCGGGGTTTGGCCTAAATCCGTGAGCCCCGGCCCCAATAACCGCGACCGACTGGAGCGCTTTGGCGGCCCGAACAAAATCTGGAAGCGGCGCCGGTCCCTTAACCGGGCGATGGGGGCTGGGGCCTTTTCCAGAGGGCTTATAAGACGAATGAGGGTTAACCGCCCAAAAGGGCGGTTAACCCTATTTCTCCCAACGCTCAATCTTCGATCGCGTAAAATCCTTCATAATCATGGTCTTTGGCCACTGGTAAAGCGTCATGTGGCCCCGGGTTAAGGGTCTGGATTAAGACTTGGCCCGGTCGATCCCGGCGGCCCGACCCGAAACCTAGCTCTAAGCTATTTTCCACCCGCCGACACTCGTTAATTTAGCGGAAAGTTCCTTATTTACCTATCTAATTATGGTTGTTTTCCTATTTTGATTTCTTTTGTTGTTCGGCGCAACCTATATTTTTATAATAATTAACCGCTAAAACTGGTCAAAACATGGGCCAAACCCTTAAAGCGCCCCGGTTCTTAAAGGAGGTCGGCCCCTTAAAGGCTTTTTGGCCCTTCCCAAGGCTCATTTGGGCCTAAGACAGTCCAGCGATTCTAATTTTGGCTTAATCCCGGAAATCTTGTCTGACAACGGCTGAAGACGATGGATGATGGCTGAGTTCGCCTAGGGTCGGCGGTAAACTAATTCGCGCTTATCAGCGAGTATAACTAAATGAAGTGGTCAGAAGACAGTAGTCACGTCATCAATTAACAGCCAACAATGTGAATAGTTAATTCTTGACGCTTGATTGTTTTCCAAGTTTTTTTCTTTTCCAAGCTCTTATCTTTGGCCTTGTCAAAAAAGACTAGCCAGCCTTCCTTCACTCCGGCGGAATCCATATATTGGGC
>JAISRZ010000015.1 GCA_031273455.1 Deltaproteobacteria bacterium | reverse complement strand
AAAGAGTCTCCAATGTTTTAAAAATCAATTTTATGTTATTTTAGGATTTAATCATCAAAAATTTTTTAAAGTTATCGAGTACAAAAAATCGTGAGTAAATTTGCCACGGAAAATCGGTTGATTAATATGGCGGATGACTAAAGAAACAGGTTTTTCACGTTTTGGATGATATTTTACAGAATTTATACAGTAAAAATAGGGTTATTAGATCTATAAACAAGTTCATTAATTTTGGGGAAAGATTCATTATAATTCCTAGATTGTTAACGTGAAAAGTTATTATTACAAATATAACAAAAAACGGCTTGTTTGTCAATAAATTAATAAAATAAGGCGCGGGCGGGGGGCGCGCTAGTCTTAAGTCTTTGTTCGAAAATGGACGGGCGGCGGGAAAAAAAACTAGGCGCTAATAAGAAGAGGGTTAATTAATTGATTGGCGATAGGCCATTGGGATTACCAATAAGGTAACATAATCTTAATCTATATTCGTCATCTCCGCAACATAAAGACTGTCTAACCATTTTGCCAAGTGGCCTCACGGGCCACTTGTGTTCCAACTATCCCCAACAATCCCTATGTTCCCTTACGTGGTTTGGTGTCCTGGATAACCCGTCTCCAGCTATCCGGCTAAAAACTAGCCAGCCAAAGTCCGCTCTATTGATAAATATGTCATTTAGGTAAACTAATATTAAGCTTTTTATTGACTAAAAAGTATCCCTTAACCAACTTAAGGCCGTTAAGTCCATAAGATAGTGGTTCCCTAGGCGTTACGAGGTTAGACTCCGTCAGACTAGTCGCTTTTGGCTTTTAGGTCAACTGGTTCGGTCAACCAAACCTTACGGGGGTTTAGGGGTTTAGTTAAGCTTTTCTGGGGGTTTATGGCTTTTGGGGGGAGCGCTTTTAGGTTTTTTGGGTAAGATGGTCAGATTTCTAACCAAGCCAAAACCATAACTGCGGGTGGTGAGCCCTGGGACGCTCTCAATGGCCAGATGGATAAGGCGTCTTTCCGGGGGGGATAACTGGGTCATGATCTGGGGTTTTTTGGTTTGTAAAACCTTATCCGCCATAAAAGCGGCTTTCTCCAAGATGCCTTGGTAGCGACGAGCTCGATAGTTTTCCGCGTCCACGACTATCTGGGGGTTTTCGTCAATAACGTCTTCCTGCTTTTCCGGTTGGGGGGAGTTGGGCCGATCCTCTTGGGCCGCTTCCAGTAGTTGGCGCCGTCGGTCCAGTAGCTCCTCGTCCGTTAGGGTGGAAGACTCCTCGCTTTTGTCGCATTCCTTGGATTTCCGGCGGGCTATGCGGTTGACTAGGAGCTCTAAGGCGTTTAGAGAAGCCCCTTTCCGGCCAATTAATAAGTAATTGTCCAAGCTTTCCAAGTCCAGAATAATCCTGGGGCCAATCCGACTGACTTTAATCTCCGCGGTTAGACCCATGCGCTGGACTATTTCCCCCAAGAGGTCTTTAGCCTCCAGCATAGCCTGATCCGGCGGGCCCTCGTACAAGGTTTCCCCTTTGTTGGGCTTGGTTAAAGGCCCGGGGATGGGGAAGTTGGACCACTTTAGCCGTTGGGAGTCTTGAGCCCCGGACCCTAAGTCATTCAGATCCTCGGGTTTCGCCTTAGGCTCAAAAGGTTTTCCAAGGTTGGGTTTATCGCCGATCTTATCGCGGCGCGGTTTTCTATCGGGTCGTTTTTCCCGTAAGTCGTCTTTAGCTAACCCCTCGAAGCTTGGGTCCTTAGATTGGCCCTCAAAACGCCTAAGAGGCGGCGAAATATCGGTTGAATCTGGGAAAGAGTCGCCTTCTAATGGGTAAATTTTAGGGGTCTGGTTGGGCGGAAAAGTCGTCCTCTGGGCCTCCTTACGACTTTTAAGGTCTAGCGGCTCATAGGAAGAATCGCCTTCCAGCGAAGAGGATCCAGCGGGTTCTTTAGGGCCTTTAGAGACTGGCGGAACTGGGGCCCTGGGGCTGTCTAGCGACTCCAGGATCTTTTGAGCGTCCTTAGGGTCAGGGTCTGAGGGCCGGTTTAAGGTAACCTGGATCCGGGCTTTCCGGCCCCCTAAGCCAAAGATACCCTTGGAGCCAGTGGACAGGATGGTGAAAGTCAAAAGCTCCGGCGGCGTGTCTAAGGTTTGGGCGGCGGCGTTAATAGCCTCCTCAGTGGTTTTCCCCTCAAAAACAAGTTGTTTCGACATAACAACCCTAAAGTTCCAGCGTTATTGGCCCAAAGAGGCGGTCAGGTTTTGGCCAGCGGGGCCGGAGTGGCGGATTTAGCTGGCCGGTTAATGAGTTTCTGCTGGAATATGGAAATGATGTTGTTAACCAGCCAGTAAAGAACTAACCCAGAAGGCATGTTCAAAAGGATAAAGATAAAGATAAGGGGCATGAACATCATGATCTTAGCTTGGGTGGGATCGCCCATGGAAGGGGTCATCTTTTGTTGCCAGACCATGGTGACGCCCATAAGTAAGGTCAAGACCGGTATACCAGTGGGCTCATCCAGTAAGGGGAGCTTAAAGGTAAAGTAAAAGAGCCGATCCGGCACCGAGAGGTCAGTTATCCAGAGGCAAAAGGGGGCTCCCCGTAGCTCCAAGGTGTAATCCAAGACCCGGTAAAAGGCGATGAAAAAGGGGATCTGGAGGAGCATGGGTAAACAGCCCCCTAAAGGGCTAACCTTATAAGTCTTGTACAGCTGCATCATCTCAGCTTGCATGGTCTTATTGTCGTCTTTGTACTTTTCCCGAAGCTTAGCCACCTTAGGCTGGAGCTTTTGCATCTGCTTCATGGACCGGTAGCTTTTGGCCGTTAAAGGCCAAAGAGCCATTTTAATGATGATGGTGACTAAGATGATGGCCACCCCATAGTTGCCCACTAGATCGTAAAAGAGCTTTAAAAGCCAGATTAAAGGGGTCGCCAAAAGGGAAAACCAGCCGTAGTCCAAGCTCCGCGACAATTGGTGGCCCGCGGTGGTTAAAGCCTCGGAGTCCTTCGGGCCGTAGTAGACGTTCTGGACTAAGGAGGTAGAGGCGCCCGGGGCCAAAGAGATGGGCCGCGACTGGAAAAGACGATACCCCGGGCCATCGGTTTGGGGCTCGGTCCCCAGCCTTAACCCCTCTGGGCTTTGGCCGTCATCGCCCCTTTCAAAAACAAAGGCGCTTAAAAAGTGCTGGTCCATATAGCCCAGCCAGTCGGCGCTGACCGTCCGTAAAGCGGCGAGCTCCTCGCCCGCGTCTTTGGTGGACTCGGAAAAGAAATTCTGATTGATATAGCCGGCCACCGCCCCATAGCGGGTCGGCCTAAGGGAGTAGGCCACCACCGGGATGGTTTGGCCCAAACGGCCTTGGTAGTGGTAAGTCCCCTCGTTGGTTAGCTTAATGACTTGACCGACCAAGTAGCCTTCCCCATAAAAGGTGAGGATCTTGGTGACCGTTAGGCCCCCGTTGGCGCGGGCGGTTAAGGTTAAGGACTTCTGGCCGCCGGGGCCCACCGAGAAGTCGCCTTGGTCAGAAGTGAACTTTAAGTTGGCTAAAGAGACCTTAACGTCCCCATTGTCCTGGGCTAGCCATAAGCCTAAAGGCAGATCCTTAGCGCTCGGGACGACCATGTCTAAAGGGGCGTTAGGGGTATGGGGGTTAATCTTATCCCGCATATATTTATTTAAAGTTAAGCTTTTAAAACGACCGCCATTTTCCGTGACCACCACTCTAATATCGGTAGTCTCGATAACGATGTCTTTAGCCGGTGGGGCCGGGCCGTCCCCTGGTTGGCCAATGGCCCACGGATCGACTGGGGCGATAGAGCTAGGCTGGCCTGGGGCGCTCGGGGCGCTAGGCGTTGTGGCCGAGGGCGTTATCGTCTCTTCCTTAGCCGCGACCGGGGTAACGGCCTTAGTGGATTTAGGCGGCGGGGGGTAAAGTCGGGGATAGATGTAACTGACGATCATAAAAAAGGCCATTAAGGCTATCATGGTCGCCAGGAAACGTTTTTCCATTAATCGCTCCTACAGTCGGTTGAGCCTTTGACCTAACCCTTATTTCCCCTAAGGGCTTGGTCATTTTTTCGGGGGATTTTGGTCGGGAACCGGGTCGTAGCCACCCTTAGCGAAGGGGTGGCAACGGGCTAGTCTTTTGACCGTTAGCCAAGCTCCGCGCCAGAAACCGAAACGCCTAAAGGCTTCAGCCGAATAGGCCGAGCAGCTGGGGTGAAATCTGCAGACAGGGGGCCATAGAGGCGAAAGGAAACGCTGGTAAAACCAGATAAGGCCACAAGCGACCGCGGTGGCGGATCGGCTTAATAAGCCGATTATTTTTTTTAAAAGCGGCTCAGCCGGGCCTTTGGGCGCGCCGCCTGGATCTTCGCAAGGATCCACGCCCTGAAGCTCCGCGCCTAGACCCGCGCTAGACTCCGCGCCACCTGGATCTTCGCTAGGATCCGCGCCTGGCTCCTCGCTAGGCTCCGCGGCGGTCGGCTCAGTCATAGAGTTTCTATTATCCACCGCCCCTAAAAACCTTAACCCTCTGATTGTCCCCCTGGCCTAGGTTGGGCGAGCTGACCCGAAAATTTATTCAAAAATTTATCTAGGCGCTCCATCTCCAAAGGCTGAGGCGGCCAAAGAAGGCTAGCTTTTTTACTGGCTATAAACAGGATATCCAAGCCGCTGGGCCACAAGGGCGACCTTAAGCGGAAATACTCGCGGGCCAGCCGTTTAAAGCGGTTCCGGACCACCGCTCGCCCGATCCTCCGGGTCACCGTCACCCCGAGCCGGGACTGGGGCCCGTTATTAGGTTGAACCACCACCACGTACCCAGCGAAAAACAGCCGACCCGCGGATTTATTGGCTAGGGAGAGGTAGTCAGCCCTTTTTCTTAAACGGTTAGCCTTGGGAAAACCATATTTAGGAGCCATGGGACAGTTTAAAGATCTTCCCTTAAAGCGGTTGGGTTAATAAAACGCCTCCGCTAAAAAGGGGTTTTTCCGCGAAAAACTTAAACCGCCAGACGAAAACGACCTTTAGCCCGCCGCCGCCGAATAACGGCTTGACCGCCTTTGGTCTTCATGCGGGTTAAAAAGCCATGGGTTCTTTTTCTTCTGAGGTTATGGGGTTGGAAAGTCCGTTTCATAGTCTCGCCCAGGAAATCCCGCCAAAGCGCGCTTTAGCGGGGGGAAAATTTTGGGTTCAAATCAGCTATTAAATAGTATTCGAGGCCCAAGGTTAGGTCGCGTTAAGCGACTTTTTATTAGATACAAGCTCTAATATATCAACTTAAAAAATAATAGTTAACGTTATTCGCCCCGGGCTTTTTCTTGGGCCTCGGAGCGGGTCTTGCAGTCAATGCACAAAGTGGTGACTGGTCGAGCCACTAAGCGTTTAAAGCCAATTTCCCCACCGCAAGCCTCGCAAATCCCGAACTCCCCATTCTCAATGCGCTCTAAGGCTTCGTTGATTTTGGTTAAGAGCATTCTTTCCCTTTCCCTTAACCTTAAGACGAAACTGCGGTCCGACTCAATGGAGGCGCGATCCGTGGGATCAGGGTAATTGACGGTCTGGTCTGTCATGTCAGCGACAGTTTCATCGGCGTTTTGCAGGATTTCATTGCGCTGATTCAAAAGAAGCTCTTTAAAGTGCTTCAATCGCTCTTCATCCATCGTCTCACCCCAGAAGTTATCTTGCTTTAGGCCTGGAGAACGGCAATTGGCGGCCAGGAAAATACGTTTAAAACTATAGAATTTCCTAATATCTCAATTAAAAAAAGCCAAGAGCGACTAAAATAAGTCTTTAATATTGATTAACTAAACGCTTACAAGTAAAAATAATAAAATTTAGCTCAGCCCCCAGACGCCCGAAACGTCTGAATTTGGTACTTTAACAAATTAACCAACGGTTTGTAAAGAACCAGTCCAAGGTTTTTTCGGCTTAATTGGCCATTAGCCGCGATTATCTTAGGGGATCGTGATGGGGCTTAATCAACCCCTTTAGGCCCCTTATGGGCCAAAGGTAAATCGAGGGGACCAGAAATGAGCTAGGTTAGAAGGCGAAACTAAAGGGGAAAAAGCGTAACTTATATTAACGCTTAATAACAAATTAACAACTATCGAGTAATAAAATAAATACCAACAATAATAATTAGCGTTCCAATAATCTTGGAAAAACTGGCGGAGTCGCCAAAAATAAAGACGCCCCCTAGTAAAAGATAAATATAAAGAAGACCAGTCCAGGGGTAAGCGTAACTTAACTCAAATTTAGTTAGAGTTATGAGCCAACAGATGGCCGAAAAAAAGGTGCACAATAAGGCCAACATCACCCAAGGCCGAAAAAGAAAGGGGATGATAATAATGATTTTATCCCATAAGGCGTCAGGGAGAGGGCCGATTTTTTTTATTTGCCAGCGCACAATCATTTGGCTGGACCCAGCGAAGAAAATCGAGCATAAAAGATATAAATGTTCTAAAAATTTAGTCATAATAGCTTAAAATAAAAAATAAGTTAAAAGTTAAGAAATAAAGCCCTAAAGCGTTAAATCCGGGTTAGTCCTAAGGAGCTTGATTTGATATCAAGATACCTGGTTCGGTGTCAATCTATTTTTTGTCCGCCATGGCCTTTTAGGCCATTTAGCCGCCCCTTATGTCCAGGATTGCCAAGTCGTCTAAAAAACTATAGTCGCCAAAAAAGCCACCATCGCTTAGACGTCCTAAATCGCTTATAAGCCCAAAACGGTCGCGTTTAGAAGTTCCCTAAAAACTTGGGGCTTAAAGGCTTGGGTTATATTAGGTCAGTTTAAGCCATTAATGATTTTTTCCAGAAAAAGGCGGGTGATTTTAGTAAATTAAGAAGATCTTATCAATAACTTATGGTCTTTTAATAACCCATATAAGGCTTTTTCTAATGGTTTTAAGGTTTTTAAGGAGCCGAAAGTTCGTATCTATTTACGGGTTTTGGCCGTTTCTTTGGGGGTGGCCCTGGACCTTTAGCCCGCCAATCCAGGTATCCTTTCGGGTTTAAAGGTCTAGAGGTTCCAGAGCGCCAGATAACCCTGTCCTTCCGGTTAGGGCGCTACTTTTTCGGCGCTAGACCGCTTGCGCGTCGCTAGTTATAGGGCCATTTTTAACAACCAACCACGTGAATCGTTGCCCCATTGGGCATAATCTTGGAGTCCCAGGTAATTTTATCTTTCCAGCTCTTTTCCGATTTCCGGTCAAACACCACTAGCCACCCTTCATTGACTAAAAGGCCGTCCATATAGCGTAAAGTCTGTTCTAAGCTTTTGGCCCGGCTAATTTCGTTATCTTTGATCTTGGTCTCAATAACGTAATTTTTTCCCGCGTACTGGATTTGAATGTCCCCGTATCCTAGACCATCGGCGAATTCATTGATAAGG
>JAISRZ010000144.1 GCA_031273455.1 Deltaproteobacteria bacterium | reverse complement strand
GGCGAAAAAGCGGCGGAGGACAATTCTGTTAGCTTCGGCTACCTTAAAGTTAGCTAAATTGTCAGTCACTGGGGCGTCAGACTCGTCTATGAGGACCGCTACTTTAGACTTAAATTCCGAGTGAAGAGCCTTTATTTGGAAAAATTAAGGGATCTTTACCTTAGGTCTTTATATAACCTACCACAAACTGGTCCAAGTTATGATAGCTAAAAGCGCGCTAGCTAAAGGTTTTTTCGGCTCTAAAAAGGTCCATAACGGGTCATTCTCCGGGCGCGGTCAAAAATTATCGTGAATGGATACAGCTCTTTAAACCTTAGAGATTAACTATTTAGATAATTTCTAAGCTTAAATAGCCTAAACTTAAATAGTTGTAAGTTTAATTGGTAGGCGGTAGAGGATTCGAACCTCCGACTTCCGGCTTGTAAGGCCAGCACTCTAACCACTGAGTTAACCGCCTCCAGAGGCCTTCGCCTATTAATAGGCTGGGGAACGATCGGCTGGATACGCTAGGCTCTTAAAGGCCCTAAGCGCGTAAATTACGTGAAAAACTTGGGCCATCTTACTAAAAGCGGCTATTTTCCGCAAGAAAATTATTTTTTGGCTTCGAGAAAAAAAAGGGTGTTTTTATCAAAATATAGCGCTATAATAAAATCTTAACACAGAATGGCGAAGACCGCCTAGAGTCCGGTTTTGGCGGGCCTTCCTAGATAGGTCTTTCCAGTCGTTAAATTGGCCCAAAAAGTTGGGGGTTAGGCTTGGCTGGTTTTTTAGCTAACCCTAACCAGATGGCTTAAAAAATGGCCAACCGCCTTATAGGGACAATAATGACCCTATTTTCCCTAGCGGCCTTAACCTTAGGGCTTCATTGGTCAAGCTCGATCTAATAGGTGATGGATTATTAGAAAAATTTCGGCGACCGAGGGGCCAAGCCGCTAGGGGGTCCTAGACCTAGTCTTTGAGGTAAGGGCGTGGGTTTACGCTTTTTAAAGCTAAATTAAGCTTTATTGGAAGTTTTAACATATGAGGATAGGGGAAAAACTATCTAAAACTAGTCGGCGCGTTAGACGGGCTAAGGGGCCAGGAATTTTTTGACGGTTCCGGGAAAAGAAGGTATTATTTAGAGGCGAGTTTTGTCAGGGCCATTTTAGGGCTGATTAGAGGATTAGGGCGCTTTTTTCCGCCTTAATTCAGGCGAGACTTGTCGCCGAGGGTTTTGATTTTTTCCACGCTGAACACGTCTACGCTCTTCACTGGAGCGAAATTCCCGGCTATATAATATTAGTTACCGCGAATCTTTGGCTTTTAAAGGCTAATTGTCTGTCTTTAAAGGTTAGGGATACCTATCGGCTAGGCTTCGCTGTCCGTAATGGGGATCGCTCGCGAATAAATCTTAGAGGGGGGTCTAAAAGGATCCACCGTTAACATATGGGGGGCGTTTTAGTGACTGGAACAAATCAGCCAAGACCTGAGGTCTTGGAAGTGGAAAAGGGTTGGCGGATCCTGGATGAGTATTTAACCTCCACCCGTTACGCCGTCCGGAACCCTTCGACCGGCGAAAGCTTGGAGAATAACTATGGGGACATTATTAACGAGCGGATCGTCCCCCATCTAGCCGCGGCTAAAAGCGCTTTAGGGTCCCCCGGGGAAATGGCCGCTTTAGCCGAGGGCTTAAGGTCCAGGCTTTTAATCCCAGCCTCGCCCATGCTCATGTCCTTTGGGAACCCTTACACCCGGAGGGCCGGGTATTTCTCTTGCTACCCCTTGGGCTGGGTGGGCGATAGTTTAGCCGAGATCGAAGCCACGCGCCAAAAAATGCGCACCATTTATATGGCCGGCGGGGGCGCGGGCATTGATATCTCCCTTTTGCGGCCCAAAGGCAGCCCAGTGGATGGCGGTCAAGGCGTGGCCTCGGGCCCAGTGGGCTTTTTGCCCGACTTTGACGCGGTCACCGGCACCACCAACCAAGGCGGGCGGCGCCGGGGGGCCCTTTTAGTCCAAATGGATTGGAACCACCCGGATATCCGGGAATTTATCGGGGCCAAGAACTTTAACGCCAAGCTTAACCGGTTCATTGAGACCCTCCCGCCAGCGGAGCGACCGCCGCAAAGCCCGCTTCTTTCCAACATGAACATCTCGGTCAACGCCTTTGGGGAGTTCTGGGAGAATAAAGAGCTCATTCGCTTAATCGCCGCCAACATGTGGGCCACCGGGGACCCAGGCCTTTTGTTTGTGGACAACATGTTAAAGCACTCGCCCTTACGGGCTGAGGATGAGCCGCGGTTCTCCAACCCCTGCGGGGAGTATCTGGCCACCGCTGGGACCGCTTGTAACCTTATCACCGTCAACGCGGCCCGGTTGGGCCGGTTAACCTATGACCGCCTCAAAAGCCAAGGCTGGGACCCGAAAGATATCAGTTGGCCGAAGCTCTTTTTGAAGGAGTTCTTAGCCAAGATGGAAAACGTGGCTGGGTTAGCCTGTTTATTGGGCAACCTTATTTTGGAGTTTGACGAGGGTTACCCCTTAGAGGAGATCCGGGTCAAAACCCAAGAGAAAAAGCCGGTTGGGGTGGGGCTCTCCGGGTTCCACACGGCTTTGCTTTTAGCTTTCTGGGGCCAAGAGCCTTATGGCTCGCCTTTAGCCGTGGAGTTCGCTAAAAGGACCCAAGCCGCTTTAACTTTAGGGACCTTAGTCTTTTCGGCCAACCTCACCAAACTGACCGGCCAGGCCTACGAGAACGCCCCGTATTGGGAAACCCACTTAGCCGAGCTCAAAGAAACCTTGACTGAGGCGGGTTTAGGCCCCAAAACCGAGGCCACTTTCCAGTTGTTAAGCCAAACGGTCGAGGACAAAGGCGGGTTCTATAACTGCTTAACCACTAGCCAAGCCCCCACGGGCAGCGTTTCGGCCTTCTTACGGAACATTGACACCGGCATTGAGCCCTTCTTCGCTTTAAGCGTGGACCGCAGGGTTAGGGATAGCCGCGAGGGGTGGGTGGGCTTTACCCTAAAACCCATGGAGTTAATCGACCTCTTTTTAGCTTACCCGGAGTTCGCGGAAAGGGCCCACAGCCAGACCGCCTTACGGTTAACCCCGTCCGAGCAGTTAGCCACCTTAGCCGCCTTCCAGCGGCATAACCACACCGGGGTCTCCAAGACCATTAACCTTCCGGCTAACGTGACCGTCAAAGAGATCGAAAAACTGATTGAGGCCAGTCGGGATCTGCGGCTCAAAGGCTTTACGGTTTACCGGGACTCCTCTTTAACCGGGATCATCACCGTCAGCGAGCCGGAAAAGGAAGCGGACCAAGAGGCGGACCAAGAGCCAACGGAGGAGCTGGGTCGAGATCTTGAGGTCGATGAGTCGGACATCGGCGATGACCGCGACTCTAGGACTTTCACCGCCAAAAGCGGCAGCTTAAACGCGCACATCACTTTAAGCACGGACCAAAATAACCACATCCGGGAAGTCTTTGTCTCGGCTGGGGACGTGGGCGCGGACATTAACGCCATTTTCACGGCCTTTGGCATGATCCTCTCGGTGGCTTTACGGCGTTGCCCGACCCTGTTCGATCCCTTGGTCCGGGTCCTTTTAAAGGTCAATATGGACCAAAGGGTGGTCATTAAGACCCGGATGAGCTCAACCCCGGTGGTGGGCAATAGCTTACCCCAAGCTATCGGCAAGCTCATGATTCTGCGGAAAAACAGTTTGACCAAAGACGCGGCTGGGAACTTGGCTCACGAAAAGGGCTCCTTTGACCTTTGCCCGGAATGCCATGAGCTGACCCTAAGACGCGAGGGCTCTTGCCGGAAGTGCGGCAACTGCGGTTACAGTAGCTGCTAAGCCCCCGAAGGCCGTAAAGCTTAAAGGCTTTTACAAACCCGCCGGAAGTTTTTTTCGCGGCGGGTTTTTTATTGCGGGGAGGGCCGACTAAAATCGCCGAAAATTAATGGTGGCCCGAAAAAGGCCTGGGGTTTTAAAGGGGTTTTAAGGCCGGAAGCGAGAAAAGGCGAATCGAAAGGCTAAAAAAAACCAGCCAATGGTCAAACCAATGGTCAAACCAATGGCTGGCGATAAAGTTCTTTTAGGGTCTTAGTTAGCCGGGGCCGGAGGCGCCGGGGCCGGGGGAGTCGCCGGGGCTAACGGGGCCACTGGAGCCGCCGCGGCGGCTGGGTCTAACGAAGGCGTTGGGGCCGCGGGAGCCGTCGCGGCCGCGGACCCTGGGTCGGCGGCTGGGGTTTCCGCTGGCCCCGAAGTGGGTTGGACGCTAGTGACTAAAGTGACGCGAGCGAAGCCAGCTTGGCCCAGCTCACTCATCAGCTCCATCATGCGGGAGTATTTAACTTCCCCATCGCCCCGCACGAAAATCTCCCCCGACTCGGACTCTAAGGCCATCTTCCGAAACACGGCGCTCCGGCCTGGGCTGGGGACTTCCTCTTTATCCACAAAGACTCGGCTTTCCGCGTCTAAGCTAACGATGATCGGGTTTTGCGGCCTGGGCATGGGGTTGCCGCTGGTTTTAGGGAGGTTTATTTTCACCCCGCCCATCATTAAGGGGGCGGTGACCATGAAGATAATCAATAGGACCAGCATAACGTCAATAAAGGGCGTCACGTTGATGTCCGAGATGGCGCCCACTTCTTCCGTTCCGTGGATTAGTTCTTTTGTCTGTTCCATAAATAAAAGGCCTTAGGCTAAAGTGTTTAAAAGTTAAGGAGGCTAATTTTAGGCCCTTATTAAGACTCGGTGTAAGCTATCCTGGCTAAATTATTGCCAACGAGGCCAATGGCGGCTAAGGCTTCTTTGGTCATTTTTTTGGTGGTGGAATTGATTTTGTTATAGGCGATCACCGCGGGAATGGCCGCGACTAGCCCCATGGCCGTGGCGAAGAGAGCCTCGGCGATGCCCGGGGCCACCACGGCCAGGGTCGTTTCCCCGGAGGCCGCGATGCCGATAAAACTGTGCATAATGCCCCAGACCGTGCCAAAAAGACCGACAAACGGGCTGGTGGAGCCAACGGTGGCCAATAACGGCACCCCCGACTCCAAACGATCCAGTTGCCCAGAGAGGATGGCCCGCATGGATCGCTCCACTCGCTCGCGGTAATCGGCTCGCGACTCCTGACCGGCTAGATCGCTACTTTCTTTTAGACCGGCGCTAACTATTTTTTGGGTGAAATCCGGAAACTCATCCTCTTTGATCTCATCGTCGATATTGGCGGCCACCTTTTTAAAGAGCCAGACTATCCGGCTAACCTTTCGTAAAAGGGCGGTTTTAGCCAAAATGACCACCCAAGAGGCCAAAGAGGCCAAAAAAAGCACGACCATAACTCCCTGAACCACCGGATCGGCGTCCAGAAACATATTTTTTATGGAAAAAGAGCCCATTAAACGCTCCACAGTTTAATAATGTGATTTTTTTTGAGGATAATTCGAAGGTATTTGGGAAAAAAGATAAAAAAACCCGAAAAACCTAAAGTGGTTTTCCGGGACGCCCATTATCCTGGAAAAGGACGCGGTCTTCCTAAGGCCTCTCCCCCGGCCTTTTAGAATTATGTGGTAAAGGTTGGACTTCTGACTGATCTCGCTAAATCCCCGCCGCGCCTGGCGAAAGGCGGCGAAAATTTAAACCCCGAAAATAGGGGTTGAGAAACACAGCGATGGGCCCGTCCCCGAATCGCGCGGGGTTGCCAATTAAGCCATAAAGGCGCCTTTAATGGGCCTAATTCTATAGTTCCGTTGGGGCCTTGTCAAGGAAAATAACCAAACGAAAAAGCCTTTGGCCAGGTCTGGATTAACTTCTTGTAAGGCCAAGTCTAGAAAAACAACTAAAAATAACTGGATAGTTTCGGGAAAAACCGGGGGGAAACTTAGGGTCAAAACTTAGGGTCAAAACTTCTGGCCGCCCTTTAGGGGCTATAAGCCTAAGTTAAAGGCGCCTCTAACCGCGGCCCTTGGACGAAAAGGGGTTTTCGATACGATTGCCCGCCAAAATACTGGCGCCCATTAACAACCTAAAAATTTAAGTCATCACCCCTAATAAAGCGCAAATTTGTTATATATAGGCTTATATTTTGGGGTTTGGCCGTTTGACCCCTTGATTTTGGCTTGGGGATATTCTAGCCTCGAAGCTAACCCTAGTAAAATCAGAAATTTTGGAGCCTCAAAACGTCCCCTTCCGCCCTCGCGGCTAGTAACCCGGGAACTGACCCCAAAGATCCGTCCTGGGTGGGCTAGAGCCTTAAGGTTGGTTCCGGAGGGCTTGATCTTAGGCTAGCTTAAAGCCCGGGGCCCAGGACTAACCTTTTGCTACGCCTCTCATTTAGGAATAAAGTGTAAATATGAGTAATAATGAACCTTCAATAGGCTTTTTTGAAAAGTATTTAACCGTCTGGGTTCTATTGTGTATGGCCGCTGGTTTGGCCTTGGGGCGGGGTCTACCGGGGGTTCCGGCCTTTTTAAGCCGGTTTGAGTGGGCTAACGTCTCGGGGCCCATCGCCGTTTTAATCTGGGTCATGATCTACCCTATGGCCTTAAAGGTGGATTTTGGGTCATTAAAAGACATCCGCCGCCAGCCGATGGGCTTATTTTTGACTTGGGTCATTAACTGGTTAATCAAACCAGTGACCATGTTTTTCTTGGCCTCCTTTTTCTTTATGACGGCGTTTAAAGCCGTCATTAACCCCGACCTAGCCCGAGATTACTTGGCTGGGGCCGTTTTATTGGGCGCGGCCCCCTGCACGGCCATGGTCTTTGTTTGGAGCTCTTTGACTAAAGGTCAGCCGTTATACACCTTGGTCCAAGTGGCCACCAATGACGTTATCATCTTGTTCGCCTTCGCCCCTATTGTCACTTTTTTGTTGGGCCTAGGCGGGATCGCCATTCCCTATAAGACCTTGTTTTTATCCGTGGTCTTGTTTGTGGTCATCCCCTTTGGGGCCGGGGCTTTAACGCGCTATCTGGTTCTGAAAGGCCAAGGCCCGGCGGGCTTAGACTCTTTAATCCAAAAACTCTCCAACTTTACTATCGTGGGTTTACTTTTAACCCTAGTCCTCATCTTCGCCTTTCAGGCTGAGGTCATTTTAGCTAATCCTCTCCACATTCTGTTAATCGCTATCCCTTTAATCCTCCAGACCGGTCTGATCTTCTTGATCGCCTATCTGGCGGCCAAGCCCTTGGGTTTGCCGCCAGAGATCGCCGCTCCGGCGGCCTTAATCGGGGCCTCCAACTTCTTTGAGTTGGCCGTGGCCGTGGCCATCACCGTTTTCGGCTCGCAAAGCCCCGTGGCCCTGGCCACGGTGGTGGGCGTTTTGGTGGAAGTCCCGGTCATGCTAATCCTGGTGGGCGTGGCCAATAGAACGAGAAACTGGTTTGTCCCCAAAAACGGTTAGATTAACCGCTTAGGGCCGCCAGCGGACCAAAGGGAGGTTGGTCTTAACGACCGCCCCCCTGGACGATGGACCGGGCCTAGTCGTTCAAAGCCCCAGAAGGTTTTTTTTGGCCTAACCAAAATAGTGGCTTTGGTTGTTTGGCTAAAGGTCGCTAGGGCTGGATTACGGGCTGTTTTTGGGGCTCTATTAGGGTCAAGTCGTTGTTTCCCCCCCCGCCATTTAGGCTTTAATTAACATTTACGCCTCCAAGGCGGCTAGGCCCTAACGTAATTTATATTTGTTTGTCGCCCCAAAATAAATTATAATAGGGCCTATAATCACCGGAGCCTTTCCCGTCTTAAGCGGATTCAGCTCCGCTAACTTTCCTATTCTCTAAGGAAGCGACCATGAGAGAATTGCCTATAGGGACGACCGATTTCGCCACTATCCGTGAACTAGGAGGCTATTACGCTGACAAGACCGAATTTTTGTATCGGCTGGTCCAACTAGCTGACCCGTA
>JAISRZ010000081.1 GCA_031273455.1 Deltaproteobacteria bacterium | reverse complement strand
GTTGAAAACGCTTTTACTGCCTTTAGAGCGGAAGCGATAAGCGCCACCCCCACCGCTTGAGGGTTTTTAACTTACTGCGACAGTGAGCAAGGGTCTGAGGCGGCAACCCAGGGTGTCCTCACGTAATCAACGTAGCTACAATTTCTCGTAACTTAGTCTGGTAAACTAACCGAATTCCGAAGAAGCCGGTACACTTTAGTGGAGCGGTAGTTCACTATAGGCTAACAATCTAAAAAAGCGTCTAAGATCGGGAATCCGCGGTCGGCTCGGTTCGGGCCCCTATTTCTGGGGGGACCTCTAAAGCCGACTCGCCAGCGGTCAAGGCGGTCTCCAGTCGTCGGGAGCTGGCCAAAAGTCGGGCCCCGGGCTCCAAACGGCCTAACAGCCTTTGGGTGTCCGCTGGGTTGACGCCCCGGGGGGCCTTAGATAATCTTTTCGCTCTAAATTCCGAGGTTTCAGTCAGTTTCTCCATGGCTTATGCCCTTAAGGGTTAAGAGATCGCGCCCCTAAAAATAGGGCGTCCATCAATCCGCCGAAAAACGCGCCCCTAAAAACTTGGGCGTTTAATAACTAGAAAAATTAAGACCAAAAAACGCGTAATAACTAGAAAATTTAATACTAAACATCTTAATAACTAGACAACTTAATAACTATTGTTTAAGCGCTAGATAATTTTAAGCCCCAAGAAGATTATCGATCTCGCCACCAGTCTAGCGGCCCCGCTAAGGCTAGCCTATAAGGCTTAATGGCAAGTGGGCGGCTCATCGTCGCCATCGGTGGAGGAGATGATTAAGCGTTTCATCGCCTCGGGCCACAACTCCGCTGGGCCCTTACCCCGATAAACTTGGGCTAAATGGTTGGCGTGGGCCTCCCGCCAAGCTCGGTAACTAGCTAAAGAGCTGGGGTCGGCCTCAATGGCTTCCAAGGCCTCGCGGGCCGAGAGGATATCCCGGTTCCGTAAGGAGACCTCCCGAAACTCCTCTAAAGTCCGCGCCCGAAAGAAATCCACCCAGTCTTTTAAGGCCTGGTTATCCATTTCCTCTTTTAAGTTAGGCAGTTGGTAAGACCATAAAGAGCCCACGGTTTTAATCGCGTCCACTTCGGGGCCGGTGGAAAGCTCAAAGTCGGCCCGGCTGACAAAACGGGTCGAGTCAGCGGACAACTGATAATCGGCCAGTAAAATGGTGGTCACAAAGCCCCGGGGCTGAGCCTCGGGCATACCCTGGATCATCCGGTAGATATGCCGGTTCTTGGCGTACAGGGCCACGTCCACCCGCTCCAAGGGGTTGGAGGAGACCAAGATCTCAATATTGTGGATGGCCCCTAAGTTGGAGGTGACTAAAGCGCTAACCAGCCCGGTGCGACTCTGGTTTTCCGGGACGTTGACCAAGGGGTCAATGACGGTCAGATCTTTCATTAAGAAGGCCTGTTCCGGCAAAAGGGCGATGATTAAGCTAGCCAGAACCTCCGGCCTTTGGCGGTCCGAAAAGATCAACCGGAAAACAAAATCGTTTAGCGGCGGCAATAGTTCAATGATACCCATCCAATTACCTTAAAAACCTTCCAAAAAAATATTGGTCTAGTTTGGCTCCGATAGAGCCTTAGTCGCGTTTTTTTAAAAAAAAACGCGCCGCCGCCTGGCCCTGACTAGGGCCCTTAAAGTAGCGAAAGGCCCCCTCAATCCCCCGCCAAGCGCCCGAAGGGGAAAACTTTATTATCAATATAGCGTATTTTGGAAAAAAAAAATATCTAAATAACGACCTTAAAAAAGCCCCCCGTAAGCCACCGGGAAAACCGCCCACTTTGAGCCACCCTGGTTAAACCCTGGTTTAACCAGGTCCCGAACCGGTCTGGACCCCCGCTAAAGCAGTTAGTTTAGCCGTAAAACTCCTTAAATTACCTCTAATTTTAGGCCCTTAACTATTTTTAAATATCTAAAAAACCTTAGCCACCCGTAAATTTAACTTCTCTGGAAGGCTACGGCCCCCACTGTGGGTCTCTAGGGTCCGGCCCTAAGTTTAAAAGGGGCGGCCAGATTAAAAAACCAAAAAGGTCGAAAAAAAAAACGCCCAAAGGTTAGGCGGTTTTTTGGGGCGTAGCTTAACGCGGTCTAATTGAGGGCGACCGCCAAGGAGGTCGCTAGGGCGACGCGAGACTCCAGCGGCTTGACCAGAAAATCTGAATATTAAAAGGCCCTTAGGGTCTTTGAAGGATTTCCGGACCAGCCACCCCGTTTTTTGGCTTGATCTTCGCTTGATCTTTGATTGATCTTCGCTTGATCTTCGCTTGATCTTTGATGATCTTTGATGATCTTGGGGGGATCCTTGTTTTTACCGTCCAAATTTCGTAAATAGTTGGTAGGGATAAACCCCACAACGCCCCGCCTTTGACAGCGGAAAATCGGGGGCAGACCCCGGTGAAGACTCACGCTGGAAGACTCACGCTGGAAGACCACCCTGGCCTCGCGAAAAGCCTCTAAAGCTGGCGAAAATTAAAGCTAACGCGCTGAAATTATTAGATATTTGCTTTAGCTTTTTCTCATAACTTTTTCTAACGACTTTTTCGGATAACTTTTTCTCATAACTTTTTCTGAACAACTTTTTCTAACGACTTTTTCGAATAAAAGGGGTTTTGACGAGCTCAGCCGCCCGGATACGATTTCTGGAAAAAGGGTCATTATAAACTTATTTTTGTTATAAGTAAAATTTTATCTCGTATACCTATAAATTAGTCAATAAAGTGAGTTATGATATATACAGTTGATGAAATAAAAAATCTTGTTACCCCAATCGCGCGAAAATATAAATTAAAATCATTATGGATTTTTGGGTCTTACGCTCGGGGCGAGGCGACCGCGGAAAGTGACGTTGATTTTTTGATGGATTATGATGGTTCCACAATATCAAACTTATATGATTTTAGCGATATATTTGATAGCTTGGAGATTGCTATTAACAAAAAAATAGATCTGATTACAATTGAAGGTTTATTTGATAATATTAACACAAAAAGAGCTCCAAAATTTACAAATAGAGTTTGTAAAGAAAGGATTAAAATTTATGAAAGAAGCGGTTAAATTAGTAAAAAAACTAGGTTATAAACTTTAATCTATTATTTTTCTTCCTTTTTAAGCGCGTCAAATTCATTTAACCAACTTAATCAGTTTTATTTAATCTAGCTATTTAGTTCTAACTTATCGACTAGACCTTTAATCAATTTTTATACGTAATCTTAAAAGCTAAAAAGCCTAATAATTATTATTTTACTTAATAAAATCTATAACTAGGCTGGGATTCCTCGACTTTAGAAGAGCTTGGAGACCTCGATAATTTAATAAATTGATATTTATTGTTATTATAAAACCTAAAATTTCCTTAAAAATAAATTTATAGCTAAAATTTTTTGGGGATTCTTCCTTTAGCTTAAAAAAAATCGCCCTAAGCTTATGGATTTAGCTCCCAAGCGGTCCAAAATATTAAAATTTTTAAGGCCCCCCAAGCCCTTGGCCCCCAAGACGTTCCTTAACCCTTTCGACTTAACCCCTTAAAAACAATCAATTTTTTGGCCTTTTACCCTTAAAAAAGCTTTAAGGTTTGAGGCGCTAACGTTATTGACTTTTCGGAATATTTTTGAAAAAATAATAGTGTTTTTTTTCTCAGGCTTTCGGGAATCCAAACTTCGGGTTCCAGAACCTTTTGCGCGGCTTAGGGACTAAACTTATTGGCTTTACCTTTAGGGGTTAAACCCCTTTGGTGAGGGCCGCGCCTGTTTTTTAAGGACTTAAGGTCATGTCTGAATTAGTCGCTTTTCGTGAAGACAGACTTGGTTTTCGAGTGACGCTCCTGGATAAAACCGTGCTCGGTCGGTCATCCGATTGCGACCTCATCCTCTTTGACCGGAGCGCTTCCCGAAACCACGCCGAGATAACTAAGATTGACGACAGTTATTTCATAGTTGATCTTAATAGCACCAATGGCACCTTGGTCAATGATCAGCCCATTACCCTTCAAACTAAGCTCAATAGTTTTGATTGCGTCAAAATTGGCCAAGAGATATTTATATTTGACCCTTACTTAGATATTATAACCGGCCAAGCCCCGGCCGCTCTCATCTTAAACGCGGTCAACGAAAGTCACCAGAACCTGGTCAGTGAGCCGGCCATCGAGGCGGCGGCGGCCATTTCCCAAGAGCAAGCCGTGGCCGCGGCGGCCTTTTCCAGCGCTTTATGTCGCTCGCCCTTAGAGGAAATCGATAAAACCATCGTTAACTTTTTGGTCGAAAAGATCGGGGCCACCTCCATCTCCATTTTGTGGCCGGGGCCCGTTGGTCGGCCCATGGTCTCTTACCTCTCTTACCCCGAGGATAAGCGCTTACTTTTAAGCCACGTGCCCTTTAAAAGGGTGACCGAGATTGGCCAAGCTTTAATCTGGCCTCGGATAATAACGGAGCTGGATTTCAACTCCGGTAACCGCCACGTGGGGCAATTGGAGCAGAACTGCTTACTAACCCCGGTCTACGGCTCGAATCCAGGGCGAATGGGTTTACTGTATATAGAAAATAGCGTAACGCCCTTAGGCGAGGCCGATTTACGCTTAGCCTCCCTCGCGGCCCAGATCTTTAGCCCCTTTGTGGTTAACGCCGTGGCCCAAGCTGAGCTGGAAAAAGAGAAGATCCAGGTGGAGTCCGAGGATCAGGTGACGGATTTAGGGACCCGGGACAACCAAGTGAAGATCGTCTTTTCCACGGCGGCCCACGTGGCCCAAGACGACACCCCGATCTTTTTAAGCGGAGAGTCGGGCACGGATAAGACCAGCTTAGCTCGGCACATCCACCAGCAAAGCTTCCGCAAAAACGGGCGCTTGGTCATTGTCACCCTCTCGGACATGCCCCCGGCCCAGATGGACCGTTTGCTCTTTGGCCAAGACGACGCCAATGACTGTCACCCGGGGTTATTGACCTTAGCCGATGGGGGGACGGTTTTTTTACGGCACGTGGAGCATTTAACCAATAACGCCCAAAGAAGCGTCTTAATGGCCTTGGAGGAGGGTTTGATCTACCCAGTGGGCTCACGGGTGGCCAGAAACCTCTCTTTACGCTTCATAACCTCTTCCTCCCAGAACTTAAGGGCTAGAGTGGACAACGGCTCCTTTCGGGAAGACCTTTTCGCTCGGCTAACCCGCATTAACCTCTCGTTACCGCCCTTACGGGAAACCAAAAACGACATCGAGGGTTTGGTCAACGCCTTTTTAACCAAAGCCGCCAAACACTTGGGGGCCTCCTTCCTTTCCCTGGACAATTCCACCTTAGAATGTTTACGGGCTTACCCCTGGCCGGGCAATATCTCGGAACTCCGGTCGGAATGCGCTTTATTGGCCCATTTGACCCGCAATGGTTACGTCCACATGGACGCTTTGCCCATCCACTTAAGGTTAGCCACCGAGGTTTTCACTCAAGGCGAGGTTCCTTTGGACTCCTTATTAGGCGAGGCCGAGCGGCGTATCCTGGTTAAAGCCTTGGCCAGCCAAGAGGGCGACGTGGAGTTGGTGGCTGAGGTCTTAAACATCTCCCCCGAGGACGTCATCCTGAAATCCCGAGCCTACGGTCTCGATCCCATGGACTTCCAGCTACCCACGAAACCCCACGCGGCGGCGGCCCATGGGCCCACCGCCTTAAAGGCCGATGAGCTAAGGAACCCAGAGCTTAGCTTTTAGATTAGGCCGCCTTATAAACTTTTAAAAAGGAGTTGCCGCGCCTTGGATGAAGACTCATCGAAACAGGGAATTCTGGCCTGGCTGTTTCGGCCTTTTCGCAGGAATTCCCTTTCCCCGGCGAAGATAGAAGAGGAGATCACCGACCTTTTAGTGGAGGGCGCCGAGACCGGGGCCATCACTAAGATCTCCGGCGAGATGATCCAGAGTATCTTTGACTTTAACGAAACCGTGGCCCGCAAAATCATGACGCCCCGGGTGGCCGTGGTCGGGGTGGAGCGCGACTCGACCATTGGCCAGGTCATCCAGTTGGCCCGGGATGAGGGGTATTCGCGTTTACCGGTCTTTCACGGGGATCTGGACCACATTGTCGGGTTTTTAATGGTTAAAGACCTCTTAGGCTATTGGGGCGGGGATTTAAACGCCCCTTTGCCCATTTCGCTCATCCGCCCCATCACCTTGGTCCATGGCAACCGCAAAATCGTGGACATCTTGACTGAGTTAAGGCACCGGAAGAACCACCTGGCCATTGTCCTCGATGAGTATGGGGGCACGGCTGGCCTTATCACCATGGAAGACATCATTGAGGAGATCATTGGCGATATCCACGATGAGTATGACCAGGAAGAAGAGGAGAACATCCGGGAGGTCTCCCCGGGCGTTTTGTTAGCCACCGGCCAAACCAGCATCTCCGACCTGAATGACAAACTGGACCCGCCTTTGCCCGAGGGCGACTACGAGACCTTAGGCGGCTTTCTAACCGACCAGGTCAGTCGGGTGCCCTTACCCGACGAAAGCATCCTCTTTGACGACTATGTTTTCTATATCCGAGCCGCGGACAGCCGGAAGGTTGAGGAGGTGGAAATCCGCCGCCGCCCCGATGAGCTTTAACCTTTCTGGAGCTTCGCGTGATTAATAACGCCCCGGTCATCGCTTCCCCGAACTTTGGCTTACAGACCTTACTAGCCCCGATGGCCCCGCCTTTAAAGGGCCTAACGGGCCCAGAACCGTCTGAAATAGAACCGTCTGAAATAGACCCGTCTGGCCTAGAACCGTCCGCAATAGGCCTTCCTAGCTTAGGTCTTCATAGCCCAGAGCCTCAAGTTAACCCGGGCTCAAAGAGCCCAGGGGCGGCTAACCCAGCTAAAAAAGAGCCGACGGCCAACCGCCCGGATTTACGCCCGACCATCTTGGTTTTACGGCCCAACTCCGGGATCTCCGGCGACATGCTGGTCACTGGTTTAGCTCGTTTAGCTAACCTAACCCAAGACGACCTCGATGATCTCTTGGTTAAACTCAATTTAGAGTCCTTAAAGGGTCGGGTCCGCTTGGTCCAGAAGTCCCATAACTCCATCCAAGGCTCCAAGCTGGAGCTGGATTTGCCCCCCGAACATGAGCATCGCCATCTGGCCCAAGTGCGCCAGTTTTTTGGGGCCGCCAAACTAACCCCCAAAGCCTTGGACCTGGTTTTAAAGGCCTTTACCCTTTTAGCCGAGGCCGAGGGGGCGGTCCACGGGATCGACCCCGAAGAGGTCCATTTCCATGAGGTCGGGGCTTTGGATAGTCTGATTGACATGGGTCTAGCGGCCATGATTTATGATATCCTCGACCCGGACCGCTTCGTTTGTGGGCCCTTACCCCTATGCGATGGGGTCATTAACGCGGCCCATGGCCTTATGCCCTCCCCCGCCCCGGCGGTGGCTTATTTGTTAAAAGGGGTCTTGGTTAAAGGGTTAGAGAGCCAAGGCGAGACCGTCACCCCCACGGCCATTAGCTTACTTAAGGCCCTGGGGGCCGAGTTTGGCTCTTGGCCAGAAATGACCTTAGAGCGGGAGGCTTTGGTCTATGGCGGACGGATCCTCCCGGGCGCGCCCAATGGGGCCCTCTTCGCTTGGGGCCGGACCCATTGCGGGGTGGAGCTTAACTAGCTAGATCTTAACTAGCCGGTCTTAACTAGACTGGATCTTAACTAGCTAGATCTTAACTAGCTAGATCTTAACTAGCCGGACCTTAACTAGCCAGAGCTAAACTAGCTGGATCTTAACTAGCCAAAGCTAAACAAGCTGGAGCTAAGCTAGCCAAAGCGAAACTAATTGGGGCTAATATAACCTTTGGTCCCCTAACCAGCCCTTTTAAGCTTTTCTTATTTTGGAAAGTTTTTAAATTAAAATATAAAAGGGCTTATTTATGGATGGTTCGGGAAAACGCTTATGAATGAGAGCGCCCTTTTGTACGGGCCTTTGGAAGTGGCCAAAGCCTTAGCCACCCTCTCCGCCAATATCTTAGCCCAAAGATCCGAGCCCCCGGCCCTCGTGGGCATCCGCCGGGGCGGGGCTATTATGGCCACCCGCTTAGCTAGCTTAATGGCCGTGTCCCTAGGGGCGGCCCCGCCTTTAGGGGCCGTGGACATTAACCTGTACCGGGACGACTGGACGCGGGCTAGGGCTTTACCCAAAGTCGGGCGCACGGAAATCAAGTTTTCTTTGGATCACCGTAGGGTTATCTTGGTGGACGATGTTTTGTACACTGGCCGGACGGTGCGGGCCGCCTTGGAGGAGCTGAGCGGCTTTGGTCGCCCCGCCCGGGTGGAGCTGGCCGTCTTAGTGGACCGGGGTCAACGGGAAATGCCCATCCAAGCCGATTTCGCGGCCTTTACGGTCACCGTGGGCCAAGACGAGGTGGTGGAAGTCTGTTTCGCCCAAGAGGGGGAAGAGGACCGGATTCTCCTTTTAAAAAAGGCCTAAAAAAATTTCCCCTTTCACCCCAGAAATAGTTTTCCCACCCCCGCCTTGGGGGCGGGGGAAACCAAACTTATAGCCGCCTTAGGCCGCTTCCAAGGTAACCCCTAAAGAGCGGCTGATTAGAAGTTAGTTAGGGGCTGATTAGAGGTTAGTTAGGGGTATCTACTCACGGATCTGGCCGTGACCTTTAAAATGACGATTTTCTATCTTTTAAAAGGCTGGGTGGTCGGGCGAGTGGACCCCTTAAGTTTAAACTCCGGCCCAAAGGTCGCCCCAGGCCAACGCCTCTCGTTGTTCGCCCCGCTAGAAATTGACCTAGCTTTGGTTAAATCTCTGATGTAAAATATACTTAATTAGCCAAAAAGCCTCCGCATTAGCCAAAAAGCCTCCGCGCCCGCCTTAGGCCAAAGGCTTTAAACGCGTCTACCCCAAGGTTTCCACCTTAGTTTAAAACGAGACCGACCAATGAGCGCCTCAAAGCCCAAGAAATTTTGCGTAGCCGGTCCTTGCGAGCGACCGAAACACTACATGTTACCGGCCTTACCGCGGCTACCCGCGGTCCAGGATCTGGTAAATTCAGAGGAGTATTTTGTCCTCCACGCCCCCCGCCAATCAGGGAAGACCACGTCCATTTACGCCGCTGTGGACCAGATAAACGCGGAAGAAAAGTATTACG
>JAISRZ010000083.1 GCA_031273455.1 Deltaproteobacteria bacterium | reverse complement strand
TAAAAGGTTAGCCGTGGCTAACTTAATGTTCACGGCGTAGGATTTGGACTCGTTATCCAGTTTCCGCCGCAAAAGTAGCTCCGTCATACCGCTAATGGCGTTCATGGGGGTGCGAATGACGTGGCTCATCCTGGCCAAAAAGATCGATTTATTGGAGTTCTCGGCCGCAAGTTTGGTCGGCGACTCAGGCTCTTGAGGAGGTTTTAGTTGGGCCCAATAACAGACCAATCCACTAACTAGGGCCATAATGACCGCGAGAATCAAAAGGCCAGTTAAAAGGGTTATTTCTTGGCCTAAACTAAAGTAAATACCTAAGGAAAAAACTAAAACCAGTGAACAAATAAAAATAAGGTAAAACGCGTTTACTTTTTGTAAAATTTTAGCCCTTATACTTATGAAACGGGAGGCCATTAAACATTTTCCTTCAATCAACGATTAAAAGTGACCGAGGACGGGCGGTCGCTTTAAGCTAAAACCACTGAAGCTAAAATCAATAGACCGCGAACTAGAGCAGAAACTTTTGGCCAACTAAACGAACTGGAACTGAACTTTTTGGAAAACTAAACGAACTGGAACTGAACTTTGGCCAACTTAAAGAACTAAAATGAGGCTTAAAACATTGAAAATTCGCGAACAATTCATTTAACGTTAAGACAATTATTAGCGAATTAGAGGTCAGAAAAAAAGCGCAAAAAAGCTTTGTTTAAACCATATAAGAACCATTTTAAGCCCTAAAAACAGTTTAAACCAGCCGATTATTTAAAAAACCTAACCTTGACGGTCTTAAGCCAGGGCCGCGACCCGCGGGATCTCCAGTTGGCAACCCAAGGGTTTGCGCTCGCGGATCCGCTCAAAAGAGGAGAATTGATCGGCCACCATCTCAAAGACATCGACCAAAATCGGGTCAAAGTGGGAGCCTTTCTTATCCAAAATGATCCGGACCGCCTCCTCATGGGCGAAAGCCTTTTTATACGGTCGATCCGAAACTAAGGCGTCATAAACATCGGCGATGGCCATCAGGCGTCCCGGTAAAGGGATGGCCTCTTTAGCCAGACCCATGGGGTAACCAAAGCCATCCCATTTTTCGTGGTGGGTGCCCGCGAAGATCTTGGAGTACTTTAAAAAGTCGCTGTCCGAGGTCTCGGCCCCAATGCGCTCAATGATCTCCACGCCTAAGGCCGCGTGTTTTTTGATTTCCTCAAACTCGGCGTCGCTAAGTGGCCCTGGTTTATTTAAGATGGTGTCCGAAATGGCGATTTTCCCCACATCGTGCAGCTGGGAGGATTGGAGCATGAGATCAATGTCCCAGCCAACCATCTGCTCGGGGTAAAGGTTAAGATCGGTTAAGCGCCTAATTAAAAGCTCCAACCCCCTTTGGGTCCTTTCAATGTGGCCGCCGGTGATATTGTCCCGGCTTTCCACCAAATCGGCCACGGTTTTTAAAATCGCGCTTTGGAGCTCTAGGACCTTACTGGTTTTTTGATCGACCAACCGTTGGAGGTTCTCGTTAAAGAGCTTTAACTCATGGCCCTGGGCTTGAAGTTTAACCGCCTGAAACTCCAGCTGGCGTCTTTGAGTTTCCAAAGTGATATGAAGCTCAACTCTTTTACGTAGTAATTGCGGTAAAAAAGGTTTTGAAATATAATCAATAGCCCCCAGGGTGAGCCCTTTAATCTCGTCTTCAGGCGAACTCATGCTGGTTAGGAAAATGACAGGTATATCATAAGTTGGGGCGGTTGGGCTACTTTTTAATAATTTAATCGCCTCGTAGCCATCCATTTCCGGCATATCAATGTCCAGCAAGATAAGGTCCGGCTGGTTGCGCGTCAGTAATGAGAACATCTTGGCCGCCGAGGGGGCGGTGAAGATATCATAGACATCGGAGAGGCAATTTTTGGCGATCTTGAGGTTGGCGATGTTGTCATCGACAATCATGATCACTGAGCGTTGATCTCGCACCAGACGTATCTCCTTGAAATAGAGTCAATGCCGTTCACGCTTGGCTAGATGTGGGGGGTAAATAAAATTTTTCCGCTCGGTTTGGAACTCTAAAGAAACTTAGAAACGTTCGTTTTAACCTCCTTATAAAAGTTTAGAGTTATGAAACAATAAATACAAGACAATATATATAATTGAATAATCGCGTATATAGTTAAAGCGTAGGCTAAAAGTCTATACTATTAATGTTTTAGACTTAATTGACAATTTTGACGTGCTCTTCGATTTTTTGGCGCAACAATTCGGGCATAAAGGGTTTGACAATATAGTCCACCGCCCCCAAGGAGCGGCCATTAAGCTCATCGTCCGGGGAGCTTAAGCCGGTTAAGAAGATGACCGGGATATCCTTGGTGGCCTGGTCAGCCTTTAAAAGCTTAATGGCCTGGTAACCGTCCATGTCCGGCATTTCCACGTCTAGTAGGATGAGCTCGGGTTTGTGCCGGGCCAATAAATCGAACATCTTGGAGGCCGACATGGCGGTGTAGACCTCACAGAACCCGGAAAGGGCCAGTTTAGCGATTTTTAAGTTGGCGATATTGTCGTCCACGACCATTATTTTGATATTGGTCACATCGCTATTAACGTCCTCAACCTTTTTACAATCTTTTGGAACGACATTATTAATTCGCTCCATTAAAAAGGCTAATTCCGTCCTAAAAGGGATGAGATTTTCGTAAATGAACGTTAAATCGGGTTTCCTAGCCGCCTCCTCTAAAAGGGCGGCGGTCTTGGAAAGACCCATGGCCCCAATATTGGCCAAGGTGCTTTTTAACCCGTGGATTAAGGTGGTGAAGGGTTTAAGGTTACTTTGATCCGGCTCAAAGTACAGTTGGGGGAACCCCAATTCCGTGTCTTTTAAAAAGACCGCTAAAAGCTCTTGGTAGTGGGTCAAAGAGCCACTGACCCGGGTTAAGCCTAAGGTCACGTCCACGCCCTCAATGACCGGTAAGGGCGCGGTTTCGGGGCTAACGGGCGCGGCGGCCTCCGCGGCCGCGGCGGCCTCGGCGGCCTCGGGGGTTAAAGGGAACCTTTTGATTTCCGGGATCCACTTTTTTAAGATAGCGTCCAGCTTCTGGACCTCAATGGGTTTGGAGATAAAGTCGTTAAACCCGTTCTCCAAAAACATCTCCCGCATCCCAGCCACGGCGTTGGCCGTTAAAGCGATGATGGGTATGGTTTTGGCGTACTCTTTATTAAGGCTCCGGATGATATGGGTGGCCTCAACCCCATCCATTTCCGGCATCATATGGTCCATTAAGATGATATCAAAGGGCCGTTCCCCCACGATCTTAATGGCCTCGTGACCGCTTTGGGCGGTGGTTAAGCTCATCTTGTAGGGCGAGAGCATGCCTTTGGCCACCAGTAAGTTACTGGGAAAGTCGTCCACAATGAGAACGCTAATGGACGGGGCCGTAAAGGTGATGGTCGGCCGCTCCAAACGGCGGGCCGAGACCGCCGAGATGCCGCCCATGGGCTTCCAGTCCATGACCGTCTGGACTAAGGTGGCGGTGAAGACCGAGCCTTGGCCGTAATCGCTTTGGACGGTGATGTCGCCGCCCATGGCCTGGCAGAGGTTCCGGCTGATAATGAGTCCTAAACCCGTGCCCATGACGTTGGCGTGCTTTTTTTCGTCCAAACGGGAAAACCGCTCAAAGAGCTTGGGCAGGTCCTCGGGTTTAACGCCCGCGCCGCTGTCTTTGACGCTAAAGGTCAATAAGACGCGGTTGTCCGATAACCGTTCGCCAAAAGCTTGGAACTTCACAAACCCCTTTTCCGTGTACTTAACCGCGTTACTTAGTAAATTGAGTAAAACTTGCCTAATCCGGCCCACATCGCCCATCATATTGGCCGGCAGATCCGGGGACACGTCCAAGATGAGCTCCAAGGGCGTCTCCATAAGCTTAATGCGGGTGATGGATAAAGAATCTTGCAAAAGTGAGGCGGTCTCGTAGGGGACGGGGATAATGTCCAAGCGACCGGACTCCATCTTGGAAAAATCCAAGATGTCGTTAATGATGGCGATAAGGTTCCGGCCAGCGTTATTGATCTCCGAAATGTACTCTAACCCCGCCTCTGACCCGTACTCCCTCCGGGTCATCTCGCTTAAACCTATGATGGCGTTCATGGGGGTGCGGATCTCGTGGCTCATATGGGCCAAAAAGTCGGTTCGAGCTTTCGCCGACTGCTCGGCTTTAATCCTTTGGATTTGCTCGGATAAATCTAAAAAGCACATGGCCCAAAAGGCCTCATCGCCTTGAGTGATGTAGTCCACCAAGATAGTGCAATGGAAAGGCTCACCATTTTTCCGGGCCAAGACGGTCTGGTCAAACTTAAAGTGGGCGCCCGCCTGTTGGGCCAAAAGGATTTTCCGCCAGATATCCGGGCTGGGCTCCTCGCCCTCGGCCGTGGCCACGTTCAGCCGCCAAACGGTTTGGCCAACGATTTCCTCGGGGGCGTCAAAGCCTAAAGCGTAACAAGAGGCTTGGTTGACGTAGGTGATTTTCCCCTCCAAGTCAAACCAGACGACCGGCTCGGATAAGTTGTCCACCGTCAGCTGCATGGCTTGCATTTTATGGCGGCTCCGCACCTCCGCGGTGATATCGGTTAAGGTGTAGACTTCCAAAGTCCCGGCGCTGGCCACGCCGGTCTCCTCGATTTTGCCCGACATATGGATTAAGCGCCCGTCCACGTGGTGGATAAGGGTCTGATGGCTCTTTCGGTCGCGCTTAACTTTGGCGATCAACTCCAAAGGGGCTTCCCAATCTATAAGATACTGGGCGAAAAAACGCTGGATCTCCTCAAAGGGTTGGCCATAGCGGAAAGCTCGCTCCCAACCGGGGAAGAGCTCGGAGTATTTGACGTTGCCCATGGGGGACTCAAGGCACTCGGCGATGGTGAAAATGGCGTCGTTAGAGGCGTCCAAAACCGCCGTAATGAGCTGAAGCCTAAGTTGTAACTGCTCATCCTGCTTACACTGCTCAGTGATGTCCCGATGGTTCCAGATCTCAATAACGCCAATGTCTGGGTTACTGATGACCCGACCAGTGACCAGGGTGACCCGACCGTCCTGGCGGTAAAGCCGGGTTTTTTTGACTTGACGCGTTTGGCGGACCGCGCTCACTAAGCTAATCATGTCTTCGGGGTTAGTGACATATTGGGAGTAAAAATCGTGGACTTTTCGCAAGGGGTCGTTGTAGCGGAAAAACTCCCAACCAGGGAAGAGTTCCCCGTAAACGCTGGAGGCGTAGGGCTTTTCCACCGAGTCGGAAAAAACGATGATGCCATCAAGGGAGGAAGCGAAAATAGCGTCCAGTAAGTGCTGGTATTTGTCCATAATAACGAATGATTCCTCACGCCTAATAGGCCGCCGCGAAACGCTATGGGGGGCTAGAAAAATCCCAGCGTTAAGGCTATCGAGCGGCTTAGCGAGGCTGTCGAACATAATTCATAGAGGCGTGGAACAATAAACCCAAAAGATCCTAATAAATTTAGGGTCAAAAATAAAAACCAATAGCGACGCGATAAAGACTACGGCCCTTAGGCCTTAAGGGCTTTTTTTGAGGAAGTTTTGACAGACAAAAATAGCGTTGAGCTTAAATGATTGGCTATTCGCTTACCTATATTTTGGTCTGTAGAATATTGTAGAGGGTTTGTTATTAAGTGGCAAGAACTTTTTTTACGTAAAACCGTCTTTTATTAAAGACGGAGGCGAGCTATTTCGTTGGGAAATTTAATTATCCGGGGCTATTTTTCTAGATCGCTTTAAGTTACGATTCAAAAAATATTTTTCAATAATGTCGTAGCCAAACTAAGGTAAAATTCGGTAAATTACTTTTTTCTCAAATAAACTCTAATTTACCTTCTTAAAGTTGATTTTTTGAATCTTTATTATGGTTAAAAATATGATAATTACGTAGTTAAATAGGCGAGTAAAATTTTTAAGGGCCGATTGTTTCGGAAAACTTACCGTAATTATTGCAATAAATAAAATATGATAGTTTTATTATTTCCCCAGAGGGTAATCCGCGTCATTAGTTGATCACCTAAGGCTTTCCCGCTTTGATCCAGTTAAAACCAGATCTCGGGAAACCTAACAAGCTCTGGATTAGCTATGTTTTCCCTATGATACCGCTTTATTGAACCATAAAGCCAGTCCAGAAAATGGGGTCAAAAATCGCGGGAAAAACTACGAACGATGAGGAATCGCGGGGTAAAGAAGATAATTATTGATTAAGAGAGAAAACCATATCCCTAGGCTCAAAACTTCTAAAAGACTTCTGTCTTTAAGCGATGGGAACCTTTTAAGCTATTAATAATAGCGTAAATTATTTAATTTTGCCTTTTGTATTTTCCTTAAAACCATAATCAACTTGAGGAAAACTATTGACAGTTCTAACTATATCCGCGGTTTACCAGCCTTAAACTTGCCTAATAACCCTAAAGTGAGTTTAATATGTTCCGGTAAATTTCTTTAACCTAACGCGCATCTACCCTTTACAGGTGAGGCGACCATTAGTTATGGCCTAGCGAACGGCGCTTTTGAGCGGTCTTGATGAAGCGGGGGGCCTATTTAGGCCGTCAGTTCGAGCGAATTTAACCTCAGGGCTATTTTTTCCGTTAAGACTTAACTATATCTATCCCGGCCTTTTTTGGGGCCCGAAACTAGACTAACTAAAAGAGCTAATAGTTATGGACTAGCGAACGATCCGTATGATCAGAAAAAAGGAAAAAATATTTTTTTGGGGGTCAATTTTTTAAGCTAAGGTTTCTTTTTTTTCGCCGCGACTAGGGCCGTTAGCTCATCTTTAGCCGCGGCCAGGTCCTTTTGAAACTCCGGTTGGCCATAAAGACGCGTTATGACCGCCCCGGAGACCACTTGGCCCGCCTCCACGTCGCTTTTCCAGTGGACCCCACAGATGACCCGGGAGTGGCCGTATTCCCGGCCAGCTAAGATAAACTCGTTTTGTTTATCCGGAAACATACCGGCGAAGATTAAGGCCTGGCCATAACCCACGGCGCTGTGCCCCGAAGGGTAGGAGTGATCTCGCTCCAGGAATTCTTCCCGAGGGTCGCAGGAAGAGCCTTTAGGTAGGTTAAAGAAGGCGTAGGGCCGTAAGCGCTGATAACGATCTTTAATCGTGGAGTTGGCGGTCCCCAGGTCCACCGCGGCCCGATTGAGTAACTTAAAGGTCTTGGGGGCGTTTTTCGGGGTCAAGTTTACCCCTAAGATATCAGATAGATACTCGGGCAACTTGTTTTGATAGACCGCGTCCCGGGTGGCTCGCCGCCAGCGGGGCCCGCCTTTTAAGGGTTTAGTTAGGTAGTGGAGCCTAAGATCCTCGGCGAAAAGGACGCTGTCAAACTCTGGGGGCGGGTCTAAAAACACGGTGGGATCCGGTTGGCTCCCCTTCGGCAAATAGCCTGGCTCATCGGCCTGGGCTAGAGAAGAGCTAAGGAGTAGGCCCAAGGACAAAACTAGCAAAAAAACTTTTTTAAAAGGGATCATCAATCACTTCCGATAAGTTAGGCGGCCTTAAAAGCGCGCTTAAGGCGGTGGCTTATAAAGCCGCAGGGAGGGGGCGAGTCCACCTAAAAGAGCTGGCCGAGACTATTTTTAACCTAAAACATACCTTAATTACCATATATTTTAAGTTAAGGCCACAATTTTAAGCGCCTTCCAATCTGATTTTCGCGGGGCCGGTATTTTTCTGGCCTTTAACCACGGGCCCCAAAAGGGGAGGGAGCTTCTCCAAAAATTCCTTAGCTCCAGAAATCCTCCGCTTAGCTGAGACCTAAAGGGTTGGTCTATCGCCCCGTTAAGGGGCCTTAAAGGCCCCTTTAGGCTCTAAACTTGTCTTAACCCTTGTGTGTGGCCCCGGCAGATTAAAAAACGGCCTAAAAAGGGCGATAGTCGGCCTTTTAGCTAACCTAAAGCCCCATAGCGCCCAGCTAAAATAGCTAGTCTATTAGTCATAGTTTAAAGGACTTGACTTTTCTTTTATGGTTGTTATAATAAGTTTTATCTTGTCTTTTTTTGACGTGAGGCTTATTGGCGTATATTTCCGTTAGATCGTCACGCCTTAACCTAACCCAAAAGCCTTAAGGGCTAGACCACGTCTTAAAAGCTCAGCTTTTTCATTGTAAAGTAAGCCAAAAACTTAGTAAGGATAACTCTTTAGATTTATGGAACCAGCCCCGTCCGTCATTTTAACCCCAGCTAAGACCCTCCTTTTCGCGGAAGGGACTCGAAACGATTGGCGGGAGGATTTGTTTGACCTAGCCGCTTTACGCCACCCCAGCGGGGATCCGGTGGTTAGGTTCTGGCGGTCCGTGGCCGAAACCTTGGTCACCCCTTTGTGCCGGGCGCCCGATGAGGCCATGGCCCGGCGGCTCAGCCCGCCGCCCGCCGGGATCTTAGAGGACCTTTATCGCGGGGCCCCGCCCATGGTGGGGGGCGAGTACCTGTCCCCAGAGACCTTATTGGACATCTGGAATGACCTCTTGGCCTGGACCGCGGCTAACCTGGGCCCGGATCTGGGTAAGTTTTTAGCCAAGCGAGCCCCAGCTTGGCGCCGGGTTGGCCGGGTGACTTTCCATCTGGCCGAAAACAAGAGCGATAACCGGCGACCCTTCGCCTTTATGGCCACCTTCGTGACTTCCTTAGCCGCGGATGGCCGGGCCCGGCATTTACCTTTGGACCGGGCCATTAAACTGTACTCCGCGGAAAAAGACCTCTCCTCTTTAACCACCCTTCTAACCCCAGTCCAAGTCGCCTCCGAAAAACTAGAGTGGGTGGAGCGGCTCTTAACCTCCAAAGCCATCTTTAGCCCCTTAACCTTCACCATCAAAAAAGCTTATGAGCTGTTAAGCGACATCCCGATCTTAGAGGAGTGCGGCTTAACGGTCCAAGTGCCCAACTGGTGGCGGCGAAAGCCCAATGTCCGGGTCCAGGTGGTTATTGGCTCTAACCAGTCCTCCATCTTTGGCTTAAACGGCGTTTTAGACTGGGACGTCAGTTTAGCGGTGGGCGACGCGTTACTTAGCCCCGAGGAGATCGCGGAGTTACTGTCTAACCCGGACGAGAAGTTGGTTTTGTTTAAAGGCCAGTGGTTAGAGGTTGATCACGATAAACTGTCCGAAGCCTTAGCCCACTGGCGCGAGGCTCGGGAAAACGAAAAACTATCCGGGTTAAGCTTTATTAACGCCATGCGCTTACTCGCCGGGGTCCCGCTTAACGACAAAGAAAAGGTTAAGATCCCGGAGACCGGGCCTTGGGTCTCGCCCATCGCTGGCGAGGCCTTGGCCACGATTTTAGCCGAGCTAAAAGACCCCAAAACGGAAATGGAGCCCAAGGAGCTAAAAGCGACTTTACGGCCTTACCAAAGGAAAGGCTTAGGCTGGCTCTCCTTTTTAACTGGCCTAGGTTTAGGGGCTTGTTTAGCCGATGACATGGGTTTAGGTAAGACCATGCAGGTTTTGGCCTTACTTCTGGCCGATAAAGTCCGGCGACCGGATTTAGGGGCCTCTTTGTTGGTGGCCCCGGCCAGCTTACTGGCCAACTGGCGGAAAGAAGCCGCCAAGTTCGCCCCGAGTTTAAAAGTGGCCATCTGGCACCCCTCCGAGACCTCCAAAGACCAGTTGGCCCGCTGGGAAAAGAACCCTCAAGATTTAACGGCCAACTACGATCTGGTCATCGCCAGCTACGCCTTAGCCGCCCGTAAAGCCACCTTTTTCACCAGCCATAAGTGGCGTTTGGCCATTATCGATGAAGCCCAGGCCATTAAAAACCCCGGCTCCGCCCAGAGTTTAGCCGTCCGAAAGCTAAAAGCCCATGGGCGTCTGGCTCTAACCGGCACGCCCATTGAGAACCGCTTGACTGACTTATGGTCGATCTTTGATTTTATTAACCCCGGGTTATTGGGTACGTTGGATAAGTTTATCGCGGTGGCCAGTCGCTTGGAGAATAAGTTGACGGAAGGGGCTCGGGATCTTTCCTTCGCCCCCTTAAAGCGGTTAGTCGCGCCTTACCTTTTGCGGCGGTTAAAGTCGGACCGTCAGATCATTAGCGATCTACCGGAGAAAATTGAGACGGATTTAGGCTGTTTTTTAACCACTGAGCAGGTCAAACTGTACTCCCAAGTGGTTGAGGACCTTTGTAAAGCTTTAGATAACGCCATTAAATCCGAAATGAGCGAGTTTAAGCGCAAAGGGTTGGTTCTTCAAAGCCTTATGCGCTTAAAGCAGGTCATTAACCACCCAGCCCAGTTGACTGGGGACGGGGACTGGAGCCCGGACCGGAGCGGGAAGTTTTTACGGTTGGTGGAGCTGTGCCAAGAAATGGCCGAGCGACAAGAAAGGCTTTTGGTCTTCACCCAGTTTCGGGAGATCATAACGCCTTTGGCTGACCACTTATCCAAGGTCTTTGGGAGAGAGGGGCTCATTTTTCATGGGGGCACCAAAGTCGGTCAACGGCAAGATATTGTCTCGACCTTTCAAGACCCCAATGGCCCGCCTTTTTTGATTTTGTCGCTTAAGGCCGGGGGCTCGGGCCTTAACTTAACCGCCGCTGGGCAGGTCATCCACTTTGACCGCTGGTGGAACCCGGCGGTCGAGGACCAGGCCACGGATCGGGCTTACCGCATTGGCCAGGACAAGACGGTCATTGTCCATAAGTGCGTCACCCGGGGGACTTTAGAGGAAAAGATTGACGAGCTTTTAGCCAGTAAAAGGGAACTGGCCGAAGAGGTTTTAGGCGGCGGTCAAGAAAGAGATCTGACTAAGCTCAGCGATGAGGCTTTGATTAAGGTCGTGAGCTTAGATCTAGAACGGGCGAAACTCTAACCAGTTAGGAGTCAACTATGTACGGTCGGAGAAGATCCTCCTCCAGTTGGGGGGGCGGTTATTTCACTTATCGGCCCAAGGTCGATAAGAGCAAGTACCTCAAATCCCACCAAGACTTAAAGCCGGTGTCCATTGAGGGCCGGACCATCGCCAAGACCTTTTGGGGCAAAAGATGGCTGGACCACTTTGAGGGCATGGCCGATTTCGACAACCGCTTGCCCCGGGGGCGGACCTACGCCCGGAACGGCTCCATTCTCGACTTGGACATCCAAAAGGGCCAAATCGAGGCCGTGGTGGCGGGCAGCGACTTTTACAACATCGTGGTTAAGGTGACCCCTTTAAGCGAGAGCCGTTTCGCGGACATCAAAGGCCGCTGCGCGGGTCTAATCTCCACGGTCTTGGATCTCTTAAAGGGTCAACTGTCACCCAAAGTCCTGGAGACGCTCTGTCACCCCCAGGATGGCATGTTCCCCCGCCGAAACGAGATCACTTACACCTGCTCGTGCCCGGACTGTGCCATTCTGTGTAAGCACGTGGCCGCGGTCTTATACGGCGTGGGCCACCGGCTAGACACCAACCCGGAATTGTTGTTCCTCTTAAGAGGGGTTGAGCCGAGCGATCTCTTCTCCGAAGCCTCCGTTGAGGCCCTTTTGGGTCAGGCGGATAGCGAAGACGCTTTGGAAGGCGATCTCGGGGCCATCTTTGGGATTGAGGTGGACGACGCGGACGAGCCGACCCCCAAGGCCCCCAAGACTCGGGCCTTAAAGACGGTGGCTAAGGTTGAGGCGGCTCCAGAGCCCCAACCGGCCAAAACGGCTAAACGGCCTATGAAGACCCCCGAGCCCCAACCGACCTTAACGGCTAAACGGTCGGTGAAGACCCCCGAGCCCCAACCGACCATGGCGGCGAAACGGCCTATGAAGGCCCCCGAGCCCCAACCGACTAAAGCCCTCACCGCCGAGCCCTTGGAGCGCGCCGACGCGCCACCAGCGAAAAACGGTTCGCCCCTGGAAATCGCCCTGTCCCGGCTTGTAGCTTTAAGCGCCGCTATTGAGGAAAAAAAGTCCCAAAGCGGCCCAGCCCAAAACCCTCAAGCTTCTTTAAGGGAGGAAACCAGCCAACCTTCTAAGGCCGGGAAAACCAATCGACCCGGTAACGGCCATGGCTCTAAAGCCATTGGCTCTTCTAAGGCCAAAGCCACGCTAGCTCCTGAGCTTCAGGCTCTTGTCAAGCGTAGTGATTTCAACCTCTCGGGCGATAACGTCCGGGACTTAAGACTCTTCGCTGGCTTATCCGTTGAGGAACTGTCCAGTAACGTCAGAGTGGTCCCGGGAACTATTAAACGCTGGGAAGACTGTGGCCCGAACATCATTGGTTTCCATTCGGGAACCTGGACGCGGCTTAAAAGGTGGATGGATACTCTCCTTTAAGACCGGCTTTATGACAGGTTTTAAGACAACTGGGGCTAACGTAAAAGAGCCTTAAGCTCTGTTTTTTAGCCTTATTAAAATACTCTTGATGACTAAAGATATATATTAAGTGGTGTTTTACTTAAAGAATATATCTTGAGAAACCACTTTTGTCTTTTTAAAATGAAGGATATTTTTTAAGGGCGCCGTTTGGCCAGGGTTTGTCTAGCCACAGTTTGTTTGGCCAGGGTTGAGCCGTTGGAATTTGGGTCACTAAGGGCGAAAACTGATTTTTTTATCATATTCAACTTTTAAAATAAATTATATCATAATAGTCTCTATATATATTATAGATTTAAAGGTTGATCTCATGACCATAAACGCGGACAAGCTGTTCTCCCCGGCTGACCACCTTAAAGCGGAGCGTATATTATATACGCATCATGGAATCTATTTGGGCAACAATAAAGTCGTTCATTATCTTAAAGAAGGCGTAAGTATAACAGATTACGATACTTTTTGTGACAATAGCGCGGTAGAAATTGTTAAACACCCAAAAGCGAAGCGCCACCCCAAAGAGGTTATTGTTAGAGCTTTGACGCGGGTTTGCGAAGACAAGTATAATCTTGTTTTCAATAATCGCGAACATTTCTGCAACTGGTGTATAGATGGACTCTCTGAAAGCGATCAAGTTTTATTCGCCGCTTCTATGTTAAACCCTAAGCTTGTTCCTTTTTTTAAATTCGAGCCATATTTTGCGGACATAATGAATAATAATTCTACAATGTCTGAAACATTACAGAATTTAATAGATAAATACAGTCCTTTTTCAACTCTTATTTCAAACCCTTTATCAAATCCTTTGGGGTCGACCGCGACCTTAGCCCTCAAAGCGGCTAAGGCGATAGGCGATATTGAATGTTCGCCTGTGGAAAAAAAGTTAGCTCAGGCTATTAACGCCGCTGAATCTGTCAGTAATAGCGTTCTTGGAGCGGTGGAGAGAGTCGATTCAGCTTTGGATGGCCTTCAGAGTGTCGTGGATTGGTTTAAAGATTGATAATATATTGATGGATATAGCGTTCAGGGGAACTTTTAACGATCTTTTTCGTTGACGGGAACTTCTTTATACGGCGCCATCCTTAAACGCGCCAATTGAATGTCCGATGTTGTGGCTGGAACCTTGTTCCGAGACACTGTTGCGAGACACTCAGAGGCCCCATACCCACTAGCTTTAGTTTATAACCCTTAATAATAACCTAATTATTGCGACTTTAGCGCGTATCGTTGTATATATTCAAATAATTGTTTTAATTTTATACAGTAACGTAATATTAAAATTTTTATATATTCTTAATATTTTTATATAATTAAAAGGACAAGTCGTGGCGATTAAAACCGAATTTCTGGACATACTTAGGTTAAATACCAAATTAGTTTCTATATCGCCTGACAAATTGTTGGTTTTAGCGAAACGAGGGGATATTGAAGCTCAATTCCAACTTGGCCTCTTATTTTTTAATAGAGAATTTGTCCAGGCCGAGGTGGCCGAAGCGGCGCGATGGTTCGAGAAAGCGGCGGAGCGGGGTAACGCCGAAGCTCAGAACGCTCTAGGGGTCTGTTACTTCACTGGCCAGGGTGTTCCCAAGGACTTGGTCAAGGCCGCGGAATGGTTCGAGAAGGCGGCGGAGCAAGGTCTCGCCGAGGCCCAGTACGCTCTAGGGGTCAGTCACTCAATTGACCAAGGCGTTCCCCTGGACTATGTCAAGGCCGCGAAATGGTTCAAGAAAGCCGCGGAGCAAGGGGTCGCCGCGGCCCAGGGCGATCTAGGTGTATATTACCTCACTGGCCGCGGCGTTCCCAAGGACTATGTCAAGGCCGCGAAATGGTTTAAGAAAGCCGCGGAGCGAGGGTTCGCCGCGGCCCAGGGCAATCTAGGGCTATGTTACGCCAATGGCCGCGGCGTTCCCAAGAACTATGTCAAGGCCGTTCAATGGCTCAAGAAAGCGGCGGCGCAGGATAACGCCGAAGCCCAGTGCTTTCTAGGGGAATGTTACGTAAATGGCCGTGGCCTTCCCAAGGACTTTGTTAAGGCCATTGAATGGTTCGAGAAAGCGGCGTCGCAAGATTACGCCGTGGCCCAGGGCGCTCTAGGAGTATGTTACGTAAAAGGCCAGGGCGTTCCCCAAGATTTGGTCAAGGGCGCGGAATGGTTCGAGAAGGCGGCGGCCCAAGGTTACGACGCGGCCCAGGGCGCTCTAGGGGAATGTTACTTCAATGGCCGGGGCGTTCCCCAGGACTTGGTCAAGGCCGTGGAATGGTTCGAGAAAGCCGCGGAGCAAGGTCACCCCGCGGCCCAGTACAATCTAGGAGCGTGTTACGCCAATGGCCAGGGCGTTCCCCAGGACTTGGTCAAGGCCATTGAATGGTTCGAGAAAGCCGCGGAGCGAGGTTACCCCGTAGCCCAGTGCGAACTAGGGGCCTATTACTTAAATGGCCTGGGCGCTCCCCAGGACTTGGTCAAGGCCATTAAATGGTTCGAGAAAGCCGCGGGGCAAGGTTACGCCGAAGCCCAGTACAATCTAGGAGTATGTTACGTAAATGGCCATGGCGCTCCCCAGGACTTGGTCAAGGCCGTGAAATGGTACGAGAAGGCGGCGGAGCGGGGGTTCGCCGCGGCCCAGAGCAATCTAGGAGCGTGTTACTTAAATGGCCAGGGAGCTCCCAAGGACTTGGTCAAGGCCGCGGAATGGTTCGAAAAAGCGGCGGAGCAAGGTTACGACTTGGCCCAGTGCAATCTAGGAGCGTGTTACTTAAAAGGCCGGGGTGTTCCCCAGGACTTTACCAAGGCCATTGAATGGTTCGAGAAAGCCGCGGAACTTGTTTGCGCCGCGGCCCAGAGCAATCTAGGAGCGTGTTACTTAAATGGCCGGGGCGTTCCCCAGGACTTGGTCAAGGCCGTGGAATTGTTCGAAAAAGCCGCGGAGCAAGGGTTCGCCGAGGCCCAGTACAATCTAGGAGTATGTTACTTAAATGGCCAGGGTGTTCCCCAGGACTGGGTCAAGACCGTGGAATGGTTCGAGAAAGCCGCGGAGCGGGGTAACGCCGTAGCCCAGAGCAATCTAGGAGTGTGTTACGCCAATGGCCAGGGCGTTCCCCAGGACTTGGTCAAGGCCGTGGAATTGTTCGAGAAAGCCGCGGAGCAAGGTCACGCCACAGCTCAGTGCAATCTAGGGGAATGTTACTTAAATGGCCAGGGCGTTCCCCAGGACTTGGTCAAGGCTACGGAATTATTCGAGAAAGCCGCGGCGGGGGGAGAGGCTCAAGCCATCCACTTTTTAGCCGAATTAAATAAACGTAATACCTAAAACTTAAAAATTTGGTAGTTTAGCGAAGTTTAAAGTTCAAATCTAAGGTTAGAAATAACCTAAAGGTTAAAATATTGGAGTCAGCGACTTGCGCCGGTAAGCCTTGGAAGACGACTGAATTCGCCTCAATCTTGCGCGTCCTATGGTTGGCCCTTTAATTTCTACGGCCAAGGCGCGAGCAAGGCTTTGTTTTGAGTGGCCGAACGACCCGGAGAGCCTTCCGTAAGACCGCCAAAATAGCCTTCGTCCACTTAAACGGTTCCAGATAGCGATTCTTCGCCAGGTCTAACCATAGCGCGGCGTAGTTTATGAAGGTCGTTCCAAGTTGTTGAGTAACGAAACCCCAATGTACGTTAAAGGCCCAGAGGGCCTTGGTAAGTATGACACAGAAATACTATTTAGCATGATCATAATCGTTACCCTTAGAATCTAAAGATTCCACAATAGTAAAACCATACTTTCTTGCTACTTCTTCCCCACTTCTTCTAAAATATTCCTGAAATTCTTCTAGCGACATATTTTTTGTTTTTTCGTAGATATCTATACGAACCTTATCAATCCAATCATCACTTGCGGTTTTTTTACTCATTATCAATTACCTCCAATGGTGAATGAATATCAACGGCATTATAGCCGCTGATTTAATATAATTTCAAAGCAAAGTCCTTAGTTTTTTTAAGGTCACGCATCGGCCTTGTACAATCTAGGGGCCTGTTACGCCAATGGCCGTGACGTTCCCAAGAACTTTGTCAAGACCATTGAATTGTTCGAGAAAGCCGCGGAGCAAGGTTACGCCGCGGCCCAGGGCGCTCTAAGGGCATGTTACTCGAATGGACAGGGTGTTCCCAAGAACCTTGTCAAGGCCGAGGAATGGTTCGAGAAAGCCGTGGAGCAAGGTTACCAGCCGCCCAGCGAGTTCTAGGGGTAAGTTACGTCAATGGCCAGGTTGTTCCCAAGGACTTCGTCATGGCCGTGGAATGGTTCGAGAAAGCCGCGGAGCGGGGAGAGGCTCAAGCCATCCAATTTGTATCCTAATTAAATAATCCGCAATAGTTAAAACTTAAAAATTTGGTAGTTTAGCGAAACAACCCGCGTTTCCTAACCTATATTTCTAAGGCCAAAACCAAAACGCTCCCCAAAAAACGCCTCTTTCCATCGCCTTAAAGACGGAAAGAGGCGAGATGGCCATAAGCCTTTAACCCTTTTAAAGGGGCTCAAGACTTTTAAGCGTCAACGGGCTTATGTTTAATAAAGGTGTTGTCCTCCAACTCCTCAAAAGCTAAACGCAACTCGTCTTTGGTGTTCATGACGATGGGGCCGCCCCAGGCCACGGGTTCTTTTAGCGGCGGGCCTTGGAAGAACAGAAACCTTAAGTCCTCGGGGCCAGTGGCGGTGACTTCGATCTCATCGCCCGGGCCAAAAAGAACGGCGGTTTTCGCCGGATATTTCTTGCCCAAGACCGTGGCCCCTCCCAAAATCAAAAATATAAAGACCGTTTCCCCTTTTTTAGTGGGGATGGTGGTGGTCTGACCGGCTTTCACCAAGAAATCAATCAAGGTGGCCGGGACATGGGGCGGTTTAACCCCTTCCGTGTCCCCATAGCGGCCCGCCACCACCCGGACCTCGCCAAAATCCGTTTTGACTAAAGGTATCATGTCCTTTTTAATGTCAAAGTAGACCGGGGGAGTCATTTTCTCGGCTTTCGGAAGGTTGAGCCAGATCTGGAGACCCAGCATCCACGGGCCATCCTCGGGTAGCTCCTGGTGCATTATCCCACTGCCCGCGGTCATCCACTGGCTTTCCCCGGACCCAATTAATCCTTTGTGGCCTAAACTATCCTGGTGTTCCATGCGCCCTTCCAGTAGATAGGTGATAGTCTCAATGCCGCGGTGGGGATGGAAGGGGAACCCCTGGATAAAATCCGCGGAATTATGGGAGTCAAAGGAATCCAACATTAAGAACGGATCGTAATCGGCCACGGTGCTAAGGCCGAGAACCCGGACCAGCTTAACTCCGGCCCCATCCACGGTCGGATGACCTTTAACGGTGTTAATAACTTCGCGAAGGCCCATAATCGCTGTCTCCTTACAGATGGGTAAAAGGTCAACCGTCAAAAGGCCTTAACAGTTGACCGAAAAAGTATTAGAGCCAAAATAACTATAGGAATTAAGCCGTTAGGGGCCCAAGCCCATTAAGGCTTTTGTCAACTTAAAGGCCAGAGGGAGAATAGCGGTAAATTTAATCATACTCCAAAACCGCTCAGATCACTAATTATTATTAGTTAGTCAAAGATAGGTTAGGGGATCCACCGCCCGGCTGTAAAATAATTCCAGGGGTTTGTTAGTGCTTTTAGAATAATATTTGTTTTTTTATCTTTAATTGCGCTAACTAACTGATGTAAATTGGGCTGGCCATTCTCATGAATTTAAACGGGATTGGAACCGGACGTTTGGTCGCTAAAACTCGAAAATACCCCCATTGGTCCTGTAGCCCAAAAACGCTAGCTAGACTGAGCCATGCTGGGAAAATATTGGTTTTTAAGAGGAACAATGAGCGACTAAAAAGTAGATTGATACACTAATAAAAAACTGGACTAGCGAAAATACTTTAAACGATATTTTCATATTATTTAGCTATCTTTAAATTGCTAATACCTATTAAGTCAAAAGCAATGTAATATTAAAATAGTTTTAACTCGAAGTTGTCACCCAAAGGAAATATTTTTATAGTCCAGAAGCTTCGAAGCTAATTTAACGATAAAAAATACAGTATTAGTGAGTAAATACCATATTGCTATATATTGAGCGTTATTTCGCTCAAAGGATATTTCTTGACAAACCACCATTGGCCCCTTATAATGGCTAAAATTTCAACCAAAACCGTTATAGCCAGGGTTGAGTTCAACAGGTCATAGATACGCCGAAGTGGTGGAATTGGTAGACACGCTAGGTTCAGGGTCTAGTGGGGGCAACCTCGTGGGAGTTCAAATCTCCCCTTCGGCACCATTTTAAAATTTAAAAAGTTAAGTGATTACAATTACTTAGGATTTTCGGTTCCGATGGCTGGCTGAGGTTGCCAATAGGCCCTTTTTTTGGCTCTGTGCCATAAGTGTGTGCCATGTGATCCCTTTTTTAGGGGGATCGGCCATCATGAAAGCGTCAGGTGCCACCCCTCGTCTTGAGCTAAAAAGTAGCGAACCTCAAGTTCCTTCGAAGATTTACAAGCGCGGGGAATTCTATTTTAGCCCACGAAACCTGAAGCCCCGAGCCATTCTCCGCCGATACCGCCGACCTTCGTTGAGAAAATAATTTAGATCCAAAATGTAATTTTTACCACTAAATACATGCCACCGACTTGGCACCTTTTGTGCGCTTGATATTTTAGCTTATATCAAATTCGCTAACCGACAAAAGTCACGCCAAGAGTAGGATACCAGAGATCGATTGTGGCTATAGCGCATAAAATTCTTTAGCATCGCTTACGCTTTTCTAAGAGATAAGGAGCCATATAAAGCTCGACAGTCAACTACGAGGAGCGTATGGTCAAAAAGAACGGTTCTCGTTGGTTCAAAACCTTGGCGAAATACCAAATATTAAAACCGGAAGGAAGGACGATAAAAAGGAAGGCTACGGCGGTCGCGAGCCAACCTGACATTGAGCCACCAAAGGGAAAAGACACCCCAATGACATAGTCTGACACCGCAAACCGCAGTAAACCCATCAAAAAGCGCAAAAAAAACGTAACCGTAGTATATCCTAACCAGGTTCTTAACCAGTTAGTACAAATGGGTATTATTAAGTCAGCGGACAACTGCGGCTAATGGATTGTATTTTTATGGTTTTTGATCCAAAAACGATAATATAATAATATATATCGTATTCACTGGTTTTTAACAATCAAGTATTTATAAATCTGTCTTTAAATCAATGTTTTAAACGCCAAGTTGAAGAGTATATTTCACGGTAAATAACATCAAAAAAATTTGACGCTTTTGTCCTAGCTAGTTCCCTGACGACTATGAAGTGATTTTAGTATAATAGAGCTTTAGGGACATTAGGCTAGAAGTCCCGGTGACTGTATGGTTGTCAACCTCGGGAAACAATCAAAAGCTTGATGGTTAAGGCGCCGATAGACAACCAGTTCCTGAACGGATATTAATTTGTGTTAGTAAAATCGGCATGTTATAAAAACGCCTGTTTAACTTAGGTCAAAATTATAGGGTGATTTGATCCTATGTTAAGATGTGTGATGATTTTAGACGGTAACCAGAATTAAGTTTGCCCTCCGTGTGATTTTCAAAATGCGAGGTGGTTCGAATGACGCTTGATACCAATTTGCTTGTGCCGATGGCCGAAGCCAGCCAAAACTTCTCAAAAGTCACGCGGCTCGTTGACGAGAACGGCATGGCCGTGATTCTCAAAAATGACAAGCCGCGCTACATGGTTTTAAGTTTTTCTGATTACGATGAGATACAAACCGCCCGACAGAAATTTATCGGCGCGGCGGTAGATAATGTAATCGCCGAAAATATTGAAGCGTTGAGGGAACTTGCGCGGTGATCTTTTTGACCGTTGGTGAAATTATCACGTTACACTCAAAACTGATTGCGGCGACGGGGGGGAACGGCGGTCTGCTCAACATGGGGATTTTGGAATCCGCCGTTCTGAATTGCTGTCAAACGTTCGATGGCGAGGATCTTTATCCCGGCGTTATCGAAAAGGCCGCGCGCCTAGCATTCTGCGTCTGCGCCAATCACCCGTTTGTTGACGGTAACAAGCGTGTCGCCGTTGCCGCGCTTCTCACAATTCTGCGGCTCAATGATGTCGTGATTTCGTACACGCGGAAGGAACTTGTGGCTCTCGGGCTCGCTGTAGCTGACGGGTCGCTTGATTATAAGGACATCGTTGAGTGGATTCGGTCGCGTTTGTCACCGGCGGACGCGAATAAGCCTCAGTAGGGCGCACGAGAGTTTCAACGCGTATAAACTCGTCTTCGATTTTTATCTTGGCTACCGTCAAAAACACCGTTAAAATGGCGCTATGTCAAGGGAAATTACGGGACCGCATGAGAAGAAAAAGGTTCATTCAGTGGTGCTGTCGTCTGCGCTCACTATCTTTTACGTCAGAAGCCATATCGGGTCATGTGGTTCGGTCAATATGCCATTCAAGAAGACGGTTTGAAAGATTTCTCAGAAACGTCAGATTTGCTTGGTATATCCGATTATATAAAGAACGATGATTTTCTTCCTGACATTGATGTATCAGATGAGGATAGTTCCGTGAAATTACAATTTTTACGGGAAAATTACAAGTGTTGGCGTTCAATCAATATTTATAATAAGGCAATGGAATATTTTAACTGTGATAAAAATCGTAGCGTCTTGTATTCGGGTTTTCTATTAAACCATACTAAAAAGCTGGCGATTAATCTCTCAGACTACCTACAGCGATCGTTGTCAATGTTCGGACTCGACTTGTTTTTTGTGGCCATTGATTTAATTCCTGTATTAACCGAAACTGGCGGAGGAACCGCTATGGTTTTTCTTGATGGAGAAGGAATTTCTTGAGATACTACGGAAAAACTTTCAGCAGAATGTTGAGGAGATTTGCTCCAAATCGTTGATGAGCCTCCAACTGATTATCAAATCATCAATTGCTGTTTCGCTGGTATCTGGGACAGGGCAAATGCCTACCGAAGCATGTACGGAGTCGACAGTTTTAATTATATACTTGGTGATGAAAATGGTAATCACTATGAATGCGCTAAATTAATTTTTTTTAGCCTAATTCGAGTGCCGCGTTGTCAAGTTCAAGTTGAATTTACCGAAAAAAAATTCTTTATACCGCGAAGATTGTATCCAAATTGATATGACTATTAACTTTGAGAGGGTTTTCTCGCCATTCTTTCGTCCGCTTCTTTGTCCCTCAAGTTCTTAACGCCATTATAACCTTCGTCTCCTGAACCGCTTGAATATCAATTCTGTCTAAAAATTAATAATCCACTTTTATTTATCTATTTAGCCTAAAGTAATCATTTTTTCAATTGACCGCGACCAACCTTTAATCTTTGAGAATAACGGTTATTGAAAAAAAACTTTAAATCCATTATGATTGAATCGTTTCCCGAACCGCCTTATAGTCCCTAGTTATTATGGGGATAGGGCGCTTGGCCAGTTTTCCCAACGTTATTTAATGGGTCTAACGCTTGACCCGGCGAAAGAGCGAAGGCTAAATGCTAATAATCAATGACTGGTTGGCTTCTGAGCCCTTAGGCCGGACTGTCCTCACCATTGGGGTCTTTGACGGCCTCCATTTAGGGCATCAGGCTCTTATCCGCCAGGTCATCGACCGAGCTAAGGCTAAGGACGCCACTTCTTTAGTTTTAACCTTTGAGCCACACCCATTGGTCGTCCTTTCCCCAGCTGGGGCTCCCGAAATCCTCACCACTTTTGAGCAAAAAGCCCGTCTTTTAGAGACCTTAGGCTTAGGGGCTATAGGCCGTCTTCGCTTTGACCAGGCCATGAGCGACTTACGGGCCTTGGATTTTTTAAACGATATCCTCGCTAAAAGAGCCAAGCTCATAGAAGTCTTTATGGGTCCAGACTTCCATTTTGGTCGTGGGGCCGAAGGGAACCTAGACCTTATTAAAAAGTGGGGCGGGGCTTTAGCCGCGCCAGTTAAAGTTCGACCCATTAGCGAGGTTCGGGGGCCCAGGGAAGAGACTTACTCTAGCTCGCATATTAGAGGGCTCATTAAAGTGGGGTTAGTGAAAGAGGCCGCCAGTATCTTAGGCCGACCCTACAGTATTTCCGGGGTGGTGGTCTCTGGTCAAGCTCGGGGTCGTAGTTTAGGGTTCCCGACCGCCAACCTGGGCGAGGTCCCCCAGCTCATTCCTGGCCCTGGGGTTTACGCCGTGGAAGCCACCTTAGGCCAAGAGCGGCTGTTTGGCATGACCAGTATCGGCCACAACCCCACCTTCGTGTCCCAGACTTTAACGGTGGAAACCTTTATCTTTGACTACGCTCGGGACTTTTATGGCGAAAAGCTGGAAATAGCTTTTATAGCTAGGTTACGGGGGATGATCCGGTTTGACTCGGTCAAAAGCTTAGTGCGGCAACTAGGCGAGGACGAGAAGATGGCTCGGGCGGCGTTAACCTAAACGGCTTTGGGGGGGACTTTGGGTTTGGGGAGAAGGGCCGTTAGACGCGAGCTGGTCTCCTCTGGGGCCAACCCCTCAATCAAAACGATTTTATGGCGACTGGCTTGACCAGAGAGGACCTTAACCGCGGCGGTTTTTAAGCCCAACAGACGGGCTAGAAACTTCTCTAAAGCCTCATTAGCCGCCCCCTCCACGGGCGGGGCGGCCAGGCTAATCTTGACCTCGTCCGCTTGAAAGCCCAATAGCCGGTCCATAGAGGAGCGCGGCGTGGCTAAGACCTTTAAACGGGTGGCTAAAGGGGCCTCAGCCATGGTTATTTAGAAAATCGACGCGGTTACGGGCCGACTTAAATACCAAGCGTTGGCCACGCCTAATAGCTTCAAGAGAATAAACTGGTTAAAGACAAATAACCCAATAGCCGCGACCAAGGCCCGAACGTCTAAACCAGCTGGCCCTTTAGAGAACAAGCCTCTTAAAGGGGCCAAAAGAGGCTCGGTTAAGCCGTAGACCATCATGACCAAGGGGTTATAGGGGGAAGGGTCCACTAAAGAGAGGATGACCCTCGCCACTAACAAAAGAAAAACGAACCAAGCTAGAGAGTTAACCACTCCCAGTAAACAGATCACCAAAACCGGTATGATCTTCGTGGCTGGTAAGCCTATACCTAAGGTAATAAGCGAGTTTTTGAGGAAATTCGCCAGAAAATGAAGAAAAAGGATCAAAATAATAGGCGAAAGATCCATCCCCCCAAAGGTAAAGGGGCAAAGGCGCCGGGTAAAATTTAGGGGCGGGTCCGCCACTTTCCGCAGAAAGGCCACAAACGGGGCCTGACGATTGGGGTGAAACCAGGAGATTAAGACCCGGATAATGATCACCCAGATGTAGATGTAGACTAGCCACCAGACTAAGCTAGACAGGCTAATTAAAACGGAAGATTCGGGGTTAAAGCCACCGTCTACAGGAAGCAAGACGTCCTCCAATTATTTTGGATCAACCAACCCCGGCGGCCAGGCAGTCATGGATGTGAATGACGCCTAAAGGCTCTCCGGTCGGGGCCATGACAAAAGCGTTGGTGATTTCTTTCTGGCGCATCACCGCCAGGGCTTTAGCCACCATGGTTTGCGGCGAAAAGGAGATCGGATCGCGGGTCATGATGGATTTAGTGGGGCTGACTAAAAGGTCTGGGCCCATCCGCCGCCTTAAGTCGCCATCGGTTATGATACCAATTAATCGCCCATTTTCCACTACCCCTAAGCAACCTAACCGCTTCCCGGTCATGGTGACTAGGGCGCTGGACATGAGCTCATCGGGGCTAGCGAGGGGCATGGCCTCGCCGGAGTGCATGATATCGCTGACCGCCATTAAGCGGCTCCCAATTTGGCCTTGGGGATGGTATTGGTAAAAATCCTCCACCGTAAAGCCGCGAGCTATTAGTAAGCTCATGGCCAAAGCGTCGCCTAAAGCTAGCATCATGGTGGTGGAAACGGTCGGGGCGAAGGGTAGGGGACTAGCCTCGGCCACTTTCGGTAAGACAAGGACAATGTCGGAGTAGCGGCCCAACCGGCTCTGGGCGTTTTGGGTGACCCCAATGACCGGTAGACCTTGGCGAGCGGCGTACTCTAAGATGGCCCCCAACTCCAAAGTCTCGCCCGAGTTGGAGAAAGCCAGAAGAACGTCTAAACGCGGCTCCAGCATGCCCAAATCCCCATGGCCAGCCTCGGCTGGATGGATAAAATAGGCTGGGCTGCCGGTGGAGGCTAAGGTCGCGGCCACCTTGCGAGCGATATGGCCGCTTTTGCCCATGCCAGTGACCGCAACGCGGCCTTTGGCGGCTAAAATGAGTTCTAAGGCCCGGTTAAAGGGGTCGGCCAAACTCTGGGCTAAAGTCTCTAGACTCCGGGCTTCCTCCAGAATAACTTTCCGGGCGTCTAGGATATGGTCGACTTTATTCATTTAGGCGCTTGAAACCTTTAAGATTTTTGGTTAAATATATTAACTAGTTTCCTTATTGTCAAGGTTTTATTTCAAGCGTTGACCAAAAACTAACGATGTTTTTTTAGTTTTTTTTATCGTGTTTATGATTTTTATTTAGTGTTTTAACAGTAAAACTTGTTCTTTTAGATAGTCGATTGGCTAACTATAAGGGCTAAACCCACAAGGTTAGGGGCCTAAAGAAGCCGTGACCCGGCCCAGTTTTTTCTGGGCTCGCTTCTTTTCTAAGCTCTTCGAGCGCGACGCCGGCAGGGCGGTGACCACCACTGGGGCCGTCCCGGGTCGATAAACCCCTAGCTCTTTGGCCGCGGCCTGGCTAAGATCAATGATCCGACCGTCAATGAAAGGGCCCCTATCATTGATCCTAATGTACATGGTTTTATTGTTCTTAAGGTTTCTAACTTCCACCCAAGTTTTTAAGGGTAGAGTCTTGTGGGCCGCGGAGAGATCGTTTTTATCGTAGATTTCCCCGCTCGCGGTCCTGCGACCATGGAAAGGGTCCCCATACCAGGAGGCCAGGCCTTTTTCCTTATACCCTTCGGCGGTGGCTAAAAGGTAGTACCTTTTGCCATTAATGACATACGACTTGCCTGAGCGCTTCGGCCCACTGGAATGGAAGCCGCAGGCTGAGGCTAAAAAGACTAGCGTCACGGCGGTCAGAAGAAGAACCGTCAATTTTCCGGCCATCTTAGGAGTATCTGGCTCATGCCGCGAATTATCGTTCCAAAGGGTTGGAGGCATTTAATATTCCTCATCGTCTTTCTTATGGCCGGGCTTGGGGCCGCGACCCCTATGGCCTTCGGGGCTCCCAAAAAGCCTAAAAGTCTTGACCCGATGACCCTGCCATTTCCAGAGAACATCCAGACCATGGCTGGCGGGGGAGCGGTCCTCGTGACTGATAACCATATAAGCGGCGACCGATCCTTAGAGCTTTTCTCGCTTAACCCGGACAAGGCCTATACGCCCGCGTCCATCTTAAAGCTGGTCACCGCCGGGGTGGCTTTAGACTCTTTAGGTTTGGGTTACCGCTTTACCACCGGCTTTTACCTGGACCCCAAAAATAACCTTTGGGTCGTGGGCCGGGGCGATCCTTATCTGATATCCGAGGAGCTTTGCCTAATAATGGAAAGGCTCCGGGGAACTGGTTTACGGGAAGTTAACAACGTTTATCTGGATAACTCATTCTTCCAGACAGGTCTTATCCTCGATGGCAACAATTTCACCATTAACCCCTATGACGCCTATAACCTGGCCCTCGGGGTCAACTTCAACACGGTCAATTACCTTATCGACCAGAAGGGCCAAATTGTTGAATGCGATCCATGCGCTCCTTTAACCCAAGTCGCTTTAGATATAGCTAAAAGCAATTACCCGAAAAAACGGAAGAAAGGTCGCCGCTTCCCGCAAGAGTATCGTTTAAACATCTCCTCAAGCCCCTTTGACGCGGAGAGAAACACTGGCCAAACGCTTATCGCCTTGTTGGAAAGGTCTTTGATCAAAGTCAATGGCGACCTCATGTTGGGGCAAACTCTGCCAAAGGACGCGAAGCCTATCTACATCCATTTGTCCAGTAAAACTTTAGAGGAGATGCTAAAAGAGCTCCTTAAGCACTCCAACAATTTCATGACCAATCAGATCTTCTTAACCATGGGCGCGGAAAAGTACGGAGCCCCAGCCACCCCAGAAAAATCCCAACGGGTGGTCTTGGAGTTCTTGGACAAGTACAACCTCCCTTTCATAACCATGGTCGAAGGTAGCGGCTTAAGCCGCCGCAACTCGCTGACCGCTCGGCAGATGGCGAGGATTTTAGGCACCTTGGAGCCTGCCCGGAGCCTTATTAACTCCACTGACGATGGCCAGGTCATTTATAAAACCGGGACCATGAGCGACATCCAAACCTTAGCCGGCTATCTAGTTAGACCTGAAAGGGTTAATGAGCCTTTGTCTTTTGTGATCCTTTTAAATGGCCACTATAAAAACGGTACGCGAGAAAAGATCTTAGCCGCCTTAAAGGCTCACTTCATTGACCATAACGATAACCCTTTAGCCCCGGAGAGCTCGCGATTATCTTTAAAGAAAGCCCCTAGCCCCAAGAAGACGGCTAAAAGCTCCAAAAAGACCGCGCCTAAAGTTCAAAAATCCCCTAAAAAGACTCAAAAAACGGCTAAACGCTCAGCGAAAACCACGGTCCCAGCTAAAGATCGGCGTCTTTTTTCGCCAACGGAGTCAGCCTATTAGAAATACCTAAAAGGTTTTTAAAGGGTTACCCGCTAAACGACTGAACTTGAAAATAATGTCTATTGCTAAATTTCTGGTCTAAAGGCCAAGGCGTTTTTAACTGACTATACGCGAACCAAAATTTAATCAGAGTTTTTCCTTCTCTTATTAAACAAAAATGACTAATTACAACGCTTGCTTTTCGTTGGTTTCTTTCCAAAAACCTTGTGGTTTAAGGCTTTAGGATCTTGGAGTATAGGCCCGTATTTTAAATTTAGCAAGTTGTTTTTTCGCGATCGAGTAACCCCGTTAGACGCCGATTTACATTGTGAGATTAATAGATTGCGTATTTGCTGGTATTAAGATAAAGGGGATCTAATCGAAAGTTTTAGATGATTAAGCGGACCTTTAATAACCCGGTTTGGAACCACTAAAGATGGTTAGCTAAGCTAATTTAAGCTATTTATAGCTTACAATAAGGTATTCTCCCTTTCGATAGCTTAAGACGGGAAAAGAGTCTATTTAAATGACAATTTAGAGCCGGATAAAGTAGAGCTAGTCAATTAGAAAGCCTTTGATTTTAGCCGGTTTTTTCGGGGCGCTTAAGGGCGAAAAAAGTGTTCAATAATTCGCGAAAGGTATAATCTATCGTCTTTACCGCTGTTTATAACCTGGTTTTTTTAAGACACGCTAATTGAGTATAGAAGGTTTTAAGATCGCTTAAAAGCTAAAGGCGATTAGGAGCTTAACCGTTATGCCCAAAGGTAAAAACCCGACCGCGACCGGCTCGGATACGCCTAATAAGTCCGTGACCAGTGAGACGCCAACCACCGGCCAGACGCCCGCTTTAAGGGAAATCCCTAAAACCCCGGCCATTCGGATTGTGGCCATTACCCCGGTTAAAAGGCCCAAAGCCGCGGCCCCAGCGGAGCGTGAGACGGCTAAGGTCCCGGCTGAAAGGGTTAAAGCCGCGACCCCCAAACCTAAAGCTAAAGCCTTAACCCCGGCGGTGAGGGCTAAAGCCCTAAGCCCCACCTCAAAACCCAAAGCCGAAGTTCCGGCGAAAAAAGTTAAGGCCGCAACCCCAATTAATCATCAAAAGGCCGCGGTTCCGGCCAAGAAGGTTAAGGCCGAGACTCCAGCGAGTCATCAAAAGGCCGCGGTTCCGGCTAAAAAGGTTAAAGCCGAAACTCCCGGGCCACGGGCTAAAGCCCTGGTCCCAGCCACGAGAGCCAAGGCCGAAAGCCCCACGCCGAAAAGCCCAGCCCAACCACCGGCCAAAAGGCCCAAAGCTGACTCGCCGGTTAAACGACCCAAAGCCGCAGTTCCGGCTAAAAGAATCGTCACCGAGATCGTCCCTAAAGCCCCGAAAGACCGTCAGCCCGAGGAAAATACCCCGAAAAAATAACTGGGCGCGTCTTCGCTGGCGTTCTAAGAAAAAAAATAGGCCAAAACCATTATGCTTTGCCTTATGGCTGAAGCTATGGTCTTGGCCTAACTGATTTTTGACCCTTTAAGTGGAGGAACCCTTGGGGCTTTTGAGGTAAATCTGATTCTTTCCATCACCTCGTTGTTCGCTTAAAGACGCCACGAGAATTTAAACCGCTATGATAGTTTTTTGGCCTAACCGTAACCTAATTATCCACTAACTTACTTCAAAACTTTACTTAATAAGTCCAATTTCCCGATAATACTTCTCCGCTCCAGGATGAAAAGGGGCCGTATTGCTGTCAAAAATCGCGCTTAGGGAAACGCTGGCTAAGGCTGGGTGGAGACTTTTAATCTCCTCCAGGTTACTTATAACCGCTTTAGTCACCTGGTAAGCCGCTTCCTCCGAAAGGGAGGCGGTGGTCATTAAAGTGGCCCTGGGCCCAAAGGTCACGATGTCCTCGTTCACGCCCCGGTACATTCCATTGGGGATAACCACTCGCGGATAAAAGTGACGGTCTTTTAAAAAGGTCTGGATAAAGGGGCTATCCACTGGGACTATATGGGAGTCGCAGGCGTTGGTGGCTTCGCGAATAGAGCCGTTGGGGTGGGCGACCACATAGACAAAGGCGTCGATCTTGTTATCGCACATGGCCGCGGCCATTTCCGGGGTTTTATACTCCGCGGCCAGCTGAAAGGTGGAGGAGGTCCACTTCCGTTCCCGGATGAGGATCTCCAAGGTGTTACGCGAGCCAGACCCCTGGTCGCCTAAGTTTAAGCGTTTACCGGCCAGATCCTCGAAGTTATTGATTTTAGAGTCGTCTCTGGCCACTAAGGTAAAGGCTTCCGCTTGGACCGCGAATAGGGCCCTGAGGTTACTTTCAGGGCCAGCCGCGGCGAAACTCTCCTCGCCCCGGTAAGCGTAGGCTTGGACATCCGATTGGACTAACCCTAAATCAATGTCGCCCGAGCGTAAAGCCCTTAAGTTAAAGACCGAGCCGCCCGTGGCTTCCACTTGGCAGAGGAAGTTATGGAGGCGGGCCCGACGACTCCGGTCAATAAAACGACAGATTCCCCGGCCCAGCTGATAATAAACCCCAGTTATTCCCCCAGAGCCAACTAAAATAACCGGATGATCCAGACTATAAGCCCGGGACCCCAGGGGCGTGGTTTGGCCAAGCCAGCCAAAAGCTAGAGTCAGGACCAAAGTCAGAATGATGAAAGTTCCCTTCATTGTGAAATCCCCAATGGTCTAATAATTCGCAAACGGTTTATGGCGTGGATATCGCCTTAGCCCTAAAAACCATGAAGGAAATCGCCCTGGCTCACGAAAAGGTGGCGGAAGCGGATCCCCCGACCGCCCTTTTAAGCGAGTTTGGGGTAACTCTTTGATTTTCACCTTGCTAGTGACCATTGTGGACATGGACTTTGGGCTGTCCACTTTTTCAGCCATTCGCCAAGAAATCGAGCGGAGGTTCCAAGAACTGGGGATCGCTTTGTATAACCCCCGCTTAGAAGTCACCTTACTGACCCTCAAGGCGGCCCAGATCTAATAAAATAGATCGCGCTAAATAGGAGCTAAATAAACCGGTTAAACCATAGCCTTACGACCTTTAGGGTTTTTTAAGCCCCTAAAGGCCGTATAACAGGTATTTCGCGGGAACGCTCTTAATGTTGGATGTTAAACGTAAATTATGTTTTTATCCAAAAATTACGTTTCTTCTCAATAAATTACCTAAAGATAGATTAAAAAATTAGACATAATTTTACAGAATTAAGTAATATAGATTTTATAAAACTAAATATATCATAAAATTTAATTGCCTATTGATATAAATTAATTAAATTAGCAAAATAAAATATCTAATATGACAATTTTAGAATGAGATACTTATTTATTCGGTCAATATTACGCTAAGACATTAAAATTTTAATTGCTTTTTTGGCGTCTTCTGAAGTTAAACGCGAATTAGTATGGACAAAGTTATTTTTTAAACCGTCAGTTAAATTAAGGTCATCTATTGCTACAAAATTTGTAATATGTTTGTATTTATTAACATAATGAAGAATTTCAAGAGCCCTGATTGAATAATATACACCTTTAACAGTGTATTTTATCAAATTTTTAGTATACTCTTTACGATTACTGTATTTAATATCGATAGTATTATCGATATAATATTTATTAAGACCATGAATTCTTAATAAATCAGACATATGATTTCTTGTTTTATCTTCTTTCCAAGAAGAAGATAACACTATTTTAGCGTTTGTTGTTTCAAGAACATCTTTTAATAATAAAACAGATGACTTGTCCCAATCATAATATACAGCAGTTACATCGTATTGATCATAAATACGATAGTCTATATGATGTAAATTGAACAATTCACTATATAAACTATCCATCTCATCTTTTTTTTCAAGATGAGCAAAACGATTTTGCCTACCAATCGGTTGAAGAACGCCATCAATATCTAAGAATAGCACCTTAGTAACTTCTGGTGGACAAAAACCTTTGTTATGGTATATTACTGACATAATTTAAATCCGCGTCGTGTTTTAATGTTGAGAAAAAACTAGTAAATAATGTATATTAAAAAACAAACAGCTAAAAACCAAATGTGTCGCGTAAACGGCGTCCAAATATTGTCGACCACAAGGGGTATAAATTGACACGTTAAATTCAATTGATGTTTAAAGCTTTCTGGAGTGATTGGAACTTCCCTGGAATTCCCTGGAATTGAAAACCGAATATAGGGCCAAATGAGCCAAGGTCAGAAAACTTTATAACTATTTATTTTTGTCCATTTTTCTCATAATTACTTAAAATGACGCGTAAATTAGGTGTCATTTATAGTGGCTCCCCTACCTATGTTGGTGGATAGGGGGGCGTATTGAATTTATATACTAGCGGAAATTTAGAGTTTTGTCTAGGGGGAAAGAATTTTTTTTTCTAGGCTTTAGGAGTTCGTTTAGTGGGGAGACAATCGACACAATAAGGTGGACACCAGCAATCAGAGGCTGGACAGCGTCCACATCAACTCTAACATGAAGAACATTGGTCGGCTTTGGCCTATTCTCTCGGACAATCAGAAGGGTTTCTTAAAGACCTCAAAAAAAAAACGCTCTTATATTTTCGCCACCATTAACACTGGTATAAGCGAGAAATACAGTAAAGTTGACAAAACTGGCTACAACGTGTTTAGCCAGGTGCCCCCAGATAAAAGGAGGGAGACCTTAGAATCCCTGGTCAAGGATCTTTTTTCGTATCCGTTCACGGATTTCGCCAATCCCCACGCTTTTGACTTTGGAGCGCGCCAAAAATGATGTAACCGTTCACTGAGGCGATTAGCTGGCCATGGACAAGCGCGGTCCAATACCTAATCAAAATTAGACGCCGAATATATCTTGGTCCAGCGGTTCCTAAATTACGCTTTACCTTAAAGTTCGGGACTCTTTTTGGCTAAAAGCCGCCAGGACATCTTCGTCACTCACTCAATCCCTCTACTCACCTCCTCCTCAATTTGGGCCAAAACGATTTGCCTCCTAGCGATGACCAAGGCCACCTTGAAAACCCGATTGGGTCCACCTTTGAATCTATCGACATATAATTGGCTGATTTGGTCTAAAGCCTCTCTGGCCAGCGGAACCATTTTACTGTGTAGCTGGGCCAGCTTTTCCGGCTCCTTAGGCGGTACGGGGCGTTTACCATCTGAAGTTTTACCCTCCATTAAGTACTTGATTTCAATTATGAAATCGTTACCTTCCGGATCACTTATGAAGAAATCCAATCGACCAAAGGCTGTATGCGCTTGGCTGTCGTAACGCTGATCGACCATCATCATAATCAACTCAAAAAGCCCGTAATAGTATTTCTCCGCATCAAAGAGAGCGTCGTAAGTTAATTGGGACAAAAAGTCGGTAAAAGCGTTCCCCAAGCCGACAGCGTCTAAAGCGAACAAGCGCTCACACATCTTGGCGGCGTACCGTTGGCCCATTAAAGGGTTTTTCAGTGGCTCAATTGACAATATCAGCGGAATCAGGGACGCCTTTACCTCCAGGTTGGGAATGGTTAAGCTATAGATACTTTGGGCGCCCTCAACAGTCTTACATTCCTTGATGGTCAGATAGCCGGTCTGGAACATCACTGGAGCCGATTTTAAATTATTGATTTGATCAATCGCGTTCCGCGATGCGGTGAAGTCCGTTATGTCTTTCGAGTAATCGAAAATAATCTTTTTGGAGCGGATAAGCTCGACCAAGAAACTGGGGCTGCCGGAATCGTACCAGTAGTCGTCTATGGTGGCCTTTTTTATAAATTGAAGCGCCGACCAGGGATTGTAAACCCTGTTCTCCCCGTCCCAAGAGTAGCCATCGTACCAGTCCTTGATCAATTGTCGCAAATCATCTCCCGTACTCCCAGCGCGCATTACACCTTTCTTGATCAGTGCCGCCAGGGTTGGATCCTGGCGCTCGGCCAGGATGTCCTCAAGGTTAGCCTCGGTCAAGCCGCAGATAGTGGAGAACTTACTGTCGAGGGTCAAATCCTCCAGGTTATTAAGACCTGAAAATATCGAGGTCTTGGTGAACCGGCTCACCCCGGTAATGAAGATGTGACCGATCATTTCATTGTTGGTTTTCAGGACGCCATAAAATCTCCTGAGAGCTCTACGGATCTTATCGGCCATGGTTGAGTTATTGATATGCTCAATAATCGGGGCGTCGTATTCGTCTATCAGTATAGCCACCTTTTGGGAACCATATTCTGTATAAAGGAGCCTGATGAGCGTACTAAACTTATTCTTTGGAGTTTTAGCTTCCTTGAGGCTAATTTTCTCATACGCGGCCATTTCATCTAACATGAAAGCCAAGTTATTGTTCATTTCCCTCACATTATCATCAGCGGCGTAGTTCATCTCCAACCGTATGACAGGATAAGCCTTCCAGTCGTAGTCCGAACCATCGATCCAAAGCCCTTGGAAAAGATCCCGGCGGCCCTGGAGAATGTATTTGAGGGTACTCACCAGAAGGGTTTTGCCGAAACGGCGGGGCCTAGACAGAAAATAAGGCGTCTTCTCTCTGACCAGCTGATACAACAGGCGCGTCTTGTCGGCGTAATAACAACCATCTTGGCGGATTGAGGCGAAATCGACCATCCCTATAGGTAAATCTATCATGGTTGCGCCCTCGCTTTGGAGAGGTTGGTTTATTGGGTCTGTTCTGGCCAGAGTATCAGGAGAAAATTGGCCACTGATGGCTTATTATTATACAAGTATTTTGACGAACGTCCAATAAATGCGTTGAGGAGTAATGGGGATGGTGAGCGATATACGTTACAAAAGTATCTGATGTGGCTTTGGTTCGATCACCTGGCGGGAGCGGGGTTTTTAGCCTGTTGGCTGGCCAGCCTCGCCTTACTTTCTCAAAGGTGACTCATGGCCTTTATACAGAGCCTCTTGATCATTATTTAGGTCTTGTTTTTTGTTTTGGATGGGTCTAAAACAATGATTGTGTCAAGCATAGGACTTAATGCCAATCCTTGGTTTGGCTGAAAACAGTAACGCTGAAACCTTGTTCCGCGCTGTGGGAAAATTACTGTTTTATAATATCTAAACTTTTTATGGTGTAATTCAGAAACAATATGAAAATTTATCTTAAAACAACAATATTTAACTATAATTTCGATATTGAAAGAGATGTTCATCCTGCTACTATTCAACTTTTTAATGAAATAAAATACGGTAAATTTGAACCATATACTTCTTTAGTTGTAGTTAGCAAATTTATATATTGAAAATAATATTATTGCTTCACGATACCTAATAGACGCTATTAATATCGTTTTAGCGACAGTTAATAATTTAGATAAAATTATTAGCTTAAATTTTAAACATATAGTTCGTGATAAAACTAGAGTTTTTAATGAATATATTAATAAAAGAAATGGTTATCGTACTATTGAAATTAATTCACCTATGGAGATCATTGATCATGAGGAAGACTAACACGCTAGATGATGAGCTTGATAAAATTAGTGTTGAAATTTACGAAGAGACAAAAAATATGTCTCGCAAGGAATTTTTAGAATATTTTAGAAAACATGGTGAAGAAGCGGCTAAAAAATATGGTTTTACAATCGCAGAACCATTAGACTCTAAAGGTAGTCATCAAGTTCGCAATAAATAACCACGATCGAACTATTAGAAGCTTTAAATGGTTAAAATAAGTCTTGAAAGGGCTAAAGTCTTGTTAGAGGCTTATTGGCTCAGAGCTAGATAAAGCCCCTAGCCGCCTAACTTTGGGTGGTTGGGGCCGGGCTTTCCAGCGCGGCCCGACACTGACCGCCAAGATCCCTTAGAATGCCGCAGTCCGAGATGGCCCCACTGTGCGGGCATTTTCCGCGTAACTCCACTAAGCGGCTTTTTAAAGCCTGGAGCGAGGCTAGTTGCTCTTCCAGTCTTTTAATGTGGTCATCGACTAGAGTGTTGACCTCCATACAGTCTTTTTCCGGGGCCTCTCTTAGTTTTAAAAGAAATTTAATGTCCTCAATGGCCATGCCATGGTCCCGGCAGTGGCGGATAAAGCGTAGCCGATCCACGTCCGTCCGGCGGTAAGTCCGGTACCCATTGGGCGTCCTTTGCGGTTTATCCAAAAGACCCTCTTTCTCGTAATACCGAATAGTCACCACCTGAACCCCGACCAGATGGGCCAATTCCCCGATTTTAATCAAATCCTTTCTATCCTTAGCCACTTCACTCTCCAAAAATAATTTCTCCCACCCCTTGACTCTATAGTAACTATAGGTCTTATACTTGTCAATAACTAATCTTAACCCTAGCCAAACGGAAAGGAGTTTCCATGAGTCAGTATTGTCCAGTCTGTGGCCACGTTCACGAGGGCCATCATCATCATCACGCCGCCCCGTCTTTAGGTGGCTTCACGGTTTCCGCGTCCGAGGGCCACGGCGAAACGGCCAAAGGAGGCCCGGCTTCCGCCGCCGGGGAGGATGACGACGACCCAGCCCGAAGGTCCCGCGGCGAGACCCCTTCGACCGCGGCTTTAACCGAACCCCCTTCTTTAGTCACCCGTTTCCAAGTTCCGGACATCTGTAGCCCCCAAGAGGCTGATCGCCCAAAGGCTAAGCTTCCGGGCGAGGATTCGCCTTTAGCCAAGGCTAACTCTTCGATCGTTATGGCCCAACCCGGTCTTTCCCCCACGGAGCCTTCAATGACTAAGTTCCATATCGCGGACATGCGCTGCGCCAAAGAGGCTGATTACCTTAAGGCGAAGCTTACGGGCCTGGGGAGTTTAAAGATCGATCTGCCCACCCGGACCATCGCTTTAAGCCACAACCTACCGAATCTCGAGCCAGTGTGGGCGGTTTTTAAAGCCGCGGGCTTTGAGGCCACTGAGGTCACCGGGGATGGGCCAATGGCTAAACCCCAGATTTCTATGGCTAAACCCGCCGCTAACCCCCAACCTAACCCGCCGACTAAGCTCACGGGCCAGGTCAGCCGCTTCCATATCGCGGACATGTGCTGCGCCAAAGAGGCTGATTACCTTAAGGCTAAGCTTACGGGCTTGGGGAGTTTAGAGATCGATCCACCCACCCGGACCATCGCTTTAAGCCACAACCTACCGAATCTTGAGCCAGTTTGGGCGGTTTTTAAGGCCGCGGGCTTTGAGGCCACTGAGGTCACCGGGGATGGGCCAATGGCTAAACCCCAGATTTCTATGGCTAAACCCGCCGCTAACCCCCAACCTAACCCACCGTCTAAGCTCACGGGCCCGGTCAGCCGCTTCCATATCTCGGATATGTGCTGCGCCATGGAGGTCAACCAGCTCCAGAGTAAGCTGGAAAAGGTCGCGGGCGTTAATCAGTTGGATTTTAACCTCAACTCGCGGACTGTGGCCATTCAGCACGATCTTCCGAGCTTAGAGCCCCTGTGGGCCGTGATTAAGGCCGCTGGCTTTGAGGCTAAGGAGCTTAAAGAGGCCGAGGTCCCGGAAGAGACCGTCACCCCTTGGAAGCGGTACATCATCGCCACTCTCTTGGCCTTCACCGCCGAGGGTCTCCATTGGCGGGAAGCTCCCTATTATTTACCCGTGGTTGTCTCGGTCCTTTCCTTTATTTGTTGTGGTTTCGCGGTCTACAAACAAGGCCTCGTGTCCTTTAAGAACTTAAAGCTAGACATGAACGCCCTCATGAGCTTAGCCGTGACTGGGGCGGTATTAATCGGCGAAGTGGCTGAAGGGGCCATGGTTTTAGCTCTTTTCTCTTTGGCTGAGGGGTTAGAGGACCGGAGTTTAAGTAAAGCCCGGGCCACCATCGCCAGTTTATTGGGTTTAACCCCGGATAAAGCCACGGTGCGCGGGGAAAGCGGCCAGTTTATGGAGATTAAGGCCGAAGAGGTCCCCATTGGCTCCATTATCCAGATTCGCCCGGGGGAAAAACTTCCTTTAGATGGCCGAGTCTTAAGCGGCTTTACCACCATTAACCAAGCCCCAGTGACCGGCGAGAGCGCCCCGGTGGATAAAAACCCCGGCGACCAGGTCTTCGCGGGCACCATTAATGGCCAAGGCTCCATTGTCTATGAGACCACCGCGGTCTTCGCGGACTCGACTTTAGCCAAGGTGGCCTCCTTTGTGGAAGCCACCGAGTCCCAAAAGGCCCCGGTCCAGAGGATCGTGGACAAGTTCGCGGCTTACTACACCCCGGCGGTCTTTGGTTTGGCCTTTTTAGTGGCCATTATCCCGCCTTTGTTCTTACTGGAGCCTTGGGGTCCCTGGCTCTATAAGGCTTTGGTTTTATTAGTTATCTCATGCCCCTGCGCTTTGGTTATCTCGGTTCCGGTCACTATTTTAAGCGGTCTGGCCGCGGCGGCCAAAAAAGGGTTAATCATTAAAGGCGGGGCCGTCTTGGAGGAAGGCCGGAAGATTAAAGTCGTGGCCCTAGACAAGACGGGGACCATTACCACCGGTAAACCCCGGAAAACCGATTTTCGGCCCCTTTTTGGAGCTGATTCGGCCAAGACCTTCAAGCTCGCCGCCTCCTTAGCCGCGCGCTCGGATCATCCGGTCTCTAGGGCCATCTACGATAGCTACGAGGATAAAGACAACCTCTTGGAGGTCGATAACCTCTTAGCCTATCCCGGTAAGGGCTTAGGCGGCCAGATCGCTAACCAAGAGTATCTTTTGGGCGGTTTACGGCTTCTTAGCGAAAAGAGCGCCCCAGACCCCCAGGTTAAAGCGGTTTGGGATGAGCTAACCGGTAATGGCCAAACTGGGGTTATCCTTTTAGAGGACGGAAAGCCTTTAGCCGTTTTCGCGGTGGCTGACGCTTTACGGGACGATAGCCTCGCGGCCATTAAAGAAATGAAGTCTTTGGGCCTGAAAACCGTCATGCTAACCGGGGACAACGAGGCCGTGGCCCAAGCCGTGGCCCGGGACGCTGGGGTGGATGGCTTTTATGGGGAGCTATTGCCCGAGGATAAGGCTAAAGTCATTGAAAAGCTTAAAAGCTCGGCTAAAGTGGCCATGGTTGGGGATGGCATTAATGACGCCCCAGCCTTAGTGACCGCTGACATTGGGATGGCCATGGCCATGATGGGCACGGACGTGGCCATTGAGACGGCCTCGGTGGCCATTATGGACGATAAGCTCTCGAAGATCCCGGCCTTTATCCGTTTGGCCAAAAGCGTTTGGAGCATCGTGGTTCAGAACTTTATTTTGGTCTTCGCGGTTAAACTGTTCTTCTTAATCTTAACCATGCTGGGGGTGACCTACATGTGGATGGCGGTCATCGCTGACATTGGGGTTTGCTTACTGGTCGTGGGCAATGGGTTAAGAGCCATTCGAAAGTAACCCTTTGGCGGTTACCTTAAAACCCCAACGTTTAGCGGCTAAAAAAGGGTCTTAACCCCTTTTTAGCCGCTTACTATAATCTGGTTTCTTTATCTTCCATGACGTAGGCTATAGAGCCCGAAAGCTTAAAGACGGTTTAGAAAATAACTCAATAAAAATCGCGCCTCTGTTTGTCAGGGACTAAAACGTTGTAATTATGCTAAATATTAAAACTTAAAAGACAATATGTGTTTTTTACTGAAAAAAAGAAATATATATCAAAAAAAATTACAATAAAGTTATAAATTAGTCATTCATAAACAGTTTTTAAGTATAAAGCAATACTTTGAATTGAGTTTAAAGATCTCACTCCAACAATTAATGAAGATATGTATTTGAGAAATAAATTCTAAAACATATAAAAAAGTAAATTTAGATGTTTTAATGTGTAAAAATTAAAAAATTTATAGATGATCACACTCTCTATCCTGTGCTTCTAAGTATGAATCATCATCATCTATTATTCCAGCAAAATCAACAGTTTTAACTTCATTAATTACTTCAAATTCACTATTGTGTGAAACAAAAACATTTTTTAAATTAGGCATTTCAGTCAAAAAATTTATATTATGATTGATATAATTATCAGAAATATTTAAAAATTCAAGCGATTTTACGTTAAATAATTCTTTACAATCAGTTATTGAATTAGATTGTAACTCTAATTTACGCAATTTAGTTAAATTAGTCAAGCTTGATACATTGGTTATATCATTATAATTTAAGTTTAAATGTTCTAAATTAACCAAATTCTTTATAAAGTCAAGATTAGAAAAAGAAAATCCTCTAAGACATAAATACTTAAGGTTAATTAATTTTGATAATGAAAATACCATATCATCAGTTGTATGCCCTATAAATGACAACATAAGATGTGTAAGGTTTCTGAGATTAGATAAAGATGAAATGTTTGATAATTTACGGCAATTAGCTACAGCTAAAAACTGAAGATTGGTTAAATTATCTAACGGAGTTAGGTCTTGTATAATTTTATTTTCACATATAACTAAAAACTCTAAACTTTTTAAACTACTAAGCGCAGAAATATTTTTTAATTTATCATTATATTGTAAATTAACCTTATTAATATTTTTTAAGTTTGATAGAGGAAAAAGATCTGGTATAGGTGAACTATATAGATCTAATGACCGTAATTTATCAAGTTTAGATAAAAATACTCCATCTGAAATATTTACACATCCCCTTATTGCTAGATGAGTTAAATTATGACAACAAGATAATGGAGAAAAATCTATAATCTTAGAATTATTTGAAATAAATAGGTAAGTAAGGTTCGGACAATTAGCCAATGGACTTATATCAGTAATTTCAGAACAATCTTCTAAACTCAAATATTTAAGATCAATACAATTTGAAAGAGGTGATAGATTATTAATTTTAGTATGAGATAAATCCAAGCTAACCAAACTATTACAACCAGATAAAGCTTCAATGCTTTCAATTTTAGATTCTGAAAGGCCTAAACTAATTAGTTTTCCGTCATTTACTTCTAATAATTTGAAATAATTATTTTGTATTATATCAAAATTATAAAAATGAACATTAGCGCCAAAGAAAAACAATTGGTTGAATAAAAACCATTTACGATAAAATACACCCTGCTCAACAACATCAACAACAGCAATAGCGTCAGATCTATCATAATAAATTTTAAAAAGGTTATTATCCTCTTTTTTCAATTTTCTTATTGCATCAGCATCAGAATGATTGGTTATTTTTAGTATAATTTTTTTATTTTTTTGCATAATAAAATCTTACAATCAACTTTTAGACTGTAAAGAAGAATAAATATTAAATTGATCAAAATTATTAAGATACTTAGATGTTCCAACAGGTCCATTTAGATATTTACAACTGATCCAAAAATTTTTGGGTTCTGTATCAGGTTGTTTAGGCACATCAAAAGTTATTAGACCAGTATTATCATTAGTTTCATATGGCTTATCTCTTTCATTAATGATATCTTCAGCTGGAACAACAAAAACTTTAGGACGATCGCCTCTTGCATTAAGTAAAAGTACCCAAAAATCGATTAATGGATCATTATAATTAATTCCTAATGAAAAATCATTGTTCTTACTTACAGATTTTACCTGAAGCGCATGGATAATGGAGTTCTTTGAAATAACCAAATCAGCTCCACGGGAATTTCTAGAAGTGAGTAAAACATTCCAATCAAGAAGTGATAAGACATAAGAAATATAAAAAATACCAATGTTCCCTGTAATTTGTTTGTTAGTTGAAGTCATAGATAGTCCTTTTAATTAAAACTTTCTAACAGGATATATTTACATTGAAACCTTAGTGTATCTAATTTTTCAAATAATAACGCTAACGTATTGGAATTATATAATTATTCACTTTCCATGACTTTATCGATGAAAGATGATACAATAAAATATATAAAACCAATAAAAAACCATCATCTCTTGATAAAATACAAAAAACAGATAAATTATCTTTAATTATTAATATAAAATAAGGTTTAGAACAATTTGTACGCTTTTTGATAAATTAAATTTAAAATAAAATTTAATATTATTGATACAAATACTAAGTATCCATTGAATCTTGTTGAATATTGTACAGATTTTTATATTCTTCATGAGTGATTACAGTGTCATATAACCCGACTTTTTCGTAATCATGTTTATCGATTCCAGTATAATTCAGACTTGAATCTTCATACCGTTTAAATTTGTAGACGGCATCATTCATTAACGGTGCATTAAATAAGCCTAGAGAAAGAAGTAACTCAAAATCAGTTACATTTAAGCCTGTTACTTTTTTAAATATACTAGGCTCCAGTTGAGTAATAACATCCTTTAGGCTATATTCTCTGAAGTCAGATAAGTACATGAACACAGGAATACGGGTAGCAAATTTTATTAATTTTTCTTGAATTTGCTTCCGTATTAATTTATATTCTTTCTCCTCTTCAGTTAATTCCTTTTTTTCTTTTTTAGATAAATTTCTATCTTTAGATTTAATTTTTTTGACTTTGTCCGTAAGATTAATAATTTTTATAATATCTGTATTGAGACTACGGAATCCTTCAATGCTCATTAAAGCTCGTATTGCATCGTCATTTGCTAAAAGACGAGCGAGTGTTTCATTATCAACATTGACAAGTAAAGTACTTTCCCAACGTTTAGCAAGAAGTGTAGCAGATGTTCCTACTAAAGCAAAATCAAGAACATCACTTGCATTTATTTGTGTCATGGAGCTTCCGTCATAAGCTATGACAGGAAGAAATTTAATAAATTCTTCAACTTTTACTTCTGGATTACTTTCATTAATATTTAAACGGCAACTATAATCAGCAATCAGCTTTAACGCTCGATCAAGAGCAAAATCAAAAACATAACATTCATGCTTCATGATTTGCTTTTTACTATTCTCAAGATCAATTTCCCATGGACTTTGAACCCTAAAAGCAGCTTGAAAATAAGTTTCAGGAGAAGATAAATTTCGCAACATAAATATTCCTGTCCATGGTCTGACAGTAACACCAGTAGTCAATTTACCGCAAGTAAGTGTAATAGATTTAGTTTTAAGAGGATTATCTAGTGATTGTAGAACAGGATCCAAAGCTTTTAAGCCAATACCAGCACTAGTTCCTGCGCAAACATTGATAGTATAATCTTTAAAAAAACTATTTGTTCTTTGATTTAATAAATTTTTCATCGCATAACAAGATGCAACATTGGGCAGAAACCAAAGGGTATGTGTAAGGATATTTAATAACCGTGGGTTAGAAAACGGCATTTGTGGTTTTTGAGTTCCTAATTTTAGCTCATTCGTAGTCGTTTCAATATACGCTCCACGGATAAGATCCAACCATTTTTGGACATGTTCATCATAAACAAAACGAGCGTTTTCGTTAGTACCAGTTGCGGAGAAAAAAACATTCAAATCAAACTCATCGAATTCACCCTGTATAGCGATCTTACGGATTTGCTCAGGAATTTTGTAAGTCATCATTACCATGCGTGGTAGAGCAGCATATGGATTATTTGGAGGCTCTGACCAATTTTCTTTAGCTCTTTGTTCATCGGAATATGTCCAATTATAAATTTGATCTTCTATGAACTCGCCAGAATTAAGGGCTTTGAATGGTGTTCCAGATAAAAACAGATATCTTGAGGTAGTAATTGGTAGAAACGATTCATTATAAGCGTTAGATGATTCTTCTTTTAAATACTTTTCTGGATCAAAATTGTCATATTCATCTTCATCTATGTTTTCAAAGAGTTTTCTAGCGTTATCACGCCAAGCTCCATAATGATATTCATCAAAAACAACCAAATCCCAATTAGTTGTGTGAACCCATTCGTTTTTAGCTTTGATACCACCATTTTCATTAGTTCCGAGATAATCTTGAAACGAACCAAAGCATACAATAGGCCGTGATAGGTCAGCCTTGTTATATGTTAAATCAGAATTACGACTGATAAACTGCCAACCCTCAAAATCAATATGGGTTAGTAAATCTTCCTCCCATGCGCTTTGGACAGCAGGTTTGAAAGTTAGTATCAATATTTTTAGGAGATTCATCCGCTTAGCAAGTTGATACGCAGCAAAAGTTTTTCCAAAACGCATTTTAGCGTTCCAAAGGAACTTTAAAGATCTATAAGGTTGATTATTTGATCCGGTTTGAAAATATTGTATAGTTTTATTAACAGCTTCTTCCTGTTCTGGACGCATCTTAAAATCATAAGTTCTATTTTCAAAATTTTCTATTCTATTTTTAACAGCTAACCAAGCGGCTCTTACATCATCAATGGCGCAACGGAACCATTCTCCTTCTTTGACAAAACCCATTCTTTGAAGCACACGATGAATATCGTGGTCAGTAAAGGTATTTCCATCAGAGTACAGGGCCGTTTCTGAAAAAACAATACGATAAGGTTTTTTACCTCTTGGTCGCTTAGTAGGGTATTGATCGGCAACACGCTTCTCTACATCTTTAGATGTATAGCCAACCTTAAGGAATCCATGATACTCTGGATTGGAGTCTTCATAAGCGTATATCATTGGAATTAACGTTGGACGTTCAGGAAATAATTCTTTATTCATTTGAATTAGCCTCAATTTCCATCGGACGAATCATGCTTTCAATGAAAACAATTTCATTATCTGTAATACCATACTTGTTATAGAGCTTATCGTCAGTCCAAGTCTCTGAAAAATCTTGAATTGGAACAAAACAAAATTTATTTTTTGTAATATTTTGTGTTAACAAAACTGAAGATACTAAAAATCTACAAAAAAACGATTTTAAATAATTTGCTAGATTTAAAGTTTCCTCTTCTGAATCATAACATCCAACAACTAAATAAGATTCAGTACAAACAGAACCAGGGGGCATTACATGAACCCTAGAAAATATTCTCCTCTTGCCTGATTTATCTGGTTGACCAGCATGATCATTTGATGTTTTTGAGAGAAGAACCTTCCATTTATCAATCAAGCTAAAACCAGATTTAACTTTATCAGATTCAATCTTGCCTTTACCAAAACTTGAGTAAAGAATTAAATCTCCATTAATTCGAGGTTTTTCTCTTGAATCTAATCCAAATGGATTTCTACTTGAAACAAGATCCTCTAATGTCATATCAATTTTAGATATAACTTTTCTAACTATATCAATAGTCAAATTATCTCTAATCAAAACGTTAAACTCATTTAGCGGTCTTTCTTGTATAGAGTGTTTATCTTTATTTAAAGATGTAATTTTGCATAAACCAATTTTATCTCTATCCCACAGGAAATAACATATACCCCCCGCAATATCCACACCAGGGAAACAATCACGTGAATCACAAAAATCAACTAATTCTATTAAATGTGGATCATTAAGCATTTTTTGTCTAAAAGCATCAAGGCCTTTTCCACCTGTATACCAACGCGCAGGTATTATCATAGACATAAAACGTGGTTTTAATTTTATGGCTTGTTCAACAAAACGATGATAAATTGGTATTGCACTTGTTCCACTACCTCCGCCATCATTCAATTGATATGGAGGATTTCCAATAATTACATCAAATTTCATCTTGAAAAAATCCCCTAGATCTGAAATATGAATAAATTCATAGGCATGTGACTCTAACAGATCATCACGTTCATATTCAGCCTTTCTTGCACCACAAAAAATACATTTTTTACCATTCCAGGAATGAGATATTTTTTTGAATCTTATATTTCCTTCTGCATCGTCAAATTTTGTAACTGAATAAATACTATTAGGGTATTTAGAACAATAAACTGTTCTACGAGAGAGAAGAGAAGATAATTCTGTTATAGAGACACCAAATAATTGATTATGAAAAATATGATCAATACGATCTTGTAAAACCGGGAATTCGTGTTCTAATCCAACTAAAAGACGTCTAGCTATTTCTCTTAAAAACACACCAGATTTACAAGCTGGATCTAAAAAAGTTATAGTTTTATCACTGAATATTTCTTGAGGAAGAATATCCAAAACTTTATTAGCAATTTCAGGTGGAGTAAATACCTCATCATTAGAGAGGTTTGCTAAGCAGTTAAGAACATCAGGATTATAATTTTTGTGAAACAACTTATTTTCAGTCATAATTTTGTACCATAGTATATGGTATTGGAGGAAATTCTCGCATAGGCAATGGGATATACGCATTTATTTCATCATCGTACTTCCAATCATCCATAAAAATAGTTCTTTGCTTTTGATGACCTTGAAGCAATTCATCAAAACGGAAATCTCTACGTTTTATTAAGTCACCAGTAACGAAGGACCATTCTGAAAAAATAATAGGACTTCCATCTACTGTCCTCATAGTTAAAGCATCACCACAAAGAACATTGCGACGAAGAATATAAAGTATTGCTTGTTGGCAATCATCAAAAGGCATATTTTTAAAAACAGCCGAATATTCATTTATAAATATGTCAAATAAACGTGTAATACATTCATCAACGTTGTCAGATAATATATCAACCCCATAAATGCTTGTAACAGCTAGAAAAGAATATTTAACATAGTCATTATGATTGCTGTTATAGTATTTTTGTACTATTTTTAATTTACGACAAAGTATTTCAGCCAAAAAATTTCCATTACCACATGCTGGTTCTAGACAACGGCTATCAATCCTTTCGATTTCTTGCTTGACTAGATCTAGCATAGCGTTAACTTCACGTTCAGCTGTTAACACCTCACCATGATCTGCAACTCGTTTTTTAGATTTGACTTGGTAATTATTAATAATTTTCATATTGTAATTAAATATATAAGATTGATACTATATTTTTAATTAGGAATTTTAATAAGTTTAACATTCAACGTTATATAGAATAACTTATCAAAAATTTCCCGAACTCGTTATTAACTAATTGTCTGAACCTCTGATATGATCCGTTTCCAACATAGTTGTCATAGTGTGGTAATTATCCTATCAGCCAAGCTAAGGTTTGACGTTATGTCCAGTTTTGGTTTGCGGCTATAAAGATATCACAATTCCAAAGATTTAATCAAGCTAAAATTCAAGATAGCGCAGGACGAAAGCGTCAAAAAAACTTAAAAAAAAAAACTTTGGACCTGCTTAAATTGGCATGGTATTTGCTTTACCCCTCATCTTCATTTTTTTTGCCCATCCCTTAAAGGGGCCTACCTCTTTCGTTTTCTTAGTCTGTACCGCCTCCATATATGGAAGGTGCCGATTAATCAGATACATGATTGACCTAACACTCTCTTCTTCGATGAATTCGTCCAAACATGCCATCACATTGATGCTTAATTTCCTAAACGTAGTCAAAATCTCAGGCGCGTTTCCATGATAAATCTTACATTTGTCTTCATTAAAAGTCTTCTTATTATCACGTATATTGTGCATTATTTCGACTTTCCAATGAGAAACTGAATTTTCCAACATCTTTTTGGCATTAAGTTCTAAGATAGAGATGAAATATCTAGTTTCATCAGTAGGTAGATCACCATTTATATGCTAAACATGTCTAATCACCATAAATATAGTCTTTAAATTGGGCCATTCTTTACCTTTTGGCACTCATTCATTAACGTCCTCTGAATTTAGCTTAATCAAAGCTATGTCTCGATATTCTACTCTGCCGGCTTGTATTTCAACAGGCGAGGCGTAAAAAGAGTCAAAATCCTCGGGGTACTTCGTAAGGCCATCATTAAAGAGAATTTCCGCCTGATTTAAAAGGCCAGACTGGTTTCCTTTAAGGCCAAACAGATAGTCCGCTTTGAGATCTCGTATTTGAGTAGCTAACGATTTTTGGCACCCCATGCGTCAACAGTAATAACACTGCCGCGCTCCACGAATCCTTGGCTGGCAAGGGCCTCAAGGATTACAGGGAAGGCTGTTATTTCATTGCTTTTGTCACGAACTTTCTCTACGGCTAAAGTCAAAAGGTTAAAAACGGCGTTGACTATATGGACTTTTGATTTTAACTCGCCTCGGGCGACCGCTCCGCGCGCTGTCTTACCGTCTAAGCTAATGACATTGGTGTGGCCTTTAGGTGGTCTTCCTGGCTTTTTCTGGGTTTTTGGGGACAGTTTAACAAAAGCCTTTGCCATTCGTAAGAACCCAAAATTTAGCATTTTAGGGTCGAGTTTAGAAATAGTTCTTGCCAAAGTGTCAACCGAAGGAATGTCAACAAGGTTGGGAAGACATTTTTTTAAAAACAAGAAGCTGAAGTCGGTATACTCACGGATTTCCTTCCAACCATGGCACCCGGCCAACACGCCGATAAAAACGATGAACAGGATCTCGGTGAGAGCGTATTTGGTCCGACCGAGTACTCTGTAGTCAGGGATAGATGAGAAAACGTTCAAAATCGCCTTAAGCATATAGAGCCTCCAAAAAAGAGATGCCCTATTATACATAAAAACGATAAAAAAACACTAAAAATAACCAAAATCCAAATGAAGTTAAATGTTTATATATTATAATATAGTATAATAAAATTATATACAATTAAAGTTTTTATAATAACGCTGGTTAAGTAAATTATATATGTTTATGATATTATAAGAACAAGAAATTAATATAAAATAATTAATTTAACATAAAAATTATTGTAAAAAAATATTTTAGACCGTTTAAACAAATTATTTGTTGTTAAAACCGGTGTTTATAGTAAAAATTAATAATTTAAATGAAATAAGCGTAAATAGTCACTGAAAACCCCTAATGGGGGTGTATTGTGAATAGCGTTAAATTATAACAAAAAAATTAAGAACGTAGCCTCAGATTATATTGTTTTTTTAGTATCAACAATAAAGTTAAGATATATAGAGATTATAAAAAAATTGAATACTAATAATGTTAAATAACAAATGAAAGTGATAAAAAATAACATCATAAAAATTTGACGCTTTTGTCCTGCAAGATAGCGAAGTGACAGCTGTATACAGCGTCGATTCGGCTCTGTTCGTTCAACTCCAATGATGATTAGCTGGCAACTGTCGGATCTTGAACAGTCTAACAGAGTCGGTCATGAAGTTGCCCATGAAGTTGCCCATGAAGTTGCCCCGGAGCGTCTTTGCGTCACTAGTCAATTTTCTAATTTACGCTATAGATATGGGTCATAAGCTATGTATTTTGACCCCATTAGGCCTACTTAGAGCTCCAATCTTTTACCACTCCTTTGCCTGGAATCCACCTTTAGCCAGTCCCTTAAGCAGTCCTTAAACGCCCCGATCACCGTTAGGGGAATAACTCATAGTTCTGAAGCTATCCTTAAAAAGTCGCTGGCTAAAGACTGTAGGACCCTGATTTTGACCCCAATAAGCCCACCGCGCCCTGAAGCCCTCAACCTCGCCTTCAAATAATTCCTTAATAATAGCCCTAAAAACTGGTCTAAAAATTTATTTTCTGGATATGCCGGAAAAAGAGTCAAAAAAGCCTTGATTAGTTTCGACCTTAAACTTACTATAGTCTATAGACTTTGGCGAGGCTCGGCTCATCCTTGGCCCTCTCTTTCGCCTTAGTTTAGAAAACTTTTAAGGTAATTAGCTAGTCAAACCAAGTTCGCCTTTTCCTAAAGCTCCTTAAAAGTGGCCTCTAAAAAGATTTAAACGATTTATTCCGTCTGTTTTAAGGCTTAATAATCTTTTTAGAGCGCGTTAAAGCGTTATTAACAATAGATAAGAGCCAATATTTAAACAAACTGGCTCCGCTTTTTCGGTCAATCGCCCCTTTTAACGGCCAGATAATTCTTGACCTTATCTGACTTTTTGGCTATTGACCTAAAGGCGTCTTTTGGACTCGCCTCACCTCATTATAATCTTACCGCCGCGCTGACCAGCGGCTTTGACTTTAGGGTCCCTCTCACGCCAGGAAGGGGGCCAGGAGCGCGATACATGTGGGAATACACTGACCAGGTTATGGAGCATTTCGAGCGCCCAAGAAACGTGGGCGTGGTGGCCAGAATAGACGGCGAGGGGCAGGTTGGCTCTTTGTCTTGCGGGGACGCTTTACGGCTAACCATACAAGTCGATAAAGACAAAGACGTCATTGAGGACGCCAAGTTTCAGACCTTTGGCTGCGCCAGCGCCATAGCCTCTTCCTCAGCCTTAACCGAGATGATCAAAGGCCGCACCTTGGACCAGGCTTTATCCTTAACCAACCAGGACATCGCTGACTTTCTAGGGGGTTTGCCCCGGGAGAAGATGCACTGCTCGGTCATGGGCCAAGAGGCTTTGGAAGCGGCGGTGGCCAATTACCGGGGGGAAAAGCCCAAAGCCTTGGAGGGCCAGATAGTCTGCGAGTGTTTTGGGGTGACCGACGTGGAGATCGAAAGGGTCGTTAGGACCAATCGCTTAACCACCGTGGAGGAGGTCACCCAGTTCACCAAAGCCGGCGGGGGCTGCGGCAAATGCTTGGAGAAGATCGAGGGGATCTTAAACGACATCTTACGGAAAAGCGCCCCTAAATCCGCCTCCGGGAACGGCCAAGCCCCGGGACGGTTAACCGCCCTTAAGCGGATTAAGCTCATTGAGGACGCCATTTCTAACCAGATCGCCCCGGCTTTGATGCGGGACGGTGGGGACATTGAGCTGGTGGACGTGGATGGGCCTTTGGTCTACGTGGCTTTAAAAGGCTCCTGCGCCAGTTGCCCGTCCTCCAAAAGGACGCTGGCCGACTTTGTCACAGAAAGGTTAAGAGCCTTGGTCGATCCGGAGATCGTTGTCCGAGAGCATAAGCCCGAGTGAAAAATTTTCGCGGCCTATTTAGGCTTAATTAGCCTAAATATGGCCGCTTTTTATGTGGTCCTGGTTTTTTTGGCTGGATATAAACAGTCAGTTTGGGGATTAGGTAATGAAAACTATCTATTTTGACAACAACGCCACCACTCAAGTGGATCCCAAAGTCTTAGAGGCCATGCTGCCGTACTTTCAGGAAAGCTACGGTAATCCCTCCAGCATGCACCATAAGGGCGGGGAAGTGGCCGCCGCTTTACGGGAAGCCAGAAAGCGTTTAGCCGATCTCTTGGGGGCGGACCCCGCGGAGATCATCTACACTTCCTGTGGGACGGAAAGCGACAACACGGCCATGTGGTCGGCCTTACGCACGCAACCGGATAAGCGCCATTTAATAACCAGCCGGGTGGAGCACTCGGCCATCATTAATAACGCGGCCTTTTTAAAACGTTTAGGTTACCGGATAACCGAAGTGGGCGTGGACCGCGAGGGGTTGCTCGATCTGGAGCAACTAAAGACCGCTTTAACCCCGGACACGGCCTTAGTGACCTTATTGTGGGCCAATAACGAGACCGGGGTCCTCTTTCCCATTGAGGAAGTCGGGGCCTTATGTCGGGAAAAGAATATTGTCTTCCACACCGACGCGGTCCAAGCGGTCGGGAAAATTCCCATTAACCTCAAAAACAGCCCCATTGACATGCTATCTTTAGCCGGGCACAAAATCCACGCCCCCAAAGGCATTGGGGCTTTATACGTCCGGAAAGGCTTAAAGTTTTCCCCGTTCATGATTGGCGGCCACCAGGAAAACGGTCGCCGGGGCGGGACGGAAAACGTCCCCTACATCATTGGCCTAGGCGTGGCCGCGAAATTAGCCCTCGAGCGTTTACCCGAGGAGAACACCCGGGTTAAAGGGTTACGCGACCGTTTGGAAGAGGGGTTACTCCAGATCCCTTACACCATGGTCAACGGGAACCGGACTTTTCGCCTGCCCAACACCACCAACGTCAGTTTTGAGTACATTGAGGGCGAGTCCATCCTCTTCCACCTCTCCCACGCGGGAATTTGCGCCTCCTCGGGCTCGGCCTGCACCTCCGGGTCCTTAGAGCCCTCCCACGTCTTACGGGCCATGGGGGTGCCTTTTACGGCGGCTCACGGGTCTATTAGATTGTCTTTAGGCGTGGGCAACACTGAGGCTGACGTGGACGAGGCTTTAAAAATCTTTCCCGCCGTGGTCCAAAAGCTCCGGGATCTATCCCCCTTCTGGAAGGACAATGGCCCGGTCCAGGAATCGAGCCTTTTAAGTTGCGAGGGCAATTCCTGCCAGATCTGCAACTAAAAGCCACCCTTTAATAACCATTAATCCTCAACGCCGGTCAAAAACCGGCGTTGATAGTTTTAGCTTAAGATTTCCCCGTAGCGCTCCGGGTTAAGGCCCACGATCAGGTGGATTTCCTCGCCCTTATGGGGCCGAAAGAGAGCTAAGTTGGAGTTTTTGGCTTCCGCCTCGCTGGCTAGCTCAGGGTTAACCAGTTTAGCCAAAAGCCGGGTTTGGCCGCCCGGTTTTAAGGCCAAGATATTGTCCCGGCCGCCCAAAGCCGCGAAGACGGCCTCTTTTTCCGAGTTGGAGGCGGGCGGGATAACGATCTTATCTTTTAGGGCCTCAGCCTCGCGGGCCTTTTTGGCCGCGATTAAGGCTTGGACCTTTTCCTCGGAGAGCTCGGCCTCCTCGCCGGCCTGTTGTAAGTAGGCGTCAATATCCGACTTTAAGTTCCCGGCCCGGGCCCCAAAAATAGCCTGGATGGCCTGGCCCGCCTCCAAAACCCCTGCCGCCCCCAAGGCTTTGAGTAAATCCGGGTTAACTTTATCGGGATCGCTGACGCTCACCCTTAAGCGGGTGATACAGGCGTTCATATTGGTGATATTGCTACGGCCGCCAAAGGCTAAGACCAATTCCCGGGGCATGGCCCACTTGTCGGAGAGATCCAGGTCGGCGGTTATAGAGCTTTCCTCCCGACCCGGGGTCTTTAAGTTAAAGATCTTAATGGCCCCCCGAAAGAGGAGGTAATAGACCACGGCGTAGATGGGCCCAAAGATAAAGACCACCCAAGGTTTGGTGTCAATGGACCAGTAAAGGAAAAAATCAATGGCCCCTTGGGAAAAAGAGTAACCCAAGTGGGCGTCCAGGTAGTTTAAAAGAGCGAAAGCCAAACCGACCAATAAGGCGTGGGCCACGTACAGTAAGGGGGCGATAAACATAAACGAGAACTCAATGGGCTCGGTTATGCCGGTTAAAAAGGAGGTTAAAGCCGCCGAGACCATGACCCCGCCGATTAAAGCCTTATTCTCCGGTTTGGCCGAGCGCCACATGGCGATGGCCGCGGCCGGCAGACCCCACATTTTAATCAAAAAGCCGCCGCCCAAAATGCCAGCGGTCTTATCGCCCGCGAAGAACCGGCTAATGTCCCCATGGATGACGTTTTGGGTCTCGGGATCGACATAAGAGCCGATCTCAAAGAAGAAGGGGACGTTCCAGGCGTGGTGGAGGCCAAAAGGCAACAGAAGGCGCTCCACGGTCCCGTAAACCAAACCGGCTAAAAGGGGGTTTTTGTAAGCCGCCCAGTTGGAGAACATAAAGATGTACTCTTGCAAAGGGGGCCAGGCCACGCTTAAAATAACCCCGACCGCGATGGCCGATAAACCAGTGACAATGGGCACAAACCTTTGGCCCGCGAAAAATGATAGGTACGAAGGCAGCTCAATCCGGTAGAAGCGGTTAAAGAGAAAGGCCGCGATCCCCCCAATGATAATACCGCCAAAAACCCCGGTGTCTAAGGTCATTAAGCCGATGACGTTTTTCAGCTGCCGAGCCTCGGGATCCGCGCTTAAACCAAAGATATTGATGGCCACCACGCTTAAGGTGGCCACCATGACGATATAACCCACTAAGGCCGACAAAGCCGCGGCCCCTTGGTTATTGGTGAAGCCTAAAGCCACCCCCATGGCGAAGACCAAGGGCAGGTTAGCGAAGATGATCATGCCCCCCGACTTCATGACCTCGGCCACCACTTCCGGGAGCCAACTAAAATTCGAGGACCCCACCCCCATGAGGAGCCCGGCCACCGGTAAAATGGCCACGGGCAGCATCAAGGATTGGCCTATTTTCTGTAAAAAACCTAAGACGTTTTTGAACATGGAAGACCCCGTTCCGATTGCTTAGCGGTTAGTTGGCTTTCATCTTTTGGGCTAGATAGGCCCGGACTTCGCTAGGTTCGCTCATGAGTAAAACCTCTTGGGCTAAGGCGGCGCATTCCTCTTGGTTTAAACGCCGGGTTAAAGCTTTAATGGCCGGAATGGACCCGCCGGAGACGCTTAACTCATCCACGCCCAAACCGATTAAGACTGGGGCCGCGGTCAAATCCCCAGCGATGCCCCCGCAGACCCCGACCCATTTGCCTTGGGCGTGGGCCCCTTGGACCGTCCGGTCGATCAACCGTAAGACCGCTGGGTGTAAACCGTCCGCGTCTTTAGCCAGTTTGGGGTGCCCTCGGTCAATGGCTAAAGTGTATTGGGTTAAATCGTTGGTCCCCACGGAGAAAAAATCGACCTCTTTGGCCAAGTTCTCAGCCAGAAGAGCCGCCGCCGGGACTTCCACCATGACGCCAATTTTAACCTCTTCTTTGATCCCTAAAGACTCTTTTTCCCGTAAAACAATGGCTTTAGCTTCTAAGATCTCGCTTAAGCTCGTGATCATAGGAAACATTATACGCAACTTAACAAAAGGGGCGGCCTTTAAGATGGCCCGGACTTGGGCCGTGAACAAATCCAAGCCTAAGATGTTTAAGCGAATCCCCCTAACCCCTAAAAAGGGGTTGGCTTCCGGGGGCAAGGGGAGGTAAGCCAAAGGTTTGTCGCCGCCCACGTCCAAGGTCCGAACTATCAAATCGCGCTCTTTGCCTAACGTTTTGGCGATGGCCACATAAACTTCCTCTTGCTCCTCTTGGGTGGGGGCCACGGCCCGGTGGAGAAACAAAAACTCCGAGCGCAATAAACCGACCCCCTCGCCCCCCAAGGGCGGGATCTCTTTGGCCTCGGCTAAACCGCCAATGTTACCGACCACTTTGACTCGGTGGCCATCCACGGTCGAAGCCAGGTCTTGGGCCGCGCTCATCTCTTTACGCCGCCTTTCGGCCGCGGCTTTTAAGGACTCTTTAATCGTAAGAATCAATTCCTCGGGCGGGTTCAGGGTCAGTCTGCCGGTGTCCCCATCCAAAGCGGCTAAGGTCCCGGAGGGGATGTCCAAAGCCCGTTCCTCAATGGCCGCGATGGCCGGGATGTTGGCCGCCCGGGCCAAAATAGAGGCGTGGGAGGTGGCCGAGCCGCCAGTGGTGGCGATGCCTTGGATTTTTTTGGGGTCTAAGGAGGCCGTGTCCGAGGGGGTTAAATCCTCAGAAACTAAGATGGCGTCCTCGGGAAAACTGGCGGCGCTTTCGCTAGGCTCTAGGTCCGTTAACCCCCGTAAAACCCTTCGGCCAATGTCCCGAATGTCGTTGGCCCGGCCCGCTAAAAGCTCGTTGTTTAACTTACCCAAAGTCTCGGCTTGGCTGGTGAAAGCCGCCCGCCAAGCGAAGGCCGCGCTGCGACCGTGGGCGATACCTTTCAGGGCCTCGGCTAAAAGCTCCGGGTCCTCCAAAAGCTCCTCATGGGCCTCGAAGATGGCCGCTTTTCCAGCCTCGGCCCGCTGGCGAAGGCTTCTTCGCAACTCTTTTAATTCCAGCTTAGCTTTATCAATGGCCTTTAAAAGAAGGTCTTTTTCTTGGTCTTTATCCGCGGCCTTTTCCGTCACCGCGATCTCCTGGTAGCGGAGCTGGAAGATCCGGCCCAAAGCTTGACCCGGGGAAGCGGCCACGCCGACTAAGACGTTGGGGTCATTGGAGACTAACCGCGGGGCTTTGGGTTGGGGCGGGGCGATGGGGGTGCCATGGATATGCTCGCCCAATCCCGAGATTAAAAGCGGGGATAAGGCCGCCAAAGCCTCGCTGGCGTCCGGGCCTTTAGCTCGCAAAAAGACCCGGTCATGGGCTTTAATGTCCATGTTTAAAAGGCCCACCACGCTTTTGGCGTTACCGGTTAGGCCATCTTCTTTGGCGATGGAAATTTGGCTAACGAACCGTTTGGCGTTATTGGCCAGAACCGCCGCTGGCCGGGCGTGGAGGCCGCTGGGGTTTAAGATGACTATGGGATCGGACCACAAAAGCTCGGACTCCTCGGCCCCCGTAGGATCGTCCGAGCTGGCGGCCAAGGTTAAGCGCAGAACTTGGGTTTTACCGGCCTCAGCTAAACCCCAGGGGGCCTTTAAGCCACTTAAACGCTCCGGGTTAGCCACCACCAGGATGGTTAAAAGGCTAGTGGCGTTATGGATGATAAAGTTAGCGTCAAAATCGATTAAAGGGTCCGCGGCTTTAACCTTTTGGCCAGTTTTCACCTTGGGCGAAAATCCTTTGCCCTTTAACAAGACCGTCTCTAAGCCGATGTGGATCAAGACCTCCAAACCATCCGGGGTGGTCACGGTTAAGGCGTGTCCCGCCGGATGGAGCTGGGAAATGACCCCATCGCAAGGGCTTAAAAGCCGCTCATCGGTCGGGTCAATGGCCACCCCATCGCCCACCAGTTTTTTGGCGAAGGTCGGATCCGGAACTTTGGTTAAAGGAGTGATCAACCCGGAGACCGGGGCCAATAGAACGCGGCTTAGTTTAGGATTTTCTTGGGTCATTATTAGGTTTTCTCCTTAGCCCCCAATAAACGAGCGACCAGCTGGCTGACGCCTTAATTATTTTATATATCTTATTTTATATTTAATATTTCAGCTATTTATTATTTAAATACTATGTTTTTATTAGAATTCTATGATATACGCGGTTTATTAAACGCGAAACAATAAAAAAAACACGAATAAAATTATAATAAAGCCAAAAATCGCTGGGTCAGAGCTAGGGAAGAGAACGGTCGCGCGCCATGAAATAGACGAGCTTAAGGGCGCCTAGCGCGGCTAAGACAAATTATGCATGACTGTTAGTATGGATTGATTAATCTTTAAATAAGATTAAAAGTCATATTATAATTAAATGTTTTACGCGCTTTTTTAATATTAGCCTTAAAAATATTAACTAACCGTGAATTGAGGCGAAAATAACTGAGAAATGAGGTGGAATGGCTGGTGGATGGCGACCGAAAACTGGCCGAAAAAACCAAATTCCCGCCGGCCAACCAGACCTGGCCGCTTTTTTCATTGTACCACGATCAAAAAGTTTCCATTAAAAAAAATAACTAACCCTTTTTCGGCGAGATGGCTTTAAGCCGCAAGTTTAAGCCCGAGTTAGGCGCAAAGCTCGCGAAAAAGGGGGTCTGACTTTAAGGTTTAGGGTCCATGGTCGCTAATAGCGGCGGATGGCCGCTTTTTTTGGACGGTCGCTAGAGCCTCTAGTCAATCAATTATTCAGAACTAATATCGCCTAAAGTTTAATAATTTATTGGAACATAAGCGTATAAGCGCGTCTTAGACTAAATATAACCGCCTTAAGCCAACGCCACAACCAAAATAATGGTATACTCTTCCCCACCGTTCGTTAAGGGGGTTAAGACCCTAACCGGGCTCAAGACATTTTATTCCGGCCCTTGAAGCCCGGCGAAACTCGCGACCGTTAGCTTTAAGCCGCAGTCTTAAGGGTAATCTAACCTTATTAACAGTTTTTCTATAATTTTACCGCCAAAGTTTCTAGTTTTTAGCTTTATTATCCACTTTGAGCCCGGAGGTATGGCGTTGTGAGTCAGCCGAGAGCCCTTTTGGCCTTGTTGAGCCTATTAGCCCTTTTCTTCTTTCTAGCCGTAAACCCGCCTCTTAGGGCCGAAGAGCCCCAGCCCGCGGCCGCTAACCAGACAACTGGCCAGATCCCGGACAATACCAACGAAACTAACGTTGCCCCCCCGGAAGCCGATCCCGCCGCTAGCGAGGCGGCTAGCCCGGAGGCCCCAACGGTTGCGATTGACCCGGAGATCTTAAAGACCCCGGTCAATGACGACTTTTTACGGCAGATCTGGGAATCCCGGGCTTCCGGGGTTTACCAGATGGTGGTGGAGATCTCCAATTCCGTGGACGCCATCATTGGGGCCCACACTTTAAGCGATCGTCTGGCCTCCGCCAACCTGGAGCTAACCCGGCTCATGCGACTGTTTCAGATATCCCGGGCTTATCCCGCCCAGCAAGAGGACCTTTTACGGCAAATGCAAGGGCTTAGGGTCATCATTGGCCATGAGCTGGAGTCCGCGGAGATCCAGAAGAACCTTTTAACCCAAAGAAAAGAGGAGATCGCCTCTTTAAAAAAGGATATGGAAGGTTTGGTCTTTGACGATAAAAGTAGCGCTCTCCCCAAAAAAAGCTTGGAAATGGCCGAGGAGCTTTTGACCCGGGCTGACCAAAGGTTAGAGTCGGTCTTAGGCCCTGGGCGGATCTTACTGAAAAACCTGGACTCCGCCATCGCCAGCATTGAAAAGGATATCCCCACCACCTGGCGTAACTATTACTTAACCTCGGCCGCCTCGGGCGGTCAGGTCTTAGGCGGTCTAACCTCCAGCGTGGATCAGATCTTTAGCTGGGCCAAATCCCTCGCCTCCATGACCTTATTTATCTGGCCCCAGACCGCCGCCAACTGGCTAGGGGCTTTAGTCCGCTTTTTAGTGGCCTTAGGGGTGACGGCCTTACTGGGGGAACTCATTAGAAGGGCCTTTAAGGGCTCCAAATTAGCCTGGAAAGAGGGGATAGCCAAGATTATCCAAGGGAGCTGGCTGTGGCTCATCGTGGGCTTGTCTTTACTCATTGGCTCGCGGAACTCCTTAGGCGGAAGCTACTTAGCCTTAAAGCTCCCGGGCGTTTTGATCCTTTTATGGGGTCTCGCCTCCTTAAGCTGGCGGTTAAGGGTGGCGGCTTTACCTAAGCTAGAAGGGCACAGTTCGCCCTTAGCTAGGTTCTTTCCCCCAGCCGGCCTAGGGGTGGTCTTTCTTTTTTTAGACTGCCCAGCTGGGCCCATGACCGTGGGCTGGCTTATGGTCTTAATTCTTTTTCTCATCTGGCGGAAACGGAGTAAGGTCGCCCCCACCGGGGAGAAACTGACTTTTATGGAGACCCTTTCCTATAGCTCGGCCGTCTACTTCGCTATCGGCTCACTCCTCACCACTATCTTAGGGTACCCCAGGCTAGCCATCTTACTTTTTATGCTCCTATTCACCCTAGTGAACATCATGATCCTAGCCGCGGCCTTAATTTCTTTAGGCGCGACCTTAAGCGACTTTTATTTTGACGAAAAGGAAAGCCCCATTAAGCGGGCCATCTCCCGGTCTTTAGCCATCCCTTTGGCCTTTGTCCTTTCTTTAGTGGCGGCGGTCCCTTGGCTCTGGTCCACCCCAGGGCTCGAGTACCTCTTACTCAACTTTTTAAAGCAAGGCTACACCATTGGCGACGCCTCTTTTGAGTTTTCCCGGATCTTATTAATCGTCTTTTTGTTCTTCTTATTTAGGTCTTTAGTGGCCTTTGGGCAGACGACCTTAGAAGAGCTCCCCCGGACCTTCACGGGCCTAGAAAAAGGCGTTATCCCGCCTTTAAAGGTCTTAGTGACCTATCTTATCTGGGTTATCTACGCCATTATCGCTTTGGGCCTTTTAGGCGTGAACTTCACTAGTTTGGCCGTGGTGGCCGGCGGTCTGTCCGTGGGCGTGGGCTTAGGTCTCCAAGCCATCTTTGGGAACTTGGTTAGCGGTTTAATTTTGATGTTTGGCCGGACGATTATGGTGGGCGATCTAGTGGAGGTTAATGGGGTCTTAGGGACCGTTAAATCGGTCAACATTAGGTCCACCGAACTGGAGACCGCGGAAAAGGCGGTGGTCTATGTGCCCAACTCCAATATCATGTCCGGTCAGTTCACCAACTGGACCCGCAACCATCGCCAAGTTAGACGGAAGCTTATTGTCCAGACGGTCTATGGCGTGGATATCGCCTTAGCCTTAACCGCCATGAAAGAAATCGCCTTAGCCCACGAGAAGGTAATGGCCGCCGATCCGCCCGCCGCCTTTTTAAGCGAGTTTGGGGATAACTCTTTGATCTTCACCTTACTCGTGACCATTGTGGACGTGGATTTTGGGCTTTCCACTCTATCAGCCATTCGCCAAGCCATTGAAAGGCGGTTCCAAGAGCTGGGGATCACCTTGTATAACCCCTGCTTGGAAGTGACTTTACTGACCCCCAAACCGATCCCGGATTTGGCTAAATAGACTTGGCCAAGTAAGCCAGTTCTGACCCTAGTTGATAATCCCAAAAAGGGGGCCGTTGGCCCCCTTTTTGGGCCCAATATTAACTTAGGATAAGGGAATGGAGAATTGAGCTGGGGCCAAGCCTGGAAACTATTAGAGCTAGAAAGAGAAGAGTCGGAAAAGAACGAATTAACTAGGACGGTATTACTGTTAAAAGATAAAAAATAAACTAAAACAATCTTTAATATTAAAGTTTGTCAGTTTAATTATCAATGATTTTATAAAAACAAGACGAGTCTAGATAGGAAGGGTGGTGCCCGGAGCCGGGGTCGAACCGGCACGAATAAAATTCGCGGGATTTTAAGTCCCGTGCGTCTACCATTTCCGCCATCCGGGCAGGATGGGAATTAAGAGAGGAAAATCAATAAAATTAAATATTGAGTTCCAAAATTAAATTTTAAACGTGTTTATTATTTCGACGATCTAAAGCCGACCGAAAAATAACCTAAGAATATTACTAGCCTCGGTCCCCGGTGTCAAGAAAAAAATCCTTAGATCCTTAGATCTTTAGAGAGAGCCAGGATTTATAAATTGGCGATAACGACCCCCAACAGCCCTAAAACCAACCTCCGCTCAGCTAAGAGGGATTCGGGGCTTTTGGTCCACACCTATCGGCTAAAGGCCCGGCTTTGGCGGGCACGCCTTTAGCTTAATCAACGCGGCTAACGAAAGGGTCTAAAGGCTAAGTTTCACTTAACCATCCAATAGGGGATTAAAATCTCTAATCTCAGCTACGCCGAGCGGATGAAGGACACGGGTTTAAAGACTGATAAAAAACCATTTACCTTTAAGCCCCACTTGGCCGGTTTCTTGACCAGCCAAGGGGGGCCCACGACTTATCTTGGGACGAGTTTTTAATAAAATCGCGAATCGCTTTCCAGCTATAGCCTTTGCCCGGGGAATGAGCCAATGGGGTTAAGGTCATGTCTCATTAGGAACCGGGATAAATAAAAAATTTGATTCCAAAATTAGAATTGCTGATTTCCCTATTGACAAATAAAATTATGAGTAGTAAAATTTTTTGAAGTTAAAAATCTGATCAACAATCGTAGCTACAGTTAGTGAGAATTTTTACGCGAGTGATCCATCTTCATGTCTCGCATCTACCGCTTGGCACTAGTAAGGAATAAAGTCGAACATAGGCTATTTGCTTTTATCTCGATAAACTGGAAATGTCAACCCTTAACAGATTTTGAGACAGTTGCGAATTTTATATCAAATACCAAGATGACTTCTGGATTGAGAGTAACATGCACTCTTGACCATATGATCAAATGTACTATTTATTTTAACAATCTAAAAAAAATATACACTACTGTTAAAAGTTAATAAAATAGTTTGAGGTTCAGTAAAGCAATTTAATGTAAAGGAACGTATTTAGATGCTTGCCAATAAAACTATAAATTTTCCTTGTGTAAAGTGTAGTGTATGTTGCAGAATGCTGGATAAAGTAAACTTTAAATTAAATTTAGAAAATTTTAATGGCACTTGCGCATATTTATCAAACAATTTATGCTCTATATACAATAAAAGACCACTTATATGTAATAGTGACAAAACGTTTTATATTTCCGGATTGAATGAAACAAATTTTATTTTAATTAATTTAAACTACTGCCTTCAATTAATAAAAATATATCAAAATAATATATTGCACTATACTCCTTTACCTTTTTTAAACGATAAAGTAATTGAAATAAAGAATTTAATTTATAAATACAGGTTAAATTATATTAATGAACATAACAGAAGATGAAAAAAAAGCAATAAAATTTGAAAAGGCTTTTATAAATAAGTTAATAAAGGAAAATCAGTTTCCCGTTGAATTTACTTTCCCCATAGGTCTTCAATTTGAATTGACTGCTTCCTGCAACCTTAAATGCAAACATTGCTATAATCGTTCAGGAGATAATGATAAAATAACTTCAATGACACCACAACATTGGATTGATTTTTCTCGTTACTTAGTTGATAGAGGTGGTATATTTCAATGTATTCTCTCAGGCGGAGAACCATTATTGTTAGGAAACAAATTATTTGAAATAATGGATATTTTGCATAATGATGGAACTGGATTCATTTTAATCACCAATGGTATGCTCGTAACTCAAAATATAGCACAAAATTTGATGAAGTACAGATTTTATAGAGTTCAGGTATCAATTGACGGAGCAACAGCAGAGTTACATGATAATTTAAGAGGGGTAAAAGGTAGTTTTGATAGAGCTGTTGAAGCAGTTTTATTACTTTCTAATGCTGGTCTTCCGGTTACTATTGCGAATTGCGTAACTCGAGAAAATTTAGATTCCATCGAAAAAATGGCTGAAATGTCCTATCTGTTGGGAGCTTCTTCCATCATATTTGGTAAAATAATGCCAAGTGGAAGAGCAGCACTAAATAATAATTTATTTTTAACAGAGCAAGAATCTGAATTAATGTTAAAAAAGATAAATTCATTAATAAAAAAATATTTTAATAAACTAATAATTCAAATTGGAGCAACAGATATTTATCAACTAAATAAAAGTAGTATAACGCCAAATTCAGTTGCTATAATAAGGCCTAATGGTGATATTAGATTAGATTGTGTTGCTCCTATTATAGCTGGTAACATTTTAAAAGATGATTTTTATAAATTATGGAACCAAAAATTTAAAAATGTTTGGACTAACAAAAAAGTTATTGATTATTTATTTGAAATTAATAATTTAAATAAAAATAAATTATCTGTTATAAATCACGTTGATAAAGATATAGAACTTTAATGGTATTCAATATGGATAAAAAAACATATATATGTCCTAAAGTTGCTTGTGTCCATTTTGGGAAAGTTGGGTCAACAAACGAACCTTTAGTTCCTTTGGCTCCAGTAGTAGCTACTGCGGTTGGTTTTGCGGTTGGTGGTTTAGCGATGTCTGGAGCAACTAAACTCATAAACAGTATTAACGAGGACTTTAGTGACTTAAGACATAAGAAATTATTACCAATAGATAGAAAATAATACTTAAGACGTAAGAAATTATTGCTAACAGGTAGGCAACAAATGAAAAAAATATATATTTCACCTTCTATAGGTGCTATTAATTCTGATGGAATTATACCATTAGCGGCAATTGGTGCTGCAGTTGCTGCTGCGGGTTCTGCTGTGGGTTCTGCTGTGGGTGCTGCATTGGCGACTGAAGCTGTTCTCGCTTCCTTAGCCGCTGGTGCAGCTGCTGGTGCTTTAGCAGCTCAATCTGCAACAACTCAATCAAAAAGAGGATCAAGTTTACAAACAATACCTTTAAAAAATCTGTTACCGGTTTTAGTTGATGAGATATAGTTAATGTTTACTAAGTTATTATCATTAAAACCATATTCTATAGCATTAAAAACAAGAAACGAAGGTGATTTCTTAGTTACAATGTCAATTGATTTGGAGATAAGGTATTTAAACCAAGTAGCAAAAGAGTTTTATAACCTTTCAAATGGGTTTTTAACAATAAAAAATATAATTGACATACTTTATAAAGAATATGAAGTTGATTATAATAAATTAAGTCAAGATATTTTATTTTTAGTTCGTGACTTACAATGGAGTAAAATAATTAATTTAAAAAAATAATTTTCATGTCTAAAATGTGTAATCTGATAATTATTTCACCATAATTTTTCCACTTGAGATGACTGTATCCGTTCACGGGTGTTTCTAGGATTAATTGACCTAAAGCCGCCGTATCTCTTGACTTTATGCCAGATCTTCCTCTAAAGGTGCTTCTAACTTTTTGACACCCCATCCTTCATCCATTTCTCAAGACCGCCATACAGACCTCCTCCGGCATCATCCAAGATATAGAGCCAAATTCTTTGGTCGGCCTATGTCTTAGTCCAAATTTTAAGCTTCACCAGCCTTAATGGCTGGGGTCTTAAAAAATCAGACCATCCGGTAAACCTTATCTTATTAGGCGGCCAGGCGGTCAGAACGAGTTGGTAAATAAATATTTTAGGCTATAACTATTTTAAACAATTAGTATGCATATTATAATAAATATGTCTTTAACTAGTGTCTATTATGATATATATTATTCATGAATTTGATTATAGCATATAAATATTTAGCGTATATTATTAGTAAACTAAACCACCGTATATAGATATTTCTTTAGACCCGGCGAGCATCTTATTCAGGGTATTAACCACTAATTCAGCCTGATCAACGATTGTCTGGAGTAGCTGAATGGCTTTTTCCGGGTCCTTCTTCGCCCCAACCCCACAATAGTGACAAATGGCCAGGTTGTAGAGAGATTTTGAATACCCGGCGTTGGCGGCTTTTTCCAACAACTGGAGAGCCCCGGGTTGGTCTTGGCGTTCCACGTCCTCGCCATAGATAAGCTTTAGGGCGAGTAAATTTTGCGAGGGTAGGTCACCTAGCCGGGAAGCCTTTTTTAAAAGTTCCAGGGATTTAGCCCTATTGGCCTTCAGAACGCCATCGATCCCCCGCTGGTTCATGTTCGAGAGCATCGCGGTAGCCCCGCTATGCCCCTTATCGGAGGCCATCTCAGCGAACATGACCGACTTTTTTAGGTCATGAGGGAAAGGCCCACCGGTTTGGTATAGCTCGGCCAGCTCATATTGAGCCTCCATTTGGCCTTGAGCGGCGGCTTTTTCGAGCCAGTCGAGCCCGACCAACAATTGGTTTCGGGCGTCTTGATAAGCGGGGGTTCGCTGGGCCTTTTGATAAGCCTCAACCACTTTTTGAAAGTTCTGGGCGTTATTAACCGAAAGCGCGGCGTTCGGAATTCTGACGAATATTGGTGAGACGCCAACTGGATTCAGGTCCACGCCAAAACTGTTAGCGAATGGCGGTATTAAGCCGCTGAGCGTTTGAGTGGCTTCGCGCGTTTTCAAATGGCCAAGATGAAACTGGGCGTAAGCGTGATTATTCTGAGCGGCTTTCTCGCACCATTCCAGACCTAACTGGTAGTTTTTAGCCACGACTCGCCCGTCTAAGTAAGCCTTAGCGACCGCGTACTGAGCTTTAGGATCATTCTGATTCGCCTTTTCCAACATACCATCAAATTCACTGGCGGATTTCATAATTTCACTCCATAATCTAAAAATAGATATAATTTTATTATATGATAATTTAAACAATAACTTAGTTATTTAACATACAATATGCAATTTATTAAAACATAAATTTCTTGTCATATAAAGATTGTTAAGTTTTTAGTATTACTGAACAAAAATCAATTTGATTTATAACCAAAAATATATTTTAATGACTCTAGCCATAAGGCCACGCTTGATTATTTTTTTTTTAGCGTCCGCGTCTTCTGGCGGAATCAATGGGGTAGGGCGATTTTTATTTATTTTTTTATTTATTTTAGCCAGAAAAAAATTGAGAACTACAGTTTATTTTGGGTGCGCTTTAATTTGTTCGGCTTATTGGTGGACCCTCGTCAGAAGGTCGCCCACCCAAATACGTGGACGTATTTTAAAAATTGTCCTCATGATAGCTCTAAATTTCCGAAATCACAAGCGAAAAAATACGCTAAACAAGATAAGCTAAACAGAAGAGCCCGGCCAATATTCCATATCCTAGGTCTAGATGGCCCCTATCGCTAACAAAATTTATTTTTTTCATATAAGGCGTTTATAACAGTTTATTTAATATTGATTATTATATTATTGATTAAATAGAAATAAAAAAACAATATTGCTAAGTGAATAATCAATTAATATCCATAAATATTTAAAAACACTAAAAAAATAGCCCTAATATTCGCCCGCTCCGCCGCGAAAATATTAGGGCTTAAGTATTTTGAGCTTGATCTTAAAGCTATGGTGGAACCAATGGCCCGCGCCTAACCGCCGCGACCCCGGCCAACCTCTTTATGAGGCGTTCTCAGCCCACTTAACGGCGGCGGCGGCCTCAATCATGATATCCATGGTCCCGCCGCAGACCATGCCATCGTCATCGGCGGAGTCGGTCAAATCCACCGTTCTTAAGGCGTACCCGCCGCTTTGGATGATCTCCCGGGCCTCGCCCAAGACCGCGGCTTCCGCGCAGCCGCCGCCAATGCTACCAATGGTCCGACCGTCAAAAAAGGCCACCATCTTGGCCCCAGCGGCCCGAGGGGTGGAGCCTTTGGAGGAGAGAACCGTGATCACCGCGGCCTCGGACAGATCGTCGCCGGCTAGATAAGCCATAACGTCCATGTCCGCCGTGGCCTCGCCCGCTAAAGTTTGGGCCTCTTCGCTTAAATGGCGGGCCTCAATGATTTCCCCTAAAATAGCCACCGCGATCTCGGCTGGGCTAACGGCCCCGATTTTTAAACCAATGGGCGAGCGTAACTTATCAATCTTGGCTTTGGGAACGCCCTCGTTCTCAATCTGTCGCCGAACGATGGCCACCCGCCGTTTGGAGCCGATCATGCCCATATAGGCTGGCTCCCGGCCCGAGAGGACAAACCTTAAGCAATCCTGGTCATGCTTATGGCCCCTGGTGACTATGACCACGTACTCATGGCCTCTAATCTCCAGATTCTGGCCAATAACGTCAAAGCCATCGCAGATAACCTGACGGGCCTCGGGAAAACGGACCTGGTTGGCGAAAAAAGGCCGATCGTCATAGACGGTGATGTGGTAATCTAATATGGCCGCCATGGGGGATAAAGCCTTGGAGATATGGCCGCCGCCAAAGATGATTAAGGTCGGGTGAGGCCTTAGAACCTCCACGGTCAGGTTCCTATCGCCAGTCTTTTCTAGGTACAAACTTTCGGAGCTCGGGGTTTTTTCGGCCCAGCGCTTGGCCGCGTCCCCGGTGTAGATGGTCTTGGTTAAGGAACTGGGCTTATAACTAGAGACCAAAGAGACCAATTCGCCGTTTTGTAAAGACTGGTATAAGCGCTTATAATTATTAAAACCCATGGGGCTCTCCGCCATAAAGGCTGGCTGAAACTTAACGGAATAAAACGAGGGCTAGGTTATTTTGGGAATGATTCCATTATCGCTAAGAACCGCGTTTTTTTCAAGGCGTTCTTTAGCGCCCACAATACCCTCCTAGCGACCTAAGGATAAACTTTGCTTAAATCCGCGGACCTAACCGTCATAGTCCTTTCAGCGGGTCTATCGACCCGCTTTGGCGAACTTCATAAGGCTTTGGCCCCGCCATTGGGGGTGGGGTTATTGCCGAAGACCGCCGAGTCGTTAAAGACTTTAAACTTAACTAACAATAGCCTGGTGGTCACCGGTCATCGGGCCCCGGAAGTCGCCGCTCTAGCCGAAAGCTTTGGGCTAAAAACCGTCCATAACGCGGGTTTTACTCAAGGCATGGCCAGTTCCATCCTCACCGGGTTAGAGGCGGCGGCGGACGGGCCGGTTATGATCCTCCCGGTGGACGCGGCTTTGGTTAGCCCGCAATCAATCTTAGCCGTTATCGGCCTTTTCCGAAGTTTAACCCCTAAAGACCAAGACGCGGCCCTAATCATCCCCACCCATAAGGGCCGTTGCGGCCATCCGCCCTTACTGGGCCCTAACCTAAGAAAAAAAATCTTAGAGCTTAAACCCACTAACTTACGAGTCTTTTTGAGCGGTTTATTGGATCCGTCTTGGGTCAGTCGCTACCAAGAAGGTTTGGCCCCCCTAGATCCGCCAACTAATGGGCCCATTCGGTTTGTGGAGCGACCGGACGTGGGGGTTTTAACCGACATCGACACCCCAACGGATTACGAAGCCTCTCTTAACCTACCCGTAACCTTAGCCCCGTGGCCTAACCCTTGGGATCTATTCGCCTTATTGGAGCTGGTGGGGCCAGGGCAAAGGGTTATTCGCCACTCCCTAGGGGTGGCTAAAGGGGCCTTACGCCTTAGCCGGTCTTTAAAAGATAAGCTGGGGCCCCAGTTAGTCAATCCCTTATTAGGATTTTTAGGCGGTCTAATCCATGACGTCGATCGGCTGGAGAAAAAGCATGAGGCCCAAGGGGAGGCCCGTTTAAGAGCCATTGGTTACCCCCGCTTAGGGCGGCTGGTGGGGCAGCATAAAGACCTAACTTGGCCGCCCGCGGCCAATGATTGGGACTTAAGGGACCTATACGGGGCCATGGCCCTGTATCTCGCGGATAAGTACTTAATCGAGACCGAGTTTGTTTCTTTAAGTGAGCGTTTCGCGACTAAGATCGATTCCTTTGACAACCCCAAAGCCAAGTCCAAAGGACAAGCTCGCTTGGCTAACGCCTTAAAGGTGGAAACTTGGTTTAGAAATAAACTCGGCCAAGAGCCAGGCGCGGTTTGTCACCAAAGGACCTTGGATCCCTTAGAGGAGTTGGCCGATAAACTGGCCTCGGAGGTTTAAGCGGTTTGAAAGAGATCTATTTAGTCCGTCATGGGGAAGTTGCCGCCCCCGGGGCCTTGGTGGGGCAAAAGGATTGGCCGTTAACCGAGGAGGGTAGGGCGGAGATCGCTCGACTAAAGGATAAGTTAGTGGGCGTTACCTTTGATCTGGCTTTTGTGAGCCCACTTATTCGGACCCAAGAGACCTTAGCCATCCTCTTAGGGGACGCCCCAACGCCGGTTAAGTTAGAGCCGCGCTTAAAGGAAATAACTTTAGGTCAGTGGGATGGATTGACTAGAGATGAGGTTAAAAAGCGTTGGCCCTTACACTGGGCCTGGCGCGGGAAGAACTTTGTGGATCACCCAGCCCCCGGGGGCGAGACTTTTCGGGGGTTAGCCGCCCGCGTCTGGCCGGCTTTTGACGAGATTAAAGCCCAGTCCTTTAACCGGGCCTTAGTGGTGGCCCACCAGGCGGTTAACCGGGTCATCTTAGCCCGGGAGTGGGGCCAACCATTGGAGACGCTCTTGGAAATCCCCCAACCCACCGGGGCGGTGACCATTATCCCAGTCTCAGAATAGAGGACAGAATAGGTCGGCCCATTAGGCGCTAAGGCTTAAGGGCCTTAAGGCCTGATAATAAGCTGGCCTTTTGGGTTGTCTCGCAAGCCCTTAAAGACTCTAGCGATCTAATTTCGCTTAAGCTTGAAATTCATGCAAGATAGAGAATTATTAACTAATTAACCCTAAACAAATTAAATTATATAAATTATTGATTTGGTGATGAAAGTTGTTTTTTTATATTCGAGAACTCATCTTCGGTTACTGCTAAAAAATCAATAATTTCCTTATCAGACCAACCCTTATTCGCTAATTTTCTAGCGCGCCTCAGTATTATTTGCCTACCTTCCAGCCAGCCTTCCAGCCAGCCTTCCAGCCAGCCTTTCAGCCAGCCTTCCAGCCAGCCATCCAGCCAGGCTATCTCCGTAATATCCATTTCATATTTATTATACACTAAAAACGTTAAATAATCATTTAAATCAGCCATTTAATGCTCACTTAGTTTATTAATAATGCAAAAAATAAATAAAATCAATTTTAACATTAGGCATCAGTAAAATATTTTTAAATGCCAGTATAGCGCATTTTCTAAAAATGTTATAATTTAGGGCCTTGTCGATTTGAGGTCAATACAGCAGATACAGAAAGTAAAGTGGTGTAATCGCTTAACCTGATTAAATTGATACCTTTAATTACTCAATAGTTTTATCCTTATCGAGTTCTGATAGATAAATACAGTAATTTCCTTGAAACTAAAGCATTTTAATTGGGTTTATTGGCTGGTTTAAAAAAGATCCGAAATTCCGAAATGTGGCGGCCAGATTGATCTGTCCCATTTATAACAATATAGGACTGTCACCTCTCACCTAAGCACCATATTAAAATGTCATTTTTATTACCTTAAATGCCAAATTAAAATGTCTTTTTTTTCATTTACTCCAAAATTGAAATGTCCCACTTATAACAAAGTAGAATTTTTCATATGCCATTTAATATCTAAATAGAAATGTCTTAACGCTACGTATATACATTTTATTTTTGCAATAAATTACTTAACGCCTAAATAGAAATGTCTCATCCATTCGTAACCACTACATAGAAACGCCACCCTTAATTATTCGATAAACCCTACATAGAAATGTCCTAGACAACTAAGCACCAAAAAGAAATGTCCTACTTTTTATAATTATATTGTAACTCTAATCAAGAGGCTTTTATCAGCGTAACTATGTAATTTTATTATAATTTTTAATATAATAACAAAATAGAAATGTCCTTAAAAATAATATCAAAGTAGAAATGTCCTACTCTTCTTAGCGCAAAATAGAAATGTCTTTGTTGGTTAAGGGAAAAATAGAAATGTCTATTTTGATACCTCCAAAATAGAAATGTCCTCTACAATGGTTTATCCCATTCACGGAGGTACACATATGTGTATCAAACCTTTTAGAGGCGTTAGTCTCCTGTTCTCTGCCGATGGCGTTCCGTCATCAGGCGGCAGGAAGTCTGACAATGTCTTTCGAGGCATACGCAAACGTAAAGGAAGCGGCGATAGAGTCGAATCTGTCGCCATCCAGGAAAGCTTGCCCGGTGAGATGATCAGCCAACCCATTCAACCCCTGGACGACTCTGTTGACGACCAGGGCCTTCAGCAAGCGCCTGGCGGTGGCGGAGAGAACATTGATTTTGACGACCACACTGAAGGGATGGCCAATTATCCCAATCAACCCCTGGACGACTCTAATGTCGACCAGGGCCTTCAACAAACTTCTAGTGACGGTGGAGAGATCGTTGATTCAGCCGATCACTCTGATGGCTTTCTTGAGGAAACGAGCGAAAATCCCGATGGCCTCTTGGACGACCCCAATGTGGAACAGGGTCTTAATCACGCGTCTCAGAACGTGCTAATTGACCTTTTCCGAAGGGTCGAAAACAAGGAACTGAAAGTCAGTGACGCCGTCAACTTGTCAGGTTACTGCCGTCGGCAATTCCAGCGCAAACTCAATGATTTTAGGGATCATGGAGATTCGTCACTGATCCATAAGGGCATAGGCAAGCCTTCCAATCACAAATTGTCCCAGGAAACTAGGGGCAAGATTGTGGAGCTTATTTCGTCCTGGCCCCCTGGTGGTGGGCCAACGATTATTAATGATATTCTGAGGGATCAACACGGTATTTTTGTTAGTACTGAGACCCTTCGGAAAATCATGATGGATATTCAAATGTGGGATGGCGGAGTAAGGAAACTCCTTCACCGCCGTACCAGAGAAAGGAAAAGCTGTTTTGGGCAGCTTGTCCAGATGGATACCAGTGAACACGAGTGGCTGGGCCCAGAATACGGTTTTTTTCACCTTGTCAGTATGATCGATGACGCCACCAGTACGGTTTTCGGGCGTTTTTACCACACGGATTCCACATTTACTAACATGGATTGTCTCAGAAGGTACTTTCTAAAGTACGGGCGTCCATATAGTATTTATGTGGACCGGGCTTCCCACTTCAGGTACAACCCACCAGGGAAAGTTGAGATGGCTCAACTCCCTGAAACTCAGTTAGAACGCGCTTGTCGCGAACTCAACATAACCGTTATCCATGCCTACAGTCCACAAGCATAAGGCGTGTTGAGAGATCATATAGGACGCTCCAAGATCGTCTTGTGTATCTCATGAAATACCATGACATTAAGTCCTTGGAAGAGGCCAACATTTTCCTTGAAAGCCGCTTTTGGGCTGATCACAACAACAGGTTTAGTAGGCCCCCCGTAGGCTCGATAGACTATCACAGACCGATTGATGGCCTTAATCTGGCCGGTATCCTATGTGTTAAGTCTGAACGGGTCGTTAATAAAGACAACACCTTTAAGTTCGGTGGCAAGAAGTATCAACTTCATGTCAGAAGTGGGTCTCCCGACATGGTACGAAGGAAGATCACTGTCGAACACTGGATCGATGGTTCAATGAAGGTTAGTTACCGCGGTAACTATATCAACTTCAGTTTACTAAGTTAATTTATCAACTACCTGCAAGTGGTTGATAACTAAAGTGGCCCACAACTTTTATGCAATTTCCGTGCCAAGACCAGGGGGGGGGATCCCCCCCCCTGGTCTTGGCCTGCCTACAGGGGGTTGATCTTACATCCCGGTGTATCATATCACTCGTATTAGGACATTCCAATATTTGTATAAATAGGACATTTCTATTTGGTCGCAACATCCGAAATTCCGAAAAACATAAAATTTATTTTATTAACTTAATTATTAGCTATTTTAAGAATAAATATGTAGCGTAGATTGTGTTTTAATGCAATTTATAACAATCAAATATGCCGATTATTTATAATATGACTGAAATTATATAAATTATTGATTTGGTGATGAAAGTTGTTTTTTTATATTAGAGAATTCATCTTCGGTTACTTCTAAAAAGTCAATAATTTCCTTATCAGACCAGCCAATATTCGCTAATTTTCTAGCGCACGACAGATTCGCTTCCTGCATACCTTCCTGCATACCTACCTGCCTAGCTACCTGCGTAATATCTACTTCATATTCATTATATCCTAAAGACAATAATTTCTCTTTTAAATCATCCATATGAGGTTCACCTAATTTATTAATAAGGCTAAAAAAAATAAATAAAATCAAATTTAACATTATAAATCAGTTGAATATTATTAAATGCCAGTATAGCGCATTTTTTCAAAATACCATAATCTAGCGCCTTGTCGATTTGCGGCCAATACAGCAGGTACAGAAAGTAAAGTGGTGTAATCGCTTGATCTGATTTAATTGATACCGTTAATTGCTCAAGAGTTTTATCCATATTGAGTTCTGAAAGATAAATACAGTAATTTAATTGAAACTGAAATATTTTGTTGGGTTTGGGCTGGTATTATAAAAAAAATCCGAAATTCCGGAAAAACAAAAAAATTTTTTATTAACTTCATTTTTAGTTATTTTAAGAAAAAATTTATAGCGTAGATTGTGTTTTAATGTAATTTACAACAATTAAATAAGATGATTATTTATGATAGGACTGAAATTATATAAATTATTGATTTGGTGATGAAAGTTGATTTTTTATATTAGAGAACTCTTCTTCGGATACTTCTAAAAAGTCAGCGATTTCCTTATCAGACCAGCCAATATTCGCTAATTTTCTAGCGCACGACAGATTCGCTTCCTGCATACCTTCCTGCATACCTACCTGCATAGCTACCTGCGTAATATCTACTTCATATTCATTATATCCTAAAGACAATAATTTCTCTTTTAAGTTATCCATATGAGGTTCACATAATTTATTAATAAGGCTAAAAAAATAAATAAAATCAAATTTAACATTATAAATAAGTTGAATATTATTAAATGCCAGTATAGCGCATTTTTTCAAAATATCATAATCTAGCTCCTTGTCGATTTGAGGCAAAAACAACAGGAACAGAAAGTAAAGTGGTGTAATCGCTTGACCTGATTCAATTGATAGCGTTAATTGCTCAAGAGTTTAATCCTTATCGAGTTCTGATAGATAAATACAGTAATTTCCTTGAAACTGAAATATTTTTTTGGTTTATTGGCTGGTTTAAAAAAAAAAACAGAAATTCCGGAAGAACATAAAATTTGTTTTATTAACTTTATTATTAGTTATTTTAAGAAAAAATTTGTAACATAGATTGTGTTTTAATGTAATTTACAACAATCAAATACGCTGATTATTTATGATAAGACTGAAATTATATAAATTATTGATTTTGTGATGAAAATTGTTTTTTTATATTAGAGAACTCAGCTTCGGTTACTTCTAAAAAGTCAGCGATTTCCTCATCAGACCAACCCTTATTCGCTAATTTTCTAGCGTGCGCCAGTTTTATTTTCTGCATGCCTAACTGCAGGCCTTCCTGCAAGCCTTCCTGCTTACCGACTTGCAAAACATCTACTTCATATTCATTATATCCTAAAGACATTAATTCCTCCTTTAAGTCTTCCACCTGAGGTTTACTTAATTTATTAATAAGGCCAAAAAGATAAATAAAATCAATTTTAACATTAGGCATCAGTAAAATATTTTTAAATGCCAGTTTAGCGCATTTTTTCAAAATATCATAATCTAACACCTTGTCGATTTGAGGTAAAAACAGCAGGTACAGAAAGTAAAATGGTGTAATCGCTTGACCTGATTCAATTGATAGCGTTAATTGTTCAAGAATTTCATCCTTATCGAGTTCTGACATATAAATACAGTCAGGTGAAAACTTTAAATGTGAAATTTCAAACTTATGGTTATCAGTTCTAGTAACTTTAGGTCCATAAATTATAGTGAAATGGTCATTTACAATTACTTTATCTTTAGAATAGTAAGCATAAGCTGATAGCAGGTATATACCATGCTTTGTAGCATCTATAGTTCTGAAATCAGTTTCAAATTCAACTATATAAAAATCGATAACATCTTTTCCATCTTTATTAGTGCTTTTCCGCCTTGTGGCTACTATAAAATCAAGTTTTTTAATAAATAAAGGAGGTACTATTTGTTCTTTATCAGAATATATAAGTTCAACAGAATCAAAATCAATATTTTTATCTTTTTTTAAAAAACGAATAATATCATTTACAAATTTTTCAGGGCCTAAAGAAGTAAGTAACTTGCTTACCGTATCATTAAGATCTTTAGCGTGCTTGATGGCTTTAGCTTCCGCCTGGGCTTCCGCCTGGGCTTCCTCCTGAGCTTCCTCCTGAGCTTCCTCCTGAGCCTTAACGTTATTGTCTGGAGCGACTGTATTTTTAGGGGTCTTATCTTTGTTCTCAGTCATAACCAACGTCAAAAAACCTTCATTAGGGTCAATAGTTAAAAAAACCCGGGAAAAATTACACTTAAATCGGTAAATACGCCAGTTGGGCCCGTGGCCAATCTTTATAACAAGTCTTTGATGACTCGTAAAGAGGCCTTTCTTGAATAAAATTTTACCCGAGGTCTTAGCCGGAGTCAAGAAAGGCTTACGAGCCACTAGACCAAGAGACTCAGAAAAAAAAATAGAGTTGTGGCCAGTTCTGGACTAAATATTCAACCCCAACTAACCAGTCCAAATAGTTGGCGGATTACGAGCCACGTGGTAATTATATGTTATACTGATCTGGCCTAGTTTGTCAATAACTTTTTTTTGAGGAACAATCTTTTCTTATGGGTATAGCGTTCATGGGATTTTTCGCGACAAATTTCGTTAACGGGAACACCCTTATTTGGTAACCATTCAGTACGCGGACTACCTTTGGTCACAAATTAATTTAGGGCCGGTCTGAAGAGTTTAGCTATCCGTCCTATCAAAATAATCAACCAGAATTTTCCCAATCAATTCCGTCTCTTATTTTAACAACCTCTAGAAATAGCTCATTATTTTCCAAGGCGTCAGTTAAATCTTGCGTTTTACCATTTTTAAATATTACTGGATCAGAACAAGAATTGCCATGTAAGTCATCTTCTGTAAATTTAAGTAAAATTCCATTAACAATAAAATCATTTCTTACTGTCAGTCCATTATTATGCTTTCTAACTAAAAAACCACGAAATTTATTGTTTTTAATTAATTGAATATAGTGACCTTGATAAGGCACTTTATCATCATCTTTAATATTATATATAGATGAATTATTATTATCATTTTTATAAAGTTTTGAGGCTAGACCAATATAATCTTCAGGCGTATATCCAGGAAATTTTAGTTCGATAAAGACATTGCAATCATCGAAATAACTATTAACTTGATCTAAATTTATATTTTTGTCGCCATCATCATCGCTATCGATATCGTTATCATCATCACTATCATCGTCACTATCATTATCGTTATTGGAATTATTATTCGAGTTCAAAGCTAAGGCGCAAGGACCTAAAACGTTGGTCACAAAAACAGCCTTGCCAAGCGTGTCAAATTCTTTACCATTTATAATTAAACGAGAAAAAATCGCTTTATCGGGTAAAATTTCAAATGCTAAAATTATTTCATCAACATTATTAGTTATAAGGTCAATTGTTTTCTTTCTATAAACAAGAACATCATCAGTGACAAATTCCCATTTAGTCTCAAATTTACTACCACTTTTACCTCCCGCGCCTATACATGGTTGAATAATTGATAGTGGAATTTTAGTAACGGTTAAGTCTATATCTAACCCTTCAGTAGCGATCATTTTATTTAAAATATCATCATTTATTTCCGCTGGGCTAGCGTCTGATAATGAAAAAACAAATATAACTAAAAATATTATAATCACTAAAATTCTAGTATTTACCATAATATTGCCTAATTGACAGGTCTTCAAGTTTAAGCCGATCTGTTTAAGCCGATCTTAAGGTCTTTCGTGGGTCTTTCGGTAGGACTACCTAAGATCGGCCTAAGATCGGCCTAAGATCGGCCTAAAACCCGTTTACCCGTGGGTTCGATCTAACCAGTTGAGCTTTCCCGCGGGCGCTAGCCCAAAGATTGATTAGTCAGTACGCTCATTAAATATTAATTACAAATATTCATGAAAAATTAACTAAAATTTACAAAAATATTCAACCCACGCTATTCCAGTCAAATCCTTCTTTTGTCTTAATAATTTCTTTAAATATTCTATTATTTTTCAAAGCGTCTGGTAATTTTTGTCTTTTACCGTCATTAAAAATTATCGGATTAGAACATATAGGACCATGTAACTCATCTTCCTCAAATTTCAATAAAATTCCATTAACAATCGAATCATCATTAACAGTCTTAAGAGTATCACTTTTTCTAACTAAAAACCCACGTAATTCACCGTCATTAATCAATTGAATATAGAATCCTCGATCAGGCGATTTATCTTCGTTCTTAACATTATATATATTAGACTTAGTTGTACTATTATTTCTATAAATATCTGAGGCGACATCAAAATAATCCCGAGGGCTATATCCAGGAAAATCTAAATTAATAAGGACCGGGCAACCATCAAAAAAACTATCCACCCGCTCTAATTTCACAATTTTTTGGTCATTAGATTGCGCTTTAGTGACGTTTAGATCCGCGCCTAGCCCCGCGGCTAACTCCGTGGCGGCGATGGCCGGGTTAAAAGCCTTAGGGCTAACTTCCGCCGCCCGGATCTCAGATAGTGAAAAAACCAAGACAACTAAAGACATTATAACCATTAAAAGTTTAGAGTTTTTCATAATAGCTCCTAATTAATAGAACTTTAAGTGGAGAGCCGACCCGCAAAATCAGCTCGAAAATCGCTCAGCCTTAAATGACCGGCCTTAGATGTCTTAACGGACTGACCTAAGACCGGCGCAAGACCTGCTTACCCGTGGGCTCAGTCTGGCCGCTTAAGCTTTCCCGCCAGGCGATGGCCCAAGGTTGATCGGCTAGGAGGGCTTCTAAGGCCTTAATAATCTTCGGTTCCGGGCCTTTGGGGCTAGTCACGGTCAACTGTAAGATATAGTCCGGCTCTTTGGGGCTAAGGGCTTGGTAATTAACCAACCCTTGGACCCCATAAAGGATTTCCCCAATCCGCCATAGATCTAAGGTTTGGCCATTGGGCCAAGCGATCCGGTCAGCTAACCGCCCATAAGTCTTAATCCGCCGAAAAATAGAGCCGCAAGGGCACTCGCCGATAACAAAAGAGCCTAAATCCCCGGTCCGATAGCGAATAAGGGGCATGGCCTCGCGGCTTAAAGAGGTGATAACCATTGCCCCGATTTCCCCGGGGGGAACCCTTTGGTTATGAGGGTCTAAAATTTCTAAGATGAGATCGGCCTCGCGTAAGTGGGGCCCCATTCGGTTCGGGCACTCCACGGCCCCGCCTAAGCCAAACTCGGTCTGCCCATAATGCAAAAAGACTTTAGCCTTCTGAAGACGGCTTTCGATGGCTTTAACCAAGGTCTGGGGGGCCACGTCGCCGCTTAATAAGACCACTTTAACCGTTTTAGTCAGCTCTTGGCCTAACTCGTGGTTAGCCAGAGCCAAAACTTGGGCCGGAACCCCCACCAAGCAGGTCGGCTTTAAGCTAATTAACCCTTTAAACCACTCCAAAAACTCCGGTCGGCCTAAAGGCGCGAACCCGGGGACTTTAACCTCAATGGGCCAGCGCTCCAAAGCCCTTTTGAGCATGTCGCCCACGCTCCCAGGCCGATCCCCGGACATCAGCAAAGCCACTAAGTCCTTGCCTTTAGGGCTAACCATATAACGCATGCCAAAGTAGTAAAAATCCTCGGTGTTTCTTAGATCCGCGAAAGTGGAGTAAATCCTTTTGGCTTCCCCGGTGGAGCCGGAGGTTGGGACCGTGACCACCCCGGCCACGTCCGATTGGGAGACGGCTAAAAAAAGGTCCGGGTTCGCGGCCAAATCGCTGGGCTCAGTGAAGGGGAGGGCCTTTACGGCTTCCATTAGGGCCGCGTCCAACTCGGAAGCCGCAAGATGGGCCTTTAGGGCTTGACTAAGGATGGTTTTAGCTTCGGTTAAAGCTAAGGAATGGCTCCGGTAAAAGACCGCGCTTAAGGCTAAGGTTAGGGTCTGGATTAGCCGTTGGGCCCGGAAAGTCGCTAAACTTAAGGCTATATCCCCGCTCGGCTCCTTTAACCCCAGCCTCTTTAAGCGGTTCATAAACTCCCGCTCCAGCCAGTTGGCCTTGGGGGAATCATCAGGTTTTTTTGGTTTTTTTTTGGGGGGGCTCAATAAGGGACTAACAGTCATCGCTTTGGCCCCTTTCGATAAAAAGAGTCGCCATTGGCGGCGGTTAAGTTCATGGCGCAGAAGGGGATTAATTTGGCCGGTTCTTGGTAGATGTGAACGCAGCACCCTTTTAAGCGAGCCAGATCCAGATTGTGTCGATCCTGAAAGGCCATGCCAGTGAGGCTAAAGGTCTCCCTTTTAGCCCGCTCTAAAAACGCGTCTAAAGACTGGGCCGGGGCTTTGGCCATGGGGATGGTTAGGGCCTTTAAAGGCTGACTAGGGGTTTTATCGGGGCTTAAGACGTCTAGGGGAGGCTCAATCGTTTTCGAGTCGCTAGGGCCACTTTTGCCCCCCTTATCGCCGCCCCAGCTTTGGATGATGATGTCCACGGCCCGGGTCCGGTTAAGATCCGTTTCCGCTGGCGGGGAGGGAACCTTAGAGGTTTTCGGGGGGCAGCCCATCGGCCCACACCCGCAATCGTTGGTTTGGGGGACTTTGGCGGTTAGCTTTCCGGATTCGTCCCTACGGAACCGTAAGTGAAAAGAGCATCTTTCGTGCTCACAGCCCGGGGGGAAGGCCCCTTCCGGTTTAATGGCCCCGTCCCCGCCCCGACAGAAGGCTTGGATGACCTCGGGTAAGGTTATCCGGCTCTGGGGGTCGCTTAAATGGACCCGACCGGTCTGGGTTAAAGGCTGAGCGTGAACCCCCCGGATAATGGGGGTCATTCTAGCGTAATCCACGATGGCCCCTAATTCCTGGTCATTAACGCCTTTCACCACCGTGGGGACCAAGACCACCGGTAAACCCACCGCCGCGCAGTTGGTCACCGCCCTTCGCTTTAAGTTAAGTAAGGGCTTTCCGCGTAAAACCTCGTAAACCTGGTCTGTGACCCCATCAAATTGCAAAAAGACCCAAGACAAACCCGCGTCCCCTAAATCTTGAGCGAATTTAGGGTCTTTAGCCAGTTTTAAGCCATTGGTGTTCAGTTGGACCGCTGGAAAGAGTTTAGCCGCCAAGGCCACGAGCTTAAGTAACCCGGGATGGAGGGTGGGCTCCCCCCCGGACAGTTGGATAACCACCTCCCCAGCGACCCCTTTGATCCAGGTTAGGGCCCTTAATAACTCCTCTAAAGGCCGGAAGAGGCCTTGGCCCTTAGAGTCGGCGAAACAGATGGGGCAGTTAAGGTCGCAGCCCGTGGTCAGCTCCAGAAGAACGGTGCAGGGGTTTTGGCCGTGGTCTGGGCATAGGCCGCAGTCCCAAGGGCAACCTTCATTTTTAGGGGTCTGGGGAATAACTTTTAGAGGTTTTTTCGGTCGCTTCCAGGCTTTAAAGGAGGGCTCCCCCCGCCAGATAACCACGGAAAAAGGGCCATGCTCTGGGCAGAGGCGCTCTAGAAAAACCTCGTCCCCCCGCTCCCAGATCTCGGCTGGTAAAACCCGTAAACAAACGGGGCATAAGCTCTTTGTGGTTTCCAAAAGCGTCGCGGTCATAGCCCTATTAATCCTAGAAGCCCATCTAAAATAGAAAGCCGATAAAAGCGTTTAAGCCTTAAGATACCTTATTATCCCGCGACCGTAAACCATAATCGACCGCTAGAGGTTAGCGGCTTTAAGCCTTAAACCGGATAATGGTTATGGGAGGCCGTTAGAGCGGCCCCTCGCCCCAGATTGAACGAGTTAGGCCACTTACGGCTTAAGAAGGGATTTTAGCGGACCAACTAAGGTCTAAAAAACTAAGGTCTTAAGGGCGATTAAAGGCGATACGCCCTTATAATCGCCCCCATTGGCTAGCGCGTTTTTAAATAAATTATCGTTATATTAAAAATGTTTTACGCTAATAGATCAATAAAATCCCAATAAACTAGTTAATTTACCAGATGATTGGGGTTAAATTATCGCCCCGGATCGTCCTTAGCCTCGTCCTTTAGGCCTCGTCCCGGCCTAAAGTTGGGTCAATCTGGTTTTCGCTTAAAAGGCCCATGACCTTCCGCCAGGTGTTAATGACCAGATCCGCGCAGCTTTCCGTGGGGTTGGCGCTGGCGTCATAGGTTTGGCCGTTTTTTTCAAAGATGCGTAAGCAATCCGGCTTGACCTCGCCCTTTAACTCATCGAACTTAAACCACTTGATTAAAGCCCCCATGAGCGTTCGGGCCATGGGGGAGGGCCTTTCGTCGTCAATACCTTTTGCCGTGTGGACGGACAAAAGACATAAACCCCCGGTTAAAGCCCCGCAAATATCGCCGCACCCAGCCCCCATGGCTAACCCAGCCATGGCCCGGGTTAGATCCGGGTTTTCCCGACCCATGACCCGTAACCCCAAAAGGAGGACGATCTGGGCGCAGGAATAACCCTTAGCCGCCATCTCCATGACCGCGACTTGAGTCTCGTCTATCATATATATTCTCCGAAAATTACGGTTTAAATAAAGTCTTTTAACTAACTATAGCGAATTATAGTTTTAGAAAATAGCTTTTAGTCGCTAAGTTTTCGGCTTAGGGTGATTTAGGCCACCGCCTGGGCCACTAGAAGCCCATAGGTTAAGTTTTTACCCCCGTCCAAGCAGCCTAGCCCTTCGCTGGGGAACAAGGTTTTTAGCTGACTAAGTGACCCATAACGCCACACTAAACTTGCGGCTAAACTTTTTAAGGCCGTATGGCAATCCTCGAAGTAAGTGACCTTAAACCCTCGCTCTTCGATCAAGGCTTTTAAAGCGGGGTAGGTTAAAGCCCCCGAGGCGCAGGTTAGGGGTTCGGCGGGGGAGGTAAGAGCCGGTTTTGGGGAAATCGTGGGGGTCTTGACCAAAAGATCGCTTAGGACCAAGAAACCCTCTAGTTTAATGACCCTTCTAAATTCCCCCAAAACCTGGGCCTTGTCCCGGGCCAGACTTAAGACGCACTCGCAAAAGAGGCCATCCGCGACCCCAGCGGCTAAAGGCAAGCTCGTAAAAGAGGCCTTTTGGGTGGGGCCTTTCAAAGAAGCCAGTTTTAAGAGTTTTTCGGAGCTATCTAGGCCCAGAACCCTAAATCCTTCTTGGCTTAAAAACTCTAAAGTCACCCCCGGGCCGCAGCCCACGTCCACTAGATAGGCCCCCAAGGGAAACTGACAATAAGCTAAAGCCTTCTTAGTTATCTCTAAACCGCCCGGTCGTAACCCTTCCGGAAAAGCGGCTAAAAACTCCTCGCTCTCATAGGGGTTGACGTTTCCCGCTCGCCTAGGCGAGGACCCCGCCAGAGGGAGATCTAAAGGGTTAGACATCAGGCTATTTGTCTTCCAAGATCTTTTCCACGTCCAGCATCTTCCCAAAGGCTAAGATCTTGGGAATCATGGTGGTCCCGCACTGAGCGCAACCCGGGAGCTCCACCTCAAAACTGGCCCCCATGTAGGTGACTCGAACTTGGTAAATGGTTAAGGGGGACTGACACTTCTGACAGACCCAACCCGTGATGTCCATGTCCGGTAGTTTACGGTCCATAATTACACCCGGCCTCCGGTGCGGGCGTAACCTTCCAAGGTGGCCGGGCTTTCCGCGCCCTCCCCAGGGGTCCCCGGAGCGACCATGCGGTGACACCAAGCGTCCTTAATCACGTAACGACCGTCCTTATCAATCACGTACTCCACCCAAAAAGTCACTTGCCGCGGCCTTAGAGAGGCTAGATTATGGCCCGTCTGTTGGTTAAAAAAGAGGGGCCCGTTTTTGGCGGCTTCGGCGATGACCCGCTCAATGTCCCCGCGTAAAACCCGGCGCTGTTCCATGACAGCCCAGAGGTCCTCGCTAATGACGATATCTTCCTTTGGGGCGGCCATGGGTTTAACCTCTTCCTTCCAGACGCTGGTTAAAGCCAGTCGTTTAAACTCTTGGCGGTTATCGCGCCGAGCCGTTAAGTTCGGGGCGGGCTCGCTCATTAGATCGGTCAGTTTTCCGGTCGGAAAGATGACGTCCAGTAAGTGGAGGCTTTTGGCCCCGGTTTTCGCGAACCGATCCCGGCACATAACGCAATAGCTAACTAAAGGCGAAGTCGCGTCTTTAACCGTGTCTTTAGCGATCTCATAACCTAAAGTTTCGTTGGCGCTTCCGCCCAAACCCCCGTAACCGCAACACTTGGTCAGCCGCCCGGTGAACTTTTGTTCCTTAAACCTCGGGGCGAAGACGCTTAAAAGGCGGCGGGCGCTTTTCTGGATGTTTTCGGCGTAGCGGGTGGCGCAAGGATCATGCAAGGTCAGCTCAACGGACTGGATCAAAGAGGGCGGCGGGTTTTGGGCTAAAACCTCCCAAAGGCTGATGACCGGGATCTCCGGAATTTCAGCCTGAAAGAAAAGTTGACACGAGGGGCAAGCCAAAATAAAAGTCGGCTGGCCATTAGCCGCGTAAATCGCCCGGATCTCTTGGGTGATTGTCCCGGTTAAAACCGCTCGCCCAGACCAGCGAGCCGGGGCCCCGCAACAGGCCGACATGAGCCCCACGCCCCCAATGGAGCTATTTAAATACTCATAAGTCTTTAAGACCGTGGCTGGTTTAGAGGCCACCAGTTGACACCCCGGAAAAAAGATCCGCTCCCCCTTGGCCGCCCCCACGGGGGGCCGATAAAAGGCCGTGTCTGGAGCGTTGGCGCTCACCAAGTCCTCTAAGGCGTACTCATGGGCCGAGGCTGGCATATGGTTAGTTCTAACCATCTCATCGCGGGCCTTTTTGATAAAGGCCGGGACATCGGCGGCGTTAGGGCAGACCTCTTTACACAGGTCGCACTCTAAGCAACTATTAATAAGAATATTGGAGGTTCGGTTACCGTAGGTGGTGATAATGTTGTTGTACATCTCCCGAGCGTACTTTTTGGGGTAACCTTTGTAGTTCCTTAAGTACGGGCAGACGTTTAAGCAACTGTGACAAGCGCAATTAAGGCACCGTTCAGCCTCTAACTTAGCCTCTTCGGTCGTGGGGCTCAAAGGATCGCTCGGAACGACTTTCGGGGCCGGGAGGGCCTCTTTCACGTCCACCACTAGGGTTGTTTCGTAGACCCGCTCAGGCTCCCGGGCCGCCGAGGGTTTAACCCCCTGGAAAAGGCGATCAAAGGACCCAGCCGACCTTTTGCCGGCCACCATGGCCGCTAAATAGGGGTTAGGGACCGCGGCGGTTGGGGCTAAAAAGACTCGCTCCCGAGTGGAGCCCGAGGTTGTGGGATCAATCTCTAATTCCGCTGGGTTTAGACCAAGTGAAACGGCTTTAACCGTGGGATCGCCTTGATCGATAAAGACCCCTTTAAACTCGTCCAATAGCTGGGCTAAAAACTCTGGGGTTAGCCCGGGGGCCTCCGCAAAACGGTTCCCTAAAAACTCAATGAGCTCCAGAGTTTCGTTTAAGACCCCGTCCGGGATGAGGTTATTAGCGGCTAAAAGAGCCCCGCCTTTAGGCCCGGTTAAATAGATGGTGACCTTATTCCCCTTCCGGCTCAGTTCGCTGGCTAAAACCAAGGTCCCCAAGGACGAGCCAATAGCCGCGACTTTATTGGAGGTGGCGGGCATGGGAAAGGGTTTAACGGCCCGGGAGTTTAAGACCACGTGGCGCTCTAAAAGAGGGAGGTTGACCGCGGCCTCAAGGCCGTGACGTAAGCAGCTTTCTTGACAAGCCCCCTCACACAATAAGCCGGTTAGCTGGGCTAAAGGCAATTGCCGGTCCAAGGCTTTCCGGGCCTCGCCAAGTTTGCCCTCAGCTAAGCGCCGAGCCACCGTCCGACCGTCCACATGGAGGGGACATCGGCTTTGACAAGCCGGGGGCTCCTCGTAAGTGCACCGGTCTTCCAAAGCCAAGAGGACTTCTTTTTCCATAACATCCTTCCGAACCTTTGAGCCAGAAAAGCGAAACGAATGGTCAATAAAAAGGCTTTAACTTTTTCCAAGGGTATGGGTTATTATACCATAAGGCCCCCGGAAACGCCAGAACCTAAAAGGTTTTAAGCGGATTTTCCGTAAGGTTTACCGGATTTTTAAGGCCCCCTAAACCCCATTTTAAACCATAAAAAGCGTCAAAAAAACCCCGTTTCCCCAGAAAAAGGGAAACGGGGCTACAGATCCTAGAGCCTAAAAAGGTTTACTTTTTGGCTTTTAGAGCTTCCAAAACTCTCTCGGGCAGAGCGGGGATGCGGGTGACGCGAGCGCCACAAGCGTTGTAAATGGCGTTCAGAATGGCCGGGTGAGGAACGCAGAGCGGGATTTCGCCCACGCCCGCGGCCCCATGAGGACCGAACTCCCGCGGATTCTCGAAGTAGTTCAGCTCGATGTTGTCCGGGATGTCCTTGCAGTAGGGGATACCAGCGCCCAACATGGTCTTGTGCTTCTGGATGTCCTCGAAGTCCTCAGTCAGGGCTAGACCAATGGCCTGAGCCACGCCGCCAAAGAGCTGACCATCGGTGACGGAGCGGTTGTTGACCTTACCGATATCGATGTTGAAGACCACGTGATCGCAGTGGACTTTGCCAGTGGTGATGTCCACGGTGACTTCGGCTAAGCAGACGCCATACATGTAAACCATGAAGGGCTTGCCAAGACCTTTCGCGTCTAGGGCCACGCCCGGAACGGAGAAGGTGCCGTCATACTTGGTGGGAACGCCAGCGGCTTTAGCCTCAGCGTAGGTGGAGTAGTAGCCGCCACCGGGTTTCTTTAGGCCTTCCAGCATAGCCTCGCAGGCCACGCGGACCGCCCCACCGGTCATGACCTGGGAGCGGGAGCCGCCAGCCGGGCCGGAAACCGGGTTACGAGTGTCGGCCCAGGTGAATTTTAGCCTGGAGGGGCAAACCTTCATCGGACGGAGGGTCTTGTGAGCGGTGCCCACCGCGCCCATGTCCGCGCCTTGGCCGTGATCTTCCCAAGCGGTGCAGATGGTGATGCTGTCATCCTCATTCAGTTCCGCGTAGGCGTTGGAGGAGTCGGCGCCGTCCAGACCGCAGCCATAAGCGCCCGCGGCCAGGCCCACGCCCTTTTTCAGGGTGTCGGTGGATTCGGCTTTAACCCGCTTTTTAGCGGCTTCCCAGTAGGGTTTCATGGCTTCGAGCATATCCCGATAGGAATAGGAGCAAAGCTCTTGGCCACTGGGGTTAGTGGTGCCCGGTTTCCCGTCTTTCGGCGGAATGTGGGTGTTAATGATGTGGAACTCTAGAGGATCAATCCCGAGTTTCTCGGCCAGCTCATCAGCCACGACCTCGGAGGAGAAGTTAGCCTGGGTGCCGCCGTATCCCCGGAAAGCCGAGCCCCAACCATGGTTGGTGCAGACGGTGCGGCCTTCGCCCCGGATATTGGGGATGTTGTGAGCCGCGCCTAAGAACTGGATGCCGCGGAGGGTCAGGAGATCGCCGAACTCGCAGTACGGGCCGTGATCGACGTCGTAGTCAGTTTCCATACCGAGGATTTTGCCGGATTTGTCAGCCGCCAAGCGAACCTTGGTGTAGAAGGGCGACCTTTTGCCGGTGTACTGCTGCTGCTGATGGTAGTTGAAAATCAGACCGCAGGGGCGACCAGTGGCGATAACGCAAGCGGCCACAATGGCTTCAGTGGTGGGGCTGAACTTGTACCCGAAGGTGCCGCCCATGGGGTTGGAGACCAGGTGCAGCTTGTCGTCAGCCAGACCCAGACCTTCCTGAATCATGAACTTATGAAGGTGAACGCCGATGGATTTGCAGTGGACGAAGACGCAACCGTCACCGTCAATGTAGCCAAACGCGGTGTCCGGCTCAATGGGCATGTGCGGGGTGCGGCTGGTGATGAGGTAATCCTCAGCGATGACCACGTCTTTCCGAGCGAAAATAGGAGCGGTGTCCTCGCCCTTCTCGTGCTTCTGAATGAAGTACACGTTGGGGGTGCCAGGATGGATCTCAATGGCGTCCGGAGCCTTAGCCGCGACCAGGTTCAAGTAGGCCGGTAGGACCTCAAGATCAACCTTGACCTTCTTAGCGGCGGCGTGGGCCTCAGCCTCAGTTTGGGCTAAAACCACGGCGATAGCGTCACCATACTGGAAGACTTTCTTATCGCAGAGGATCGGCCTTTCTTTGCCATCGCCCTTGTTGGTGGGGAAGGCGCAACCGTTGATGCGGTTGTTGCCCTTAACGTCTTTAGCCGTGACCACTTTAACCACGCCAGGCATCTTTTCGGCTTCGGAGAAGTCAATGCCCTTAATGTTGGCGTGAGAAACCTCAGCCTGGACTAGAGCCATATACAGACGGTTGGGGGGGAGGTCGAGGATTAGATCAGCGCCGTACTTAATGGTGCCAGTAACCTTCGGAACCGCGGTGGGCCGGGGGTAGCGGCTGCCCCAGATATCGGTGTCAGGCTGATAACGATACTCTAAGGACTCAACCGGAATTTCGCCACGGATGGCTTTGGCGGCCTCAATGACGGCGTCAACGATGGGGATGTAGCCGGTGCAACGACAAGCGTTACGATTCTTCTGGAACCAATCGCGAACTTCTTCGCGGCTGGGGTCAGGATTGGTGTCCAAAAGGGCTTTCGCGGAAACGATAAAGCCAGGGGTGCAGAAACCGCACTGAGCGGCGCCGTGCTTGACCCAAGCTTTCTGCAGGGGGTGCAGGTTGCCAGGAGTTCCGATCCCCTCAATGGTGGTGATCTTCGCGCCATCAGCGACCCGGCCAATTTTGACGACGCAAGAGCGGACCAATTTGCCGTCAATAATCACGTTACAGGCGCCGCAATGACCTTCGCCGCAACCGACCTTGGTTCCGGGCAGATGGATCTGCTCGCGAAGAACCTTAACCAAAAAGGTATCGGGGTCGACGAAGATATTTTGCTCGATGCCGTTAACGTAGATTTTCTTTTGAATCATACGCCTCTCCTCCTCAGGAAATGCCTGTGAGCTAACCGGGTCGCGTTTCGGTCAAACAACCTAGCGCGGCCAACAGTTAATGGTTTAAACCGCGGTGTTAAGATATCGGCCAAGTTTGACTTAGCCTTTGACAGCCAAACCCCTATTAGATAACCTGTTTAGGCTAACTCCTTGAATTTATTCGGATTTCTTTAGTCCCACCAGCGATTAAAAAATCCAAAAGACTTCAAGGGCTTTAACAGAGGGTTTCTGTTTCAAAAAAATACCAATGTCTAAGTAAAGCTATTATCGACATAGGTCGAAAAATTGTCAAGTATTTTTTTTACTAAAAGAGCCTTAATTACAAAAAAGTTTCCAGGAGTTAATATGGTAGAATACAAATTAGACCAATGTTAATAACCAAACAAAATTTCACAGGTCGAAAAATGATAGGATCTGGCGGATAACCTCGCTTAAGCCAGCTAAAACCGAATAAACGCCGGAAAATCGCCTGATTGAGGCGGTCGCGAGCGGGAAACTACCAAATGTTCATAGACGAAACGTGATAATTAAGGGGTTCGGAGTTTTGGTGAAAATCCCTAACTTGGTCTAAAAGGTATTAAAACCTTACAAAATCAAACAACAAAAAAATTTCGTCATGTTCCATCGAAAACCCAAAAAAAAATAAAAAAGGCGGTGAAAATTTTTTCTTAAAAGGGTCTGTCAATTAAATTCTCTCAAGATAACCGTCACTTTTCCCGGATCAAGACCGCTTTTAGCCCTGGAAAACTCCGTAAGGCTCTCACATGAGCCGGGGTTTTAAGGTAAATTAGTCTCGTTAAGGCGTTTAGACTTAAATTAAGAGTTATAATAGACTAATTAAGAGGTTTAAGGTCCTGGGGCTAGGTTTATCGCCCCTTAATGACCTGGTTTCCGCCCGCCCATTACTTCGGATAAAGATCATTAATTATGTTCCAAAAAGGATAGGGGGCCATTAATATAACCCTTCGTCCTTAAGCCTAAAAGATCGCGGGCCAGATTTGACCGTGGTCGGACCTAAGGCGGCCAGTCCGCCGAAAGACTTAGACTAAAAGCCACCCCGGGCGCGCGGGATTTTGACGGGGCCTAGAATGGAAAGCGGCTAAGCCTTAAGCGACCGCCAGCCCTTTAACCAGTCTTCCTTATGGATTTAGCCAGAATTAGGGCTTCTGGAAGCGGATGGAAGGGTTAGGCGGACGAGTCAAACGCTCTGGTTTATGTAGGCTTTACGCGGTTGGAACCGCCGCTGGCTCAAGCGAACCTTGTTAACCAGCCCTCACTAACGTTGGCCAAAGGGATCTAACCTTCTGGAAGACGCGACCTACTTCGACTAAACCTACCGACTTCGACTAAAATTCGACTAAAACTAATAGTTAATGGCTGGAACCGTATTGATTGGTTACGCCCTCTGGGACTTAGACTAGATCAAGGCTATTCCTAATCATCATATCTATTTTAAACGCGATAACAATAATAGTTAAAATTTAGCTTTAATTTTAGGCCACACTACTTTGGCCTTTACTCTCAATTAGCTAAAAATTCCCCTAGCCGTTAAGAGTGGACCTAAAAACAGCCAAAAATCCCAAGGTTCCGGGGATCCGCCAAAGATTCTCAACAGAGCGCATTTTTAGCCTTTATAAACCTAATAACTTAATTTAGGTTATAAAATTTAAGCGCGCTAAGGTACCATTCTATTTTTGGATTTTAGGGCTAACTTTTGATTCCTATGTCGTGTATAATCATATCTAGAGTCAAAAATCGCCTTATGTCAGGATCTTTGGGGTCTTCAGAATTTCACGAGGTTTAGGTTAGCTTTTTAACGGAGTCCACATGAGCCAATCAAATATAAAAATGTTCAACACCGTTGGGCCTTGCGTGCCTGGGGAACACTACACGCTACCAGTATTGTCCCGTTTGCCTGAGGATGATATAAATCAAATGATTGACGGCAAATTCTACTTTGTCCTTCACGCTCCTCGTCAGTCAGGGAAAACTACTTATTTAAAATTATTAACTAATAAAATTAATTCAGATGGTAATTACTACGCTTTATTTTGCTCTCTCGCGTCACTAAGTAATATTACTGATCGAAGTGAAGCTGTCACTACAATATTTGATCAAATAAATCAGGGCATGTCAAACTCTCAAATATCGCTTATTAAAAATAAAGCTGACACTTATAACTCATTACCTGGAATAAGTAGCCCAAGCAGAAAAATACGGATAATACTCTCCAATTTATGTGAAGACCTTGACAAAGACTTAATTGTATTTTTTGATGAGGCTGACTGTCTAGCCGAAGACGGACTTATAACTTTTTTAACTCAGCTACGGGACGGATATATTGACCGGAGCGAGCCCGGCAATAAATTTCCCAGATCCATAGCTTTAGTGGGCATGAGAGACATTAGGGACTATTTACGCCATGTCCGACCGGATTCGGCCTCAAAGAATCTGGCCAGCCCCTTTAACATCAAAAAAGAAGCGTTTACTCTAGCCAATTTCACGCGGTCTGAGATTGGAACCCTTTATCGTCAGCATACTATAGCTAGCGGCCAGGTTTTTGACGACTCCGCCATTGATAGAGCCTGGTATTGGTCTGAAGGCCAACCTTGGCTGGTCAACGCTCTGGCCTATGAGATTGTGGTCAAGATCCTCCAGAACGACTACCAGGCGACCATTGACGTTAAACTGATGGATCAAGCCGCCGAGGCCTTGATTGAACGCCGCGACACCCATATCGACTCCTTACTTGAGCGCCTTAAGGATCCCATGGTGGCTAAAGTTATAAATGGGGTTATCGCGGGGGAGAGTCTAAAGGGATCAATATACATTGACGATAGAAAATACTGTTTAGATCTAGGATTGGTCGCTAAAGACGCGGATAATAACCTTAGACTGGCCAACCCTATTTACCAGGAAGTTATTTCCAGACTTTTGACCGATCCACTTCAAGAGATTTTAAAGACAAGTACAGAAATATTCACCTGGAATGACGGTCAAATTGTTTTTATATCAGAAATTCTAAAAAAATATCAGGATTTTTGGCGCAAAAACGCTTTTTCATTTCCTTTAAGAATTAATGAACCTCAAATAGCTTCTTTTAAGAATAAAATTGATTCCCTAGGCGATAAAGCTGTAATTCTTGAAATATTGACGCTAGTGTCCCGTAAATATGACGAAGCCGCTTATTCAATTATATTGCTGGCTTTTCTGCAAAGGGTCGCAAGTGGTGGGGCGCGAGTCGATCGGAAGTTCGCTGAAGGGAGAGGAGCCGCTTTTCTTCGCGTTTCCTTTAAAGAGCGAGCTTACCTTATAGAGTGTAAAATAAGCGGGCGCTCGACCGTGGAACAAAGCGTTTCCCAACTGGCTGGTAATTTGGACACCGAAGGCGAAAAGGAAGGCTGGCTGGTTTTTTTCGATCGGGACCGAACGAAGAAATGGGAGGATAAAATATATTGGGACACTCAAGAATTTGAAGGGAAAACTATACATGTCATAGGCTGTTAAATAAACAATTTTGATAATTTTTAATTTTTTTTAATTTTTTTTATGAATTTTTAACTGGTTTAAATTTATATGGATTAAAAAGAGCCTTAAGATCGTAATTTGCGCCATTAATAGAACCTACCGCTTTGACACGCGTTCATATTGATAGAAGCCCAACTACGGCTGACAAAGATTATTTGGATAGATTATTAGGCGATGAAGGGGTAAATCCATTGACCCCATAAGCTAACAGACTAAGACTAGATCTTAAAGCAACTCGGAACCATCATAGCTATTTTAAACGCGATAACAATAATAGTTAATTATTAGCTTTAATTTTAGACCAGGCTAATCTGGCCTTTAAGCAAAATTGGCCAAACTTTCCCCTAGCCGTTCTGAGTGACCCTAAAAACGGCCAAAAATCCCAAAAAAATCCCAAAAGTTCCGTTCCGCCAAATATTCCCCAAAGACCCTAGTTTTAGCCTTTTTAAACCTAATAACTTACTTCAGGTTATAAAATTTAAGGGCGTTAGGCTAATATCCGATAAGGAAATAGGGCTCTTTAAAGCCGCTTAAAGTTTATCCTTTAAGCTCGCGGCTTTAACCTCATCTGGAGGCTAGCGTTTATGGGCGCGTCAGTAAATTTAGCTTTAGGAACCGGAGGCGTTTTCGGCCATTTCGTCTCCTCCTTTCCGAAAACCGTGGCCGCGGGGCTCCGGATTGACGGGAAAGCGGTCGTGGCCACCGCCGAAGAGACGGCGGCCGCCAACCCCGTGGCTAACTCCAGCCTAACCAGCGCCCCCTCCATCGCCGAGATGTTTCGGGACGGTCTAACCGAGCGTCTAACTAAAGACGCTAAAGACAAGAACCTTTCGGAAAACGTGGCCACCCAGCTTAAAAGCTCCCTCGTGGCCACGGCTTCGGAGATCTCCAAACAGTTTGGGGTGGAGAGCGCCGAAAAGTTCATGAACCAGATCCTCTACGCCACCCAAGAAAAAGTGAGCGAAAAAGAGCTAACCGAGGCCGTGGGGAGTTTTTTTAAGGAACTGGTCTTTAATGGCGGGGGTGGGGCCGATTTCCCCCAGAAGCTGGAAAAAGTTCTGACCTTTATGAACCAGGGGCTGGATCTCCTGACCGAGGATGGGGCCGCGACTGGGCCAACCGCCACCGGGTTAAGCTACGCCATTAACGTTTACTTTGGGGGGTCGAAAGACTCTAAGGACTCTAAGGAAAAAGAAGTTTTTGAGTTCACTGGCTACTTTGACTGGGAGGCCATTAAAGAGCCCGAGGAATTTAGCCCAGAGGATAGCGAAGAAATCGGGATCGCGGGGGATATGATAACCCTAAAATCCCCGGACGATCAGTATAGCCAGAACGTAACTTTTAGCGAAAGCGCGGCTTTAAAAACCGCGAGTTGGCTAAAAGAGACCTTAGGGGCCTATAACGCCGCTGAATACCTGACCCAGAACGCGACCGCGGCCACTTTAGACACCTTTAACGTGACCCTGGCCATCGTGGCCCAAGAAAACGGCCAAGAAGCCCTCTACCAGTTCGCGGACCACTTAAACCAGAACGTGGCCCCCACGGCTAAGACCGGGGATTTGACCTTTCGGGGGTGGTCGCCCGGGCTCAACTACGCGAAATCTGACGATGAGGCCCTTAGCGAAAGACAGGCTTTAGGCCCAACTCTAGACGCGAAAAACGGACTGTGGTTTGGGGACGGGGAAGGGGACCAAAAGCTCCGCGAGGCCGGTCACCAAGGGGTTTTAATGAACTTCACCTATACCGACCCTCAGACCGGGGCCAAGGCGATTTTCCCGAAAACCGCGGATCTAACCGCCTTGTTCGAAAGTTACCGCTCCCAACTGAAAGTGGATGTCCTGGTTTAGACCCTTTGGGTCTTAAACTTCGGCCAAAACGCGCTAACTTTTTCTCCTTAATAACGCTTCTTTTCCAAGGGGCCTTCCTTAACCTTAAGGCTCCGTCTTTTGACCAGTTTCTTCCACCAGGCCACGTTCCGCTTGGACCCGGCTTTGGGCCTTGGCGATAACGTCCATAGGGTAATCCATTTTGGCCAGGATCGCGGTAAGGCCAGGCCAAGCCGCCGTTGATTGGCCCCTAAAACCCTTCAAAGCCGATTCCAGCAAAAACGCCTCTTTAGCTTCGTCTATGATAAAGGTCTTATTGTTTTCGATTAAAATTTCCTCTAATTCTTGAAAAAATCTCTTATCACTCGGACGCTTGCCCATTATTAAAGTGGCTCCAATTCGCGGCGAAGGTTGGCCAAAGGGTTCCGCGCCAACCCCCCAGCGCTCACCTAGTCAGATAAAAATTATTCCCATAAGGCCTTTAATAAAACCGACCTTAGACCAATTAAGCTAGATAAGCTTATTAGACTAGCTTTAGGTTTTCTCGGAGGCGTTCAGCTTTGATCTGGCTTTCCGCGCTAGCGATAACCTCATCCGGGTAACCCAGTTCGCTCAAGGTCGCGGCAAGGCCTGGCCAAGCCGATTCCTCTGGCTCGTTTCTAAAGCCTTTTAAAGCCATTTCCAGCTGGATCTCGACTTCCGCCGTGGCGATAGTGGCGGCCATAGCCCGATCGATCCGCGCCTTTTTTAAACCCCATTCCCGATACGCTTTCTTAATTTCTGGACGCGCCGCCACCGCTTCATGGCGATCCACAAACTCGGCGAACCCCTTATCAGCTTGGTGGAAGTTTATAAGGTCTTTCGCAGAAAACCGCTAGACTTTAGTCTAGCGGATGAATGCGTCTTATGTCTGAGTTAACCTTGTTGACGGATATATTCTTGAATTGTCGATAAGTT